>CAYVVB010000553.1:0-17443 GCA_964454955.1 uncultured Bradyrhizobium sp. | reverse complement strand
CAGGGCGATGAAGGCCTGTTCCAGCGTCGTGGCCTTGGTGCGGGCGAGCAGATCGGCAACGCTGCCGCTCGCCAGAACGCGGCCGGCATCCATCGCCACCAGGACGTCGAAGCGCGCGGCCTCTTCCATGTAGGCGGTCGCAACGATGACGCTCATGCCCGGGTGGTCGGCGCGGATGGTGTCGATCAGTTCCCAGAACTGGCGGCGCGAGAGCGGGTCGACGCCTGTGGTCGGCTCGTCAAGGATCAGGAGGTCGGGGTCATGGATCAGCGCGCAGCAAAGGCCGAGCTTCTGCTTCATGCCGCCCGAGAGCTTGCCCGCTGGTCGCTTTGCGAAGGGAGCCAGTCCCGTGCCTTTCAGAAGATCGCCAATCCGGCGTTCGCGCTCGCGCCGGTCGTGGCCGAAGAGGCGGCCAAAAAAATCCACGTTCTCGAACACCGATAGCGTCGGATAGAGATTGCTGCCCAGCCCCTGCGGCATGTAGGCGATCTGCGGACACGACAGCCTCCGGTGCGCGGCGTCGGCCATGTCGCCGCCGAGCACGTGGACGCGCCCTTCCTGAACGGTGCGGGCGCCGGCTATGAGGGAAAGCAGGCTGGACTTGCCGACGCCGTCTGGTCCGATCAGCCCGACCATGCGACCGCGGGGCATGTCGAGCGTGATGCCATCGAGGGCACGCGTCTTGCCGTAAGACAGTCCAACCGCTTCCAGGCGCGCCACGGGTGTCATCTGGTCGGTTTCGCTTCCGGTCGGCGGCGAGTTCATTGGACCAGCTTCTCGCTGAGAAACGCCGGCCATTCGGCGCTCGATGCGATCCGGACAAAGGCCCTGCCGGGGAGACCGGTCTTGACCTGTTCGATGTTTCTCCGCAGCAGATCCGGCGAGATATGCGCCCTGATCCGGAACATGAGCTTCTGACGCTCCTCCTCCGTTTCCACCGTCTTCGGGGTGAACTGCGCAACGCTGGAGACGAAGCTCACCTGGGCGGGAATGACCCACTGGGGAGCGGCATCCAGCACGAGGCGGACCTCCGCGCCGATCGCGACGCGGCCCGCCTGCGCCGTTGGCAGGAAAAAGGTCATGTAGACATCGCCGAGATCGACAAGATTGAGCACGCGCCCTCCGGCGGCGAGCACTTCTCCCGGCTGTGCCACGCGAAACTGCACGCGTCCGTCGCGCGGCGCCCTCAATGTGCTGTCGTTGATGTCGGCTTCGATGCTCTCGATGGTGGCCTTGGCCGCGTCGACCGCCGCCTCGGCGTCGACGATCTGCGCCTGGGCGGAGCTGATGGCTGCCTGCGATGCTGCAAGCTGAGCCTCTGCGGCAGCCACGGCGGCCGTCGCGCCGTCGGCCGCCGCCCGGTCATCTTCGACCTGCTGCTGGGGTACGGCGTTGGTTCGGATCAGCCGCGTCGATCGATCGAGCCTCCGGTTCGCCGTGTCCAGTTCGGCATTACGCTGCGCGATCACCGCATCGGCCGATTTCTTCTCGGCCTCTCGCTGCTTCACAAGGCTCTTGGCCGTGTCGACGCCGATCATGGCGCGACGCAACTGGGCCTTCGCCTGACGGCGCTGCGCTTCCATCTGCGTCGTGTCCATGCGCGCCAGCACCTGTCCCGCCGTGACGAAGTCGCCCTCCCTGACGAGGATGTCCTGGATGCGTCCCGGCGTCTTGCTCGCGATGTCGATTTCGACCGCCTCGATACGGCCGTTACCGCTGGCGATTCCAGCCGGGAGATTGTCACCTTCGAACTTCTGCCAGGCATGGTAACCGCCTGCCAGCAGAGCTGCGACAAGGAGCGCGGTCAGCCAGCGTTTCCTGCCTGCTGTCATGATCGATCCTCATGCAACTGAACTGCCGGCGGAGAAATCCGCCCGTTGCGCGATCAACCCTACAACGCGAAAGACTTCAAAAATCTCCGCAGCGCTTCGTGGTAGCATTTGCGCGCTCCGCCGGGTCAGATCGTGAGGCAGCACTGCTGACCGATTCAGTTCGCTCCCAAACTCATCTCTGAACTGTGAAGCCATGCGTTGCCGAATCGCGGAGGTTGCAAATCGGCTCCGTGGGAGATTAGATGGTTATGCATCACCAAACATGCATGAGGGGTTTCGCCGCCAGGGGGCTGCAGTCCAAAATCGTCACGGGAGCGTTCAATGTCAGACCTTGTTGCGATTGTGTACCCGTCCGAGGCCAAGGCCGAAGAAGTCCGGCAAAGACTACTCAAGCTGCAGCGTGAATATCTGATCACGCTCGGTGATGCCGTGGTAGCGGTGAAGACCGACAAGGACACCATCAAGCTCAACCAGATGGTCAACACGACCGCCGTCGGCGCCGCCACCGGAAGCTTTTGGGGGCTTCTGGTCGGCTTGTTGTTCATGAATCCCATCATCGGCGTTGCGCTCGGTGCAGGAGCAGGAGCGCTCGGCGGTGCGCTCACCGATTTCGGCATCCAGGATCAGTTCATGAAAGAGCTTGCATCGAGCGCGAAGCCGGGTGATGCGGTTCTGTTCCTGCTGATCAAGCACATGACCGCCGACAAGGTGCTGAACGAGATCAAGGATGCGGGAGGCGTTGTCCTGAAGACCTCGTTCGACGAGAAGAAGGAGCAGCTCCTCCGCGACACGCTCGGGAAGGCGCAGGAAGCAGCTCACTCCGCAGCGGCTTAAGGCGAAGGTTCGTCGCTTCGTTCTCGCCGGACGGGCGCTCAGGCTTTGAGCGTCGCGCCCGCCGGCGGGCACGATCGTCAATGATCGGATCCCGATCGCGCAAGACGCGGGGGCCGGGCGCGCACGTTCGGCCAATCAAAGCCGGGCGGCGAGAAGACTCGGCGCCGGATCAGGGAGGACCGCATGGCGGTCTTCGACAATAGCTCACGGATTCGGAGTTGGCGGCCTCCGCCGCTGTGGCTTTGCACGCTCCTCGGAATCGTGATGATCGCGGCCGGCGCTTTCGCCCTGAGCGACGTCGTGTTCGCCACACTCATCAGCGTCAAGCTGATCGGGCTGATCGCGATCATCGCTGGTGCGTTCGAGATCGTTCATGCCTTCTGGACCAGGGGATGGGGCGGCTTCGCCTGGCAGATCCTGCTCGGCGCCATCTATGTGGCCTTCGGACTCGTGCTGCTCTATGAGCCGGCCTCCGGCGCCATCGTCCTGACCTATCTGCTCGGCGCGTTGCTGTTCGCTTCGGGCATCATCCGCTGTGTGCTGGGTTACGTCTATTGGCAGAACAGCGGATGGATGCTGCTTCTGTCCGGAGCCTTCGGGGTGCTCGCTGGCCTCTATGTCCTCTCCGGATTCACCACCATCAGCACCTGGCTGCTGGGATTTTTGCTTGGCATCGATCTGCTGTCCCACGGGCTGGCCTGGCTGCTCTACGCGTTTCAATCGGTTCGACGGTCTGCGTAAGCAGGAAGGGGGAGTCTGCAATGAACAAACATGAGCACAGCCGCCGTGCTTTTCTTGGCGTCTTCGTGAAGAGCGCCGTTGCCGCAGCCGCACTCGGTGCTCTGGGGACAAGCTTCCTCCAGGATGCTGAAGCGATGCCGCTGGTGGGTGAGCGTGGACTGGTCGGAGAGCCGTCAGATCTCGTCATACCGGTGCAGGGTGGCCCGCGACGGCGTCCTCCACCCCGGCGTAGGCCGCCGCCGCGACGGCGCCCGCCGGTACATCGCGGGCGTCGTCGGCGATGGGCCTGCTGGTGGGAGCGCGGCCGCCGCAGGTGCGGCTGGCGATTTTAGATTTCTGAAAGACGACGCAGCGATCGCAGCGCGGCTGCCCGTGGAGAACACAGGCAGCCGGCTTTTGCGGTTACGTGCTCTGCGGCACCTGATCCAGGAATCCGGTGATGCTGCGGATGCGGCCCTCCTGCAGCACCGCAAAATCGGTGCCTTTGATCGGGCTGTCGGCGCCATCTGGTCCCAGTCCCCAGCAGAAACGCAAGTGATCGCCGAAGCCGTTCGGCTCGCCGATCAGCTTGAAGGTGAAGTCGGGAAAGCGCTGCTGCACGCCCGCGATCAGCGCATCGACACCGTCATGACCTTCGCCGCTCATCAAGGGATCGGCATAGCTGGCGTCCGTCGTCCAGTTGATGCTGAGCATTTCCCGCCTGCGGCTCGGCGTCCGCTCATTCCAGAGCTCGATATAGCCGCGCGCGATCTTGTAGAAGTCGGTCATTGGAATCCTCCGTCTAATGAAGCCGCTCGAGCGGCGGGACCGACTTTCGAAGTTGCGCGCAGCAAAATCGATTACCTCGGAGGTCGTGCATTTCGATTTCGCCGATCGCGCAAGCGGAACTCCGGATCGCGGTTCCGCGATTCGTCCGCGCGTGCGGCGCGTTCGCGCGCATGATCGCGCTCACGCGTTGAGCAAGCCGCCGTGTGCCGAAATGTTACGCGTGGGCATTTTTTTGCCCTGTTGTTCTGCACAACGTCCGTTGCGTTGTTTGCAGGGCGTTGGAAGCTATGGTTTCCGGTAGGGAACCATTAACCGTTCCGGTTCGGGACCTTTCGATCCGCCAAGGTGCAGCGGCCGGGCAACACCCGATTTGAATTTGTTTTGGGGTGTTCCCCCTGCCTAGACAAAACCGGGAAGTCGCATGACGCTAGCATCACTCTTGCATCACTGAAGACCAACAGATTCGGATTCACTTCCAAGCTTGAACCGGGGCAGGACATGAAATTTGTGACAGGGTTGCTCGCGGCCATTCTCTTGCTCGCGGGTGTGGGGGAGAGTTACGCGTTCCGCATTACCGAGGATCGCGGTGGCCGGATCGGCACCTATGTCGACAAGTACCAGGGCCTGCGCTCCTCCGGCGAAACCGTGATCATCGACGGGCTGTGCGCCTCCGCCTGCACCATCGTGCTCGGCGCCATCCCCCACGACAGGATCTGCGTCACCTCGCATGCCACGCTGGGCTTCCATGCCGCCTGGGACTTCGGCGCCAACGGCCGGGCGATCACCAATCCCGAAGCCACCGAGATGCTTTATTCGATGTACCCGCCGCAGGTGCGGCGTTGGATTTCTCACCGCGGCGGGCTGACGCCGCGGATGATCTTCCTGCGCGGCAGGGAATTACAGAGCATGTACAGGCCCTGCTACTACGACGCCCAGGCATCGGACCACAGGATGTCGCGAGCCGCCGCGGTGCCGGTGTCCGCCCGGAAGTGGGATGCGAACGCCTCCGAATCGGGCCACCAGTAAAGCGGATTTGACGTTCGCAAACGTGCCTCCCTGGCGGGATGCGAACGTCAGAATCAGGCCCTGACCGGACCGTCAGGTCCGGGCCATGGTGCCGGCGGTGCTTGCCTGATGCGGCGTGGAGGCCTATCTCCTCGCCATGGCCCTGCCGCTTTCCAGCCCCCATCGAATGCCCGCAACGTTGCCGGCCCGAAAGGTTGGGCGCGTGTTTGCGATTGCGGGCCTTGTGCTCGGCGCGATCGTGCTCGTCGCCGCCGTGGCGCTGTGGTTCCGCTATGGGACCACTGTGTTTTTCGAGACGATAGCGGCTGGCATCGCCGGCTGTTTCTGATCGGGGCGGGAAAGGGAAATCGAGGGATGGATCGGATAACGCGCCCGTTGGTGATCGCGTCGGCTTTCGGCGCAAGCCTTGTGGTCGGGCTTCTCCTGATGTTCTGGGCTCTTGGCGGGGTGCGCGGCGTGGCGACGCCGGTCGCGATCGGTGGTCCGTTTCAATTGACCGACCAGAGCGGGGCGACCGTCACCGAAAAAAGCCTGGAAGGCCGGCCCTCCCTGATCTTCTTCGGTTACACCCATTGCCCCGATGTCTGCCCGACCTCGCTGTTCGAGATTTCCGAAGTGCTGCGCGCGATGGGCAAGGATGCCGATCGCGTCAACGCCTATTTCATCTCGGTCGATCCCGAGCGTGACACCGTCCCTGCCATCAAGGACTATCTCTCGAGCTTCGATCCGCATCTGAAGGGGCTCACCGGGGACCCCCAGGCGATCGCGAAGGTCACCTCCGAATACCGGGTCTATGCCAAGAAGGTGCCGCTCAAGGACGGCGACTACACCATGGATCACACCGCCCTGGTCTATCTGATGGACCGCGACGGCAAATTCGTGGGCCCCTTCAACCTCAAGCGGACGCCGCAAGAGGCCGCCGCCGATTTGAAGCATTACCTCTAACCGCCGTTTCGGGGGCCTTTTTGGCCGAAACGGCGCTCGAATCTGCCTGTGGATGGTCTATAAGGCCCGTCCCAGTTGAAACATGACCGGCGAAACCTGGTGCAGATCGCTGCCTTTGTCCCCAAAGCTCTAGGCCGCCGGCTCGCCCGACTGGCCGCGCTTGCCGTGTTCGCAGCCGTCGCGCCGGTGGCGGCCGCGGCGGCCCAGACCGCGCCAGCCCAACCATTGCCCAAGCCTGGCACGGAGGCGGCGCCGCAGGCGGTGCCCGGCTTCTGGGATCCGCGCCGACGCCCCGAACGGCCGGACCTGTCGCGCATCTCGGTGATCAGGTTTCTGACCGAGACCGACTATCCCCCCTTCAACTTCACCGGGCCCGACGGCAACCCGGCCGGTTTCAATGTCGATCTGGCGCGCTCGCTCTGCGAGGAGATCAAGGTCACCTGCACCATCCAGATGCGCAGGTTCGATACGCTGCTCGATGCGCTGGCCAGCAACCGGGGCGATGCCATCATCGCCTCCATGGCGGTGACGCCGCAGATGCGCGCGCGGGCCGATTTCACCGACCCCTATTACCGGGCGCCGGCGCGCTTCGTGTCGCGCAAGGATCAGGTCTTGCCGGAGATTCGCCCGGAATATCTTGAAGGCAGAAAGGTGGGCGTCATCGCGGGCTCTGCGCACGAGGCCTATCTGAAAGCGATGTTCACCGACGCCGAAGTGTCGTCCTATCCGAACGACGAGGCGCTGCGGACCGCTCTGCGGCGGGGCGAGGTCGATTTTATCTTCGGCGACGCCATTTCGCTGGCCTTCTGGATCAACGGCACCGACTCCGGCGATTGCTGTGCGTTCTCCGGCGGCCCCTTCGTCGAGAGCCGCTATTTCGGCGAGGGCATCGGCATCGCCGTCCGCAAGGGCAACGACCTCTTGCGCCAGGCGCTGAACTGGGCGCTGTTCCGCGTCTGGGAAAAAGGGCGTTATACCGACCTGTGGCTGCGCTATTTTTCGGTCAGCCCGTTTTGAACATCTGATGTCATTCCGGGGCGCGTCGAAGACGCGAACCCGGAATCCGGAAGGTGTGGCGCGAGATTCCGGGTTCATCGCTGCGATGCCCCGGAATGACGGAGCAAGCCGTCATTTTGCAATTTGACGCGGAAGGGCTAATTTCCGCGGCCTTTGGAGAACCGTACCTAAAATGTCCATCACCGACCTTGCCGTCCCGACCGCGAGCGACCTGCGCGCGGTTGCCGAACAATCCAACGCCTGGCCGTTCGAGCAGGCGAAAGCGATTGTCGCGCGGCTGAAGAAAAAGCCCAAGGACGAGGTGCTGTTCGAGACCGGCTACGGTCCGTCGGGCCTGCCGCATATCGGCACCTTCGGCGAGGTCGCGCGCACCACCATGGTGCGCCACGCCTTCCGCGTGCTCACCGAGAACAAGATCAAGACCCGCCTGCTCGCGTTCTCCGACGACATGGACGGCCTGCGCAAGGTGCCGGACAATGTTCCGAACAAGGAGATGCTGGAGAGGAATCTCGGCAAGCCGCTGACGCGCGTGCCCGATCCGTTCGGCACGCATGACAGTTTCGGTGCGCACAACAACGCACGGCTGCGTGCGTTTCTCGACCAGTTCGGCTTCGACTACGAGTTCGCAAGCTCGACCGACTATTACACCTCCGGCCGCTTCGACGCCGCGCTCCTGCGCATGCTGGAGCGGATCGACAAGGTGATGGCGATCATGCTGCCCAGCCTGCGCGAGGAGCGCGCGGCGAGCTATTCGCCGTTTCTCCCCGTCTGCCCGCGCACCGGCGCGGTGCTCTATGTGCCGATCACGGCGCATGACGCCAGGGCCGGCACCATCTCCTACGACGATCCCGAGACGAAGGAGCGCGTCACGCTTCCGGTGACCGGCGGCCATTGCAAGCTGCAGTGGAAACCGGACTGGGCGATGCGCTGGTATGCGCTTTCGGTCGACTATGAGATGGCCGGCAAGGACCTGATCGATTCGGTCAAGCTCTCGGGCAAGATCTGCGCGGCGCTCGGCGGCACGCCGCCCGAGGGCTTCAACTACGAGCTCTTTCTGGACGAAAAGGGCCAGAAGATTTCGAAGTCGAAGGGCAACGGGCTGACCATCGAGGAGTGGCTGCGCTATGCCCCGCCGGAATCATTGTCGCTGTTCATGTATCGCGAGCCGAAGGCGGCGAAGCGGCTTTACTTCGACGTCATTCCCCGCAACGTCGATGACTACCAGCAGTTCCTCGAAGCATTCCCGAAGCAGGACACCAAGCAGCGACTGGGCAATCCGGTGTGGCATATCCATGCCGGCCATCCGCCCAAGGCCGACATGCCGGTGACCTTCCAGCTTCTGCTCACGCTGGTGTCGTCGTCGAATGCGGAGAATGCCGAAACGCTCTGGGGATTCATCGCCCGCTATCGCCCGGGCGTGACGCCGCAGACGCACCCCAGGCTGGATGCGATGGTAGGCTACGCCATCAACTACTATCGCGATTTCGTCGCGCCTTCGAAGAAGTTCCGTGAGCCGACCGAGAGCGAGCGTGCCGCGCTGCAGGATTTGCGCGATGCGTTGTCGAACCTGCCGCCGAATTCTTCGGCGGAAGACATCCAGAACGTGGTGTACGAGATCGGCCGCCGCGAGCCGTTCCTCGACACGACCAAGAAGGGCAAGGACGGCAGGCCGGGCGTCTCGCTCGACTGGTTCAACATGCTCTACCAGGTGCTGCTCGGGCAGGAGAAGGGGCCGCGCTTCGGCTCCTTCGTCGCGGTTTACGGCATTGCCAACGCGGTCAACATGATCGACGGCGCACTGGCGCGGTCGGCGTAGGATCCCGAGGCGGAGCCGGTGGCAAGGGCGCCATGCGCGGCTTGACCCGAGCATCCATTGCTCTTCGCAAGAGCTTTTTGCCCTGACGGATTGCCGGGGCAAGCCCGGCAAGGACGGACCTGTGTGGTTGGGCTTACGCGGGACGACGTGAGACGGTCGGCGACTCGCTTGCCGCGCGGGCAAGGGCGAGCAGCATGTGCAAGAGCGGGGTCGGCACGTGATGCCGCTCGCCGGCCGCGACCACGGCGCCCGTCAGCGCTTCGATCTCGAGTGGCCGTCCGTTCAGGCGATCGAAATACATCGAGGAACCGGCATCGGGCGGGATGGCCGCGAGCCTTGCCATGGATTGCGCGGCTTCGTCGGCGTCAAGCCGCGCGCCATCGGCCCGGCCGACCGCGGCAGCCTCTTCCAGCAGCGCCAGGCAGAGCGCATGGATGTCCTCGCGCCGAAACACCGCGTTACGCTGCAAGGTGAGTGCGGAGACGGGATTGGCTACCGCGTTGACCAGGAGCTTGCGCCAGGCCAGCGTCTTGAAATCGCCGCTTCGCAGAATCCGCATCGACGTGCCGTCGAGCAGCGCCGCGAAGGCCTGCCCGCCGGCATCGTCGGCGACCGCGAAGTCGTACTCGCCGCCGCCCCGGTAGCGCACGCGATCGGGGGCAAGCCGCTCGCCGTTGTAATAGACGATGGTCGGGATGACGGCCGCCTTCCCGACGAACGGCGCGATGCGCTCGCGATGGCCGATGCCATTCTGCAGGGTCGCGACGCGTGTTTTCTCGCCGCACAGTCGCGTCAGCCATGGCGCACTCGACTCGGTATCCTGCGTCTTGGTGCACAACAGAACCCAGTCCACCGGCTTTGCGCGGGCCGGATCGGTCAGCGCAAGAATGGGAACCTCGATGCCGCCTTCCGGCCGTTCGACGGTCAACCGCTCGATGGGGTGCCTGACGCAGGCAACGAGGTCATGGCGATTGACTGCACTGAGCGCGCCCGCGACGACGCCCCCGATGCTGCCGAGGCCGATGATGGCCACGCTCTTCTGTTCGGAACTGGTGACGCCTGAGGGCATGGGGGCCAGCGAACTCCTGGTCTTCGGTTCGCCCCGGATATTATCCTAATGTCCGCCGGTCACGAAATCAGCGCGCATCGGGCTCATGCCGGCTATGCGCTTGTTGTGCCGCCAAGCGGGCGACATCCGCCGCTGCGTCACGTCGACTGCAGGACGTAGCGGCGGTTGTCCTTCTGCACCGGCCGCGCATTCATCGGATAGAGCCTCGCGAAGCTTGCGACGTCGGCGGCGGCTACCTGAATGGGCGTTTCCAGCAGCAGCCATTCGACGGTCTCGGCGCAGGGCGGGGTCGTCAGTGAGCCGGCGTAGCGATAGTAGCCGCGCCTCGCCGGAAGCAGCGCGTTCGGGTCAATGCCGGCATCCGCCTTGACGGCAGATCCCTCGCTCAGCGGCATGGTCGAGACAATCCGGCTGAAGACGGCATTTGGCCGGCCTGTCGTCATCAGCACGCCGACAACGGCGAGCGCCCCGGACTCCGCGCGATGCACGAAATGCGTCTCCATCGCAAAGCTCTTGCCCCCGATCCGATGTTCGCTCGGCCGGTGGAAGTGAAATTGCACCAATTTGTAGGCGGCCTTGTCCAACGTCATCGCGCTGCCCTCGGCGATGTTGAACTGGATCGTGTGGCCGTTGTTGACGACGGTATCGACATGCCTCGCCCAATTTGTCTTGAGCGGCGGCAATTGCGCCCGCACGGTGGCGCCGATGTCGATCGGCGATTGTTGCGATCCGATCGCGCAGACCCTGCTCGCGCTGTCGAGATCGCCCCATTTGGCCGGGCCGGTCTCTCCTTCGTAGCTCCAATGCGCGCCGTCCGCCGCCACTCCCTTCCGGTCGCAGAGCGGGCAAAGCACGGCGCCCGCCAATGCCTTGAGCGCATGACGACGATGCATCTTTGATTCCCCGCTGATCTGCTCCGCCCGCCAACCTATTGAATGGAAATCGGCGCGGCAAGTTCATCCCTTGCGCGTCCGATGGTTCGTTCACACGGTGCGCGCGATCGGCAGGGCATGGCGGCGATGCAACCTGATCCTATCATCCATGCCGAATGACACCTCAGGTAAATGGCTGTTTGCCTTTCGCGGCGGGGCTTGTACAACATCCCTTGAGTTGCGCCGAAGCCGCCAATAGGGTCGGCGATGACCCGAAAATCTCAAGCGAAAATCCTGAACGGGTTCAGATAAGATTCAGACAAGAGGCTCCGGCAGAGCTCGTGGTCAAGGTTTACAAGATTTGTTCCGCTTCGGCCTGGCGCGAGGCCGAACGGCTGGGCGTGTACCGGGGTAGCGCGGACGATGCACGTGATGGCTTCATTCATTTCTCCACCGCCGCCCAGGTCGGCGAAACGGCGCGAAAGCACTTTTTCGGCCAGCGGGAGCTGCTGCTGATCGAGGTCGATACCGATGCGCTGGGGAATGCGCTGCGCTGGGAGCGTTCGCGCAATGACGAGCTGTTTCCGCATCTCTATGGTGAGCTCGACATCGGCGCCGCGCGGGGCGTCTACAGCATGCCGGTGCGTTCCGACGGCTCTCACGATATTCCGGAGCTGAAGCCGTGATCCGCGCCTTCGACGCCCTCTCGCTGCCGCTGCTGCGCTGGTTCGACCCGGAAGACGCACATCGTCTCGCGATCCACGGCCTGAAGCTGTTGCCGGGCGCCCGGCCGCGCGCCGACGATCCGAAACTCGCGGTACGCGCCTTCGGCCTCAACTTCCCGAACCCGATCGGCCTCGCCGCAGGTTTCGACAAGAACGCGGAAGTGCCGGATGCGCTGCTGCGGCTCGGCTTCGGCTTTGTCGAGGTCGGCACGGTGACGCCGAAGCCGCAAGGCGGCAATCCGCGTCCGCGCCTGCTTCGGCTCGAACGCGACGAGGCGGTCATCAACCGCATGGGCTTCAACAACGATGGTGCGGAGATCGTGCTGCGACGCCTTGCCTCGCGGGCGCATCACGGCGGCATCGTCGGGGTCAATATCGGGGCCAACAAGGATTCGCCCGATCGCGTGGCGGATTATGTGCGCCTGATCGAAACCTTTGCGCCGGTGGCGAGCTACTTCACCATCAACGTCTCGTCGCCCAATACGCCGGGCCTGCGCAACCTGCAGCAGGCGGCGATCCTCGACGATCTGCTTGCCCGGGTGATCGATGCGCGCGAGCGTGTGCGCGAGAAGGCGGGTGATACCCCGGTGCTGCTCAAGATCGCGCCGGACTTGAGTCTCGCGCAGCTCGACGAGGTCGTTCAGGTCGCGCGTTCGCGGCGGGTCGACGGTATGATCGTGGCCAACACCACGCTGGCGCGGCCGAAGAGCCTGCGCGACAAGGCGCGCGCCGAGGAGACGGGCGGCCTGTCCGGCCGGCCGCTGTTCCGGCTCTCGACACGGATGGTCGCGGAAACCTATGTGCGCGCGGAAGGGGCATTCCCCCTGATCGGCGTCGGCGGCATCGACTCCGGCGGTGCGGCGCTGACCAAGATTCGGGCCGGCGCGAGTCTGATCCAGCTCTATTCGTCGCTGATCTACAAGGGCCTCGGCCTGATCGACGACATCAAGAACGATCTCGCCTCGACCCTGCTGCGCACCGGGCGCGATACGCTTGCCGAAATCGTCGGCGCCGACGCCGCCACCATCACCGCCGAGGACTGGCCGGTGTAGGCTTCTCCCCTCTCCCCGCAAGCGGGGCGAGGCGATCAGGAGAGCGCCTGCGCGGAATCGATCCCTTTCCCGAACGACGTCCTCAGCAGCGCCGGATAGCGCAGCGCCTCCAGGCTGCCGCGCGCGGCGTAAAAGGCGAGCAGCGCGCCCCAGAGGCCGGCATTGCCGAAGCTGCGCAGTGCAAGCCAGGCGAGGAGGAAGATGGCAAGCGCGGCCAGCATCAGGTTGCGCATGTCGCGGGCCCAGGTTGCGCCGATATAGACCCCGTCGAAGGCGAAGGCGAGAACGGCCAGCAGCGGGGATGCGATGACGAAGATCAGAAACTCGCTTGCCATGTCGCGGACGTCCTGGCTCACGCTCATCATGTCGATCAGGGCGGGGCCGAACAGCGCGAACACCACCATCACGATCACGGCAAAGACAAAGCCCCAGAACACGACCAGCCGTGTCGCCGTGGAGAACGCGGCCCTGTCGTGCGCGCCAAACGCCTGTCCGCAGAGCTGCTCGGCGGCGTTGGCGAGACCGTCGAGGAAAAAGGCACTGACCAGCAGGAAATTGTTCAATACCGAATTGGCCGCAAGCGTAACGTCGCCGGCGCGTGCGCCCTGCGCAGTGAAGAACAGGAATGCCGTAATGAGCGCCGCGGTGCGAATCATGATGTCGCGGTTGACGGTGAGCATGCGCATCAGCCCGGCGCGGTCGAGCAGCAATTTTCGCGGCACGGTGATCCGCCCGTGCATCAGATGCCGCGCGATCCAGACGCCGAGCACGAGGCCGGAGCCCTCCGCGAGCACGGCTGCGAGCGCAGCGCCCGCGATGCCGAAACCGAGCCCGAGCACCAGGAGGGCCGTCGTCGCCATGTTGACCAGGTTGATCGCGATCTGCACGGCGAGTGCAAGCCTGGCACGCGCCTGGCCGATCAGCCAGCCGAGCACGACGTAGTTGGCGAGCGCGAGCGGCGCGGACCAGATGCGGATGGTGAAATAGGTTCTTGCCGCCGCGGTGACGTCCGCGCTGCCGCCCATCGCATCGAGCAGGAGGGCGGCCAGCGGCATTTGCAGCGCGATCAGCGCCGCGCCGATCAGGGCCGCGACAACGAGGCCGCGGGCAAAATGCGCCGGCAATTGCTCGATCTCGCCCGATCCCAGCGACTGCGCGGTGAAGGCGACCGTCGACAGGCGCAGGAAAGCGAACAGCCAGAACAGGCAGTCGAAGATCACCGAGGCCATCGCCACGCCGCCGAGCAGGGCGGCGTCACCGAGCCTGCCGATCGCGGTCGTCGAGACGATCCCGATCAAGGGCGTCGTCAGATTGGCCAGCATCGCAGGGCCTGCGATGGCAAACACCCGCGCCGTGGTGACGCTGGTCTGCAGATGGAGCGGACGCAATTCCACGTCTGCCTCTACACCTCGACCGTCAGCCCGTCATGCGCAGCCATATAGGGGAGCGTATCGAGCCGGGTGAGCATGTCGTCGCTCATATGGGTGAGGATCAGCCGCCTGGGCCTGATCTCGGGAAGATGGGCCTCGAGCGTCTTCAGATCGAGATGGTTCTTGACGACTTTCTCGCAAGTATAGGCTTCCGCGATGAACAGGTCGGCGTCGCGCGCGAGCGGAACGAGCGTCTCGGTCCATTCGGTGTCGGCGCTGTAGGCGATGACGCGGCCTTCCGCTTCGATGCGATAGGCGAGAAACGGCCCGCCGGAGGAGCCATGCACCACCGGATATGGCGTCACCGTGAGCGCGCCGAAGGACTGCGGTTCCTCAGGCTTCAGCGCAACGACCGCGAGCTCGAATTTCTGCTTTGTCTTCGATGAGTTCTCGAACAGCGCTTCCATCACCTGCGCCAGCCGCATCTCGATGCCTTGCGGTCCGGCAATGACCAGCGGGCGCGTCCGCCGCGAAAACTGCGCATCGAGCAGTAAGAACGGCAGGCCGGCAAAATGGTCGCCATGGAAGTGGGTAATCAGAACCAGGTCGATGGCCTCGCGCGCGATTTTTTCCCGCTTGAGCGCAGGCAGCGAGGTTGCGCCGCAATCGATCAGGACATTGACGCCTTCGCCCGTCACATGGAAGCAGGTATTGGACCGCCCGCCCGAGCCGAAAGCATCGCCGCAGCCGATAAATTGCAGTTTCACGAGGGCCGCCGTTTCAGTAGTGGCGGCGCGGCGTGGTGAAAATGCGCGACAGCAGCCAGACCGGGATCACGACCACGGCCCCGAGCAGGAAATAGCGCCACAGCCAGTTGACGGCATCCCAGCCGAGGTCCCACAGCCGCCGGAACAGCAGGCGGATGCTCTCGATGATGTTCCAGGGATCGAAGCCGATCGCGGCCAGCACCACGCCGACCAGGATCGAAAGCAGGATCAGCCGGAACGCCACTGCCAGCGGCGAGTCGCCGAGAAAGCGGGTAAGGTTGTCGGGGCCTGCCGGCAATTCCCTGGTGTCGTTCGACATGGTCAATCTCCCGGATTCGCGCGCAAGTCTTACTACGGCGAGAGGCAGATGGGGAACCCTTCCAGTCTCGTCAACGGCTGTCGGAGGCCAGCAAAGGCTTATTCGCGTCCTCGGATTTCAGCATCCGTTCGAGCGTTTCCAGTCGGTCCGCCTCGCGCGGGGGCTTGTCCCAGCGCAGCCGGTTGACGCGCGGGAAGCGCATCGCGACGCCCGATTTGTGTCGAGACGAGCGCTGCAGCCCCTCGAAGGCGACTTCCAGCACGAGGCCCCGGTCGGGCTCATGGACGACATGGCGCACGGGGCCGAACTTCTCCGTCGTGTTACGGCGAACGAAGCGATCGATCTGCAACAGCTCTTCGTCGGTGAAGCCGAAATAGGCCTTGCCGACCGGCACCAGCTCCTCGCCAATTTCGCTCCCGGTCCAGACGCCGAATGTGTAATCCGAATAATAGGACGAGCGCTTGCCGTGCCCGCGCTGCGCATACATCAGCACCGCGTCGATGATGTGCGGATCGCGCTTCCATTTCCACCATTGGCCCTTCGGGCGGCCGGGCAGATACGGCGCATCGCGACGCTTCAGCATCACGCCCTCGACGGCGTCCGCGTCCTCGCCTGCTCCGGCCGAGACGGGGTGAGCGCGCGCGGCGCGCAACTCGTCCCAGCCGTCGAAGGCAATGGTGGGCGACAGGTCGATGCGGACATCGTCGAGCCGCTTCACGAAGGTCTCCAGATGCGCGCGGCGTTCGGCGAACGGCAATTCGCGCAAATCGTTCTCGTCGTCGCCGAGCAAATCATAGGCGCGCAGATGGATCGGGAACTCCTTGATCAGCTTCGGCGACACGACCTTGCGGTTGAGCCGCTGCTGCAGGACGTTGAAACTCTGGACCCTGCCGTCCCGCATCACCAGCAATTCGCCGTCGATGGCGCCCGGCAGATGAAGCGAAGGCAGAAGATCCGGAAAGCTGTTGGTGATGTCCTCGCCGGTGCGCGAATAAAGCCGTGCGGCGAGGTGGCCATGCGCGTCGCGGCCCGCGACCGCCTGTACGCGAATGCCGTCCCATTTCCATTCCGCGATGTAGTCAGAAGGTGCAAGGCCTGAAAAATCCTCGTTCTCGATCGCATGCGCCAGCATCACCGGGCGGAACGGCGCGGGATCGCGGTTGACGGGCTTCTTGCCGCGCCCTTCCAGCCACGCGAACAGGTCGAGATAGGGTGGCGACAGCCCCGGCCATAACAGCTCGATCTCATGCGGGTCCTTGCCGCCGAGGGCGGCGGCCGCGGTCTTGGCAAGGCGGGCGGAGACGCCGATCCGCATTGCGCCGGTGACGAGCTTCAACAGTGCCCAGCGGCCGGTCTCGTCGAGTTCGTCGAGCCAGCGCGCAAGCTGTGCGGGCAGCTCCAGCTTGCCCAGCGTGCGCAGCCGGGTGACGACTTCGGTCAGCGTCGGTGGCGGCGGGTTGTTGTGGCCGGAAGGAGGTGGTCCATCATTTGTACCGAGCCCGTGGTACCCCCCTCCCTGACCCTCCCCCGCAAGGGGGGAGGGGACGGAGGGAGCGGAGTTCGACGCGACAGACGGCGAACGAAATGTTTCCGTACCGCTGCTTCGTGGGTTGCCCGGGAGCGGCACCGAATGCGATGCCACTCCCTCCCCCCTTGCGGGGGAGGGGTGGGGAGGGGGGTAGCCCCGGATTCCGCCCTCACGATTTGGCGCAGGCCACATCAGCGCCACCGTCTCGGAGAGGTCGCCGACATAGTCGTAAGAGAGTCCGAACAGCACGGGATCAGTGCGCGCGGCGATCAGGTCGCGGATCAATCCGGGCTTGGCGTGCTTGAACGACAGCGCGCCGGTCAGCGCCGCCAGGGCATAACCGCGGTCGGGGTCTTCGACTTCACGGAAATAATTCACGATCAGCCGCAGCTTGTTGTTGCGGCCGGGCTCGTAGGCGAGGCGGTCGAGCAGTTCGGCGAACCGGTTCATGCCTCGCCCGTGCTCGCGGTTTCGGCCGCGTCGGCTGTCCGGGCCGACGGCAGGGCCTCCTCGTCCTCCTCGCCATAGCCGAGCAAATCGAGCGGCCGCGCGCGAAGACCCTGCGTCGTGCACCAGTGCACCAGCGCGTCCTCCTGGCCGTGGGTGACCCAGATTTCGCCGGCGCCGGTCGCCGCGATGGTCGCACACAGTCCGTCCCAGTCGGCGTGGTCGGAGATCACCAGCGGCAGCTCGATGCCGCCCTGGCGGGCGCGGGCCCGCACGCGCATCCAGCCCGAGGCGAACGCCGAGACAGGATCGGGA
>CAYVVB010000552.1:0-3150 GCA_964454955.1 uncultured Bradyrhizobium sp. | reverse complement strand
GTTTGGCTGGAGCGTTCACGGATCGCCGGCCGCCTGCGGAAATCACCTTCGGTGTCGGCGACACGGTCAGTGTGACGATTTTCGAAGCCGCCGCTGGCGGACTGTTCATCCCGCAAGAAGCCGGCGTTCGACCGGGCAACTTCGTCACTCTTCCGGACCAGACTGTCGATAACAACGGCAACATAACGATCCCGTACGCCGGTGAAGTCAAAGCCGCTGGCCGCACCAACGTTCAAATCCAGGCCGATATCGTCGCTCGCATCCGCAACCGCGCGATCGAGCCGCAGGTTGTTGTGTCTCTGACCCGGCAGGGGACGTCGCTCGTCAGCGTTATCGGCGAGGTCAACGCTCCGGTCCGCTATCCGGCCGCTCCCGCGGGCGCCGATGATCGGATCACGGATGCGATCACTCGCGCGGGTGGTATTAAGGGCCAGGGTTTCGAGACTTGGGTCATGCTCGAGCGCAAAGGCAAGCGCGCGACCGTCCCGTTCGAAAATCTGGTCATGACTCCGGCAAACAACATCTATGTGCAGCCGGGCGACCGTATTTACGTCTACCGCGAGCAGCAGAAGTTCCTGGCGCTTGGCGCGACGGGCCAGAGCGGCGAATTCAACTTCGACGCCTGGCGCATCAACCTCGCCGAGGCGGTCGGCAAAGCGGGCGGTCTGCTCGATGCGAATGCGGATCCCGACGCCGTCTTCCTCTATCGGGCGGAGCCGCGTGATGTCGCGGAGCGCCTCGGCGTTGACGTTTCCAAGTTCCCCGGTGCGGCAACGATCCCTGTGATCTTCACGATCAACTTCCGCGACCCGGGTGGCTTCTTCCTCGCCACCAAGACCCAGATGAAGAACGGCGACATCATCTTCGTGTCCAACGCCCGCTCCGTCGAAGTCACCAAGTTCCTGCAGTATCTGCGGGTGATCATGGCGACCGGCAGCGATGCGATAAATACGGCGAACGATGGCATCATCCTTCGGAACAACATCAGGAATCTGAAGTAACGAAGGAGATCCCAGCGCGTAGCTGGACCGCGATAAGGAGGCCGGTAGCGCACATGCTGCCGGCCTCTTTCTTTCTGGAGGTTTTTGCCCTACGCGTGGGTTGGATCGATGCCGCTATCCCGGGGGAGCGGAAACTGACCCAGAGCTCCGCAGATGCGTCAACGGACGAGACGCAGCCCGTCAAGCGTCGCTCGAAAGGCGGCCGCCGGAGCACGAGGGAGCTCCGGCATCTGCCGGCTCTGTCTGTCCGCTCGGGCTTCCGCTGGGCGGGCGAGATCGCCTTCTACGTCGTCATTGCCGGCGCGCCCCTTCCGTTCGGTTCTGATCAGCCGTCCTCCGTCGCGCTGTGGTGCGTGCTGCTCGGCATCAGTTGTGTCCTGCTGGCGGCCACCACTTCACATTTGACCCGCTTGCAAACTGCAATTCTTTTCGCGGTCGGCGGCCTTGTCGCCCTTTACGCATTGGTCTTGCACGAGCAACTGGCCGATCACCCGTGGATTGCGCCGTACCTACCGATCTGGTCGCAGACCGCGGCGATTCTCCATCTCGATATCCAGCCATCGGCCTCGCTCGTAAAGGGAGAGCCGTTCTTTGCGCTCGGCCCGACGCTGGCGAATATCCTCGCGCTGGTCTGTGGTCTGTTCGTCGGGGCGGCAGAGGATGGTGCGCTGCGAACTCTCAAGGTGATCGGCTGGTCGGGGGTGACCTACGCCGTCTACGGATTGTTCGCGTTCTTCGCCGAGCCCACCAAACTATTGTGGCGCGAGAAACAGTTCTATCTGGGCAACCTCACCGGTACGTTCGTCAACCGAAATACTGCGGCCGCCTATTTCGGGTCGACAGCCTTGATCTGGCTCTGCCTGCTAATGAGGCAAGCGCGCCATCACCTCGGGGCGAAAGTCGGTCCATGGCGGACCGTGCCGCGCCGCATCCTCGATGACCCGCCCAAGCCGGCTGCAGTTTCCTTCGCCGCCTGGTTCTTTTGCCTGGCCGCCATGTTCCTGACCGCCTCGCGCGCCGGCGTGGCGCTGTCCCTGTTCGCCATGGTGGTCGTCGTCACCATCTATTTCCGCGCCGACGTGCCGAAGCGATACGGCATCGGTGTTTTCGCCGCGGCCGCCGCCGCGGTCGCCCTGGCGCTGCTTCAGTTCATGGGCGGCGTGGTCAGCAACCGTTTCGATCTGCAAGGATTGGCCGACGAAGGGCGCCTGGCGGCCTACGTATCCACGCTACACATGATCGCCGATCACCCTTGGTTCGGCACGGGCCTCGGCACCTTCCAATGGGCATTTCCGGCCTATCGGAGTTCCGCGATCTCGATGCGGGGTGTCTGGGACATCGCCCACAATACCCCGCTGGAACTGGCCGCCGAGGTCGGAATTCCTCTCGCGGCTGTCGTCGCTCTTGCCTGGATTGCCGCCTTTGCCGTTCTTGCCCATGGCCTCCGCGCCCGCGGCCGGCATGGCCTTGCTGCACTTGCGGCTCTTGGGATGTCGCTCGTCGCAGTTCTTCACTCGCTGGTCGATTTCACCCTTCAAATTCCCGGATATTCAATCCCTGCAATCGGGTTGCTGGGCGCCGCTCTTTCTGGTTGTGGCGCGTCCAAAAAGTGAGCGAAAAGCCAAGTCTCCGCCCCGAAAAGCGGAGTTTCCCTACCGGCGGCAGGGTTTACGTTACTTGTTGCGCCGCCAAATTCCAATTGGCGCCCGTAGACTGGCATGGTAGATTTTCTCAACCCACAGGAGGCGGGCATGCTGTTCAAGATTTCGCGTCTGGCGGCCGCGGCATTGGCGTCGCTCGCCGTTGCTGCGGTTTTGGTCGTGGCGCCAGTGAGGGCGCAGACTGCCACGGACCAGGCGGTCAATCAGTTCTTGGCGAACCCGACACAGACGATGCAAAACTATCAGTCGGGTGGGGCGCAGTTTATCTCCTTGATCCGCGACGTGGCACTGAGCCACCCGGAAGCGCTTGCGACGATCACGAATCTGTTGGCGTCGGCTAACGCCGATCAGCAGGCCGCGATCGGTAGTGGGCTCGGCCAGGCGGCCCAGATCGCCGTCAAGACCAATCAGGACTACGCCAACCAGATCCAGCAGGCGATCGCCAATTCCAACTCCGACGCGGCGAAGACGTCCTTCGCCAGCGTGAC
>CAYVVB010000551.1:0-11228 GCA_964454955.1 uncultured Bradyrhizobium sp. | reverse complement strand
CCGGGCGTAGTGGCGCCTGGTCGTCATGCCCGACGAACCAATAGACCCCGCCGCCAAGAAGCAACGCGATCGCTGCGACGGCCGCGCCGTCGCGCAGCAGAGAGCGACGATTGCTCTCTTTCGTATCCAGCTCGAAATCGTCGCGTTCTTCCTCGAGCCGAGGAGCGATCGTGGGAATGGGGCTCACGACGCAGCCTCCAGGGCGATCGCGTCCGAGAGCCGATCCGCCACGTACGGGGCGACAAAGCTCACGACCGTGTCGAAGTCCGAGGTCTCGATGGTGATCCGCGTCTGAGGCTCGGCCTGAAGCACCGCGCGGTAGACGCCGCTCGCGGAATCGAATTCCACAAAAGCGTCGCGATCAAGCGTCAGCCGAGAATGCGGACGACGTGACATAACCAGGACAAGCGGATCGCGCGCCCACGTTCTGTTGCCAACACGTTGGCGCAAGCATTCCGCCATTCGGACCAAGAGCGCTTCGCCGCGAATCGGGAAGGCCAGCAACTGGGCGCTCGTGCCCTGCACCTCGCGCGCTCTTTCGACCGGCGCCACGCGAGACTGTCGGCGGGTTTCAAACCAGCCACGCAGCCGTGCGAAGATGCCTCCGCCGACGCCTTGTGCCACATCGAAGCGATGGTTGAGGTTGATGATGTCGGACATGGTCAGTTACCTCCCCGCTCGCCGCGAGCAATGCAGCGCTGTCATGACGGCCTTCACTTCACGAGCGGCTTGGTGGCGAGACCGACCTGGCTGAGGCCGATCCGCCCCAGGAGGTCGAGCACGTCCATCACGCTCTGGTATTGGGCCTGCGCATCGCCGCGCAGCACGACCGGAAACTCCGGCGTCAGCGCCTTCTGCTGGACGAGGCGCTGTTCCAGCTCCGGCAGCGTCACCGGAATGGTGTCCAGAAATATCTTGCCGTCGTTGGCGACGGTAATCGCCTTGGTGGTCTGCGTCGCCAGCGACGGCGCGGCCGAGGCCTTCGGCAGGTTGACCTTCTGACCCTGCACCGTCGCCGTCGTCATGATGATGAAGATGACGAGCAGAACGTAAGCGAGATCCAGCATCGGGGTGATGTTGATGTCGTCATACGGCTTGGAGTCGTTCTGGATCTGCATCGCCGTCACTCCGCCGCGATGCGATGCTCGACCGGATCAGGCCGATCGTTGGAGTAGAGCTCGGCCATCTTGGTCACGAACTCGTCGACGAAGACCTGGATCTCAGAGGTCAGATCCTTGATCCTGGAGATCAGGTAGTTGTAGCCGAACAACGCCGGGATCGCGACGCCGAGGCCGGCGACCGTTGCGACCAGCGCGGCCGCGATGCCCGGCGCGATGGCGTTGACGTTGACGTCGCCGGAGGCTGCGATCGCCGCAAAGGTGATCATGACACCGACCACGGTGCCAAGCAGACCGAGGAAGGGGCCGCCGGAGATCGCGATGGTGAGGATCACCATCAGTCGGTGGAGACGTTGAATTTCCTTGACGACGCCGCTGTCGAGCGCGGCGCGGATCGCGGCAATGGAAGCGGCCGACAGGACCGGACTATGGCCGCCGCTCTTGAGGAAGCGGTGGCGGATTTCTTCAGCGCCGATGTGATAGATGCGGTAGAGGGAAGACGCCTTGAGTATCTTGGCGTCGCTGGCGCTTACACGACCGCCGATGGACGCGACGTCTTCGGCACCGGCAGGGTCGAGCACGGTGAGGTCGTCGGCGACATCGTGGAAGTGCTTGGTGAAGATCGCGTTGGCCTTGGCCTGGCGGCCAAGATAGGTGGCACGATCGACCATGACGACCCAGCTCAGCGCGGCCATGATCAGCAGGATACCGATGACGACCCAGCCATCCAGCGTGACCGATTTCAAGATCACCGCAAAGTAGCCCGATAGCCAGCTTGCGGTTTCCTCATCGACGCTGAAGGAGACGAGCTTGGCTTGGTCTGGCCCCTGCCCGATCGCTGCGAGCTTGATGAAACCGGCCGGACGAGCAACCTTGGCGATCTGCAATTCGTCGATGTCGCCGATGAAGCTCGCCATTGCCGGCACCACCGGAGCCGGCGCAGGGATGGCATCGGGGGCCGATGCCGCGCTACCGCCGTCCGCAACCGGCGCAGCAGCGATGGGGGTTTCAGGCGGCGCGGTTGCGGACGGGGTCGCCGGAGGAATCGGAGCGGCAGCGGGGCTGGACGTGTCGCCTCCGATCAGGGCAACCGTGTTCAGGGCAGGCAACGAAGCGACGACAGATGAATAGGGATTGCCGTCGAGCGAAAGTGTCACCTGGCCGTTGTTGGCCACCACCGCCAGATGATGCCAGCCACCAGGCGCAATAGAAGCGCCGGCGCCGCTGCGCTGAACCGAGCCGCCGTTCGTCACCTCGACGAAGGGTGCACCGTTGTCGATACCGACGACCAGCGCATTGCCGGTTGCCGGATCGCGGCGGCTGTACAGAGCGGTATTGGCCTGAGAGGCCGATGGCTTGATCCACAGCGACAGGGATAGCGGTGCGCCGGCAGGCTGCGCGAGCGACGGCGAGGCAGGCAGGGTCAGGGGTGATTGGCCGGTCAGGCGCAGGCCGGTGCCGATGATCGATCCTTCCGCCGGTTGACCGACGCTCTGCGCGTTGTTCGCCCAAGCCGACGAATCGAGCGACGGCGTTCCGCGTTCGCTGAAGTGATAGGCCAGGAGCGTATCAGGATCGTAGGTGCCTTTCGCATCCGCCGCGTTGGGCGCTTTCTTGTTGCCATAGTAGAGCCAGATGTCGGTCTTGGCGCCGGCCTGAACATTGGGCACGGAGACCCACACCAGAGCTTCATTCAGAAGTGGGTCGTATTTTTCGATGTGGTACTTGAGCGGGGTCTTGTCGTCGCTGGCGACAAAACGCAGATCTGCGCCGTCGTCCTTGGCGGAGCTGAAGCGGAAGTTACCCGTGTGCAGCCGGACCAGGACCGGGGTCGTGCCGATCGGATCGGTGATGTTGGCCCCGGTCGCGCTCGCGTCGATCGTGATCTTCTTGCGCAGCGACCAGTCGTCGTTCCACCAGGCTTTCGCCGACGACGGTAGCATCGTCGCGACGGCGACAAGCCCGAGAACCAGAGCCGATACCACTTTCGCGGCGGCCTGCCGATATTCGATTTGGCGCGCTCCGCGCATGCAATCCATCCCCATTGTCATCAGAATTCACCCCAGATCCGGAAATTGACGTGCGGATCGCGCGCCTGCGTGTATGCCTGACTGATCATCGGCACCGACAAGGCGAGCATGCCGTTGACATAGTTGAAGACCTTGAAGCGGGTGCCGACGCCGTAGCTCCACAGGTCGAATTGCGATTGCTGGTCCGGCGACGGGTCGAGCACGACGGCTCGGCCGGCGTCGGCGAAGACAAAAAACCGCCACTCGTTGAAGGTGGTGAAGTGCGGCGTCCCCTGCCCCGTCTCGTCCTTGAGCTGATTTTGCAGCAACTGACCGACATTGGGGCTGCGGAACTCAACGGAGCCGACAACGCCATTGTCGCCCAGCACCTCGGATTCGAGGTAGCCGCGCACGGTGTCCAGACCGCCGATACTGAGTTGCTCGGATGAGACCAGCGGCCCGTCCGCAACCTGTCCCTGCACCTTGCCCCAAAACTGGAAGCCCTCGGGCAATTCCTGGGTGTGAGAGATGTCGGCGTTGAAATGCGTGAAGCTCGGCGAGGCGTCATAGCGCTTGGCGTCGAACGCACTCCAGTCGCTGCTCACCGGCCGCATGTTGTAGGTGACGGAAGCGTTGAACTGCGTCGTCGACTTCTCGCCCTGAAACGTCGCGCCGTAGCTTGCGACCAGCGGATAGTAGGTCACGGGCGACGAAAATGAATCCGACCCCACGGCAACGGTCTGCTCGAAATGCTTGAAATCGGGACCGACGGAGAGCGTGTGGAAGAGCCCGTCCCGCGATGGCAATGTCATCACCGCGCGTGCGCCGACGATCTCGCCGGGACCGACGATGTTCGTGCCCCCGACGGTTGCAACGTTGCTGTCGGACTTCACGCCGTAGGCAAGAACGCTGAGCCAATCGACATTCGGAATGCGCGCCAGATAGGAGGCTGAGAACACCTCGGCGTCCGACGGTCGCTCCGGCGCCACCTGATAGGTGAAGCTCAGCGAGTGACCCTCCTGCCAAAGATTGTCGTAGTGCACCGTCCCGACAAAGCGCTCCGCCGTCGTGCTCGGAGACTGGCGGTTGTTGATCTCGGCGCTGCCGTGGATCGGCGCGGTGTCCTCGACATTGAGATCGACATCGACCGTGCCTGGTGTAACCCCGGCGCGCAGCGCCGGCGTCACCCGCCGGTCCGGCCACTGGTTGAGCGCGACGATATCCTTGGTGACGTCGTTGAAATTCGGCACCGTGCCTTCCTTCAGCGACCCGGCCCTGTCCTTGATCTTGTCGAGATCGAAATAGCGCGAGTTCTTTACCCGCAACCGGCCGACCTTCAACTCGGTGACCTGGAGCGTGACGACCTTGTTTTGCGTATTCTGCTGCGGGACCGAGACGCTGACGGTCTGATAACCCTTGTCGTGATAGGCCTTCTCTAGCGCGGCTCGCGCCTTCTCGACATCATCCGAGGTCCTGTTCGGCCCGAGAAACGGATAGATCGCCTCTTCCAAATCAATCTCGGGCAACTTGTCGGCGCCGCGAACCGCGAAATCGTCGATGTCGAAACGCTGCATCGATGCAGGTTTTTGCGGTGGTGATGCGCCACTTGTGCCTTGGGGACCAGCGGCGGGCTGCGCCGGACTTGCAGCATGGTTCGCCGGAGACGATGAAGCGGCGGCATTGGTGTCGTCTGGTTTGGCCGATGAATTGTCCGCAGTCGTCGACTTAGCGGCCAGCGCCGAGTTGGCAGCCGCAAGGCTGCTCACCAGCACGAGCGCGGCCGTTTTCAGGCACAGCAACTCCCTGCACGCGGACGCACGTCCGCGATCTCCACTACCCCGTCGAATTTGCACGAACGCCCGCTCGCCCCCTGAAACGACACACGCCAATCGCGGCGGAAACACCGCGGCTACGACGCTTCAATACAGAAGACGATTGAGGCCCCAGGGGACTGAATCAAAAAATCAAAATAATCGGAACTAATTTGTGCGCTGGAATATTTGCCGCGATTTCAACGGCAGGGGATCGTCTGGCATGGACCGGATACCAGCGCAAAAGGATCGGAAGACGCCCGCTTCAGCGGTTAGTCGCGTCAGGTCAGAAGCACGACTCCGCCCGGCAACGAGCGCACGGTCGCGCCGAACAGGCCTCGGGCCTGGCCGATAAAGTCGTCGAGATGATCCAGATGGAACGTGCCGGTGACCATGCGCCGCCCAAGCCGGGCGTCCATCACCACGATCTTGCCGGGCCGGTAGCGGTTGATCTCGTCGACGACCCGGGTGAGTGGCCAGTCGCGGACGATCAGCAGGCCGTCTTGCCATGCCAAAGCCTGCATCGGGTCGACGGAAGACGGAGTTCCCAGCCCTTCGGCGGAGGAATAGGAGACCTGCTCGTCCCTGGCGAGGTGGACGGCTCTGCCGTCCCATGAGACGTCGACCGCGCCATTGAGGCAACTGACCGACACCACGCGATCCAAACAGCGGACGTTGAAGGAGGCGGCCTGCGCGGTGATCCGGCCGGCGGCTGCATCAACGACCAGCGGCGTGGCACCCGCGCGTTTGGAAACGATCGCCGCCTCTCCTGAAATTACCTCGATACGCGGCTCGCTCCCTGTCGACCGCACGGCGATGCTGGTCTCGGTGTTGAGCTTCAGCGCCACATCGCCGGACAAGGCGACGTCGCGTCGCTCGCCCTTTGTCGTTCGATAATCCGCCGACAATTCTTCCAGCGACGGCCACATCCCCAAGGGCGGACGGACCACAAAATATCCGGCGGCGACCGATGCTGCGAGCGCGCCCCCGAGCAAGCCGCGGCGGCTGAGCGCGATCCCCCGGACCGGCCGCACGCCGGGCCGGGAGCCAGCTTCGGCGTTTTCCGCGACAAGCCTGCGTGTTGCGTCACCGAAGGTTCGCCACAGCGTGACCGCATCGCGGAACGCCGCCTCATGCTCCGGACTGATGTGGCGCCATTGCGCCAGCGCCTCTGCATCCTCCGAGGTCGCCGCGCCCGAATGCAGACGGATGACCCAGGCGAGAGCCTCTCGCAACATAGGGTCCAAAACAGTTGGCATGTCGTCTGGCGCGGTCAAGAGCTGATCGCCTGTTGGGTTGTTGCCGCCCCGGTGTGCCCGGCGCCGCGGCAACAGAGCGGCGCCTCCACTTGTAATAGACGATTCAAGCTGCGGGAGACTGAATCGAAAATCAAGCGGCGGCTTGAACGCCGTCGGCCACCATGTGGGATTCAAGCGCCTTTCCCGAGATCATGGCAGGAGGCGGCGGAGAAGCAGCGCTATTTGGCAGGATTGGTCTTGGGACCAAACCGGCGAATGATCCTGCGGCCGAGACGGACGCTAAGGTGCTCCAAGGCATGCTGCAAATCGAATTCAACGGTGCGGACGTTGATGCCGAAGCGGGCTGCGATCTCATGATGGGACAATTGTTCAAAGTGGGCGGCGACGAACACATCGCGCCGGCGGGCGGGCATCTCGGTCAGAGCGTCTTCGAGCGCTCTCAGTTCAAGACGCGCCCCGACAATCGCAGATGGATCGGGACTTTCGTCTGCAATATCGGTGATCGCCGCGATCTCGGCCGCACTGAGGAGATGACCGTCGCTTCTGCGCCGGTCTTTGGCCACATTGATGGCGGTACGAAACAAGTAATCGGCAGGACTGCGGACGGTGACGGCTTCGGAGACGCGCTCAACCCGCAAGAAGGTCTCGTGCAACGCCTCGCGGGCCAAATCCGAAGACCCCAAACACCGTGTCAGGCGGCTCGCCAGGCCCTCATAATCGCCTGAAAGGGCCTCGCGCAACGATTTGCGATTTGAATCCGACACTGAATAACGCCCCTAAGCCGCCTGCCCGTGTTTCCGGACTGACAAGCCCCCGATGATTAGGTATCGGCAGCGAATGACAGCGGCGTGACAGGGACACCCGTCCGCCGCAACCCCGCGCCACTCGGCCGCGAACCTCTTAAGGCAGGTTAAAGGCCACCGGCATCGAAATATTGAGTCGGTCGGGCAGATCGGACGGAATTCTTGGCAGCGGCTGCGCATCATGGATGGTGTCGACCGCGGCACGATCGAGAGCGCTGTGGCCAGAACTGGCTTTCACCCAAACGTCGGTGACCGTGCCATCGCGCCGCATGGCGAACACCAACTGGACCGTCCCTTGCTCTCGGTCGCGACGCGCCTGATCCGGATAGTGCCGGTATCGCGCGATATGGCTGAACAGCGTCCTTTGGAAGAGGGCCACGGTTTGGGGTGCAGGCGAGCCTACCGGCGCGGGCGCTGCTGGGGGTGCGGACAGCCGGCCCGCCTCGGCCTGCGGCGGCCGCGCGATGGCGTCTTCGGGGATCGCGCGAACTGGATCATCGACCAGCGGCTCGGGCGACCGACCTGGCGCTGGGCTTGACTGGAGCGATACTTCCTGGCTCCGTCGGACCGAATCCGGAGCCCTGATCAGTCGAACTTCGACAACCGAATCTGAGACGCTCGGACCCAGACCGGGCGGCAACTGGCGAATCCAATAAACGCCAGCGACCAGCAGAAGCGGCACCAAGAGCGCCGTCGCGATAAACCAGCGCAGCCCAATCGTGGGCGCCGCCGCATGCCAGTCGACTGCTGACGCGTCATTGTCCGCGGTGAGAGACTTCAAGGGGTGGTCCAGCATGCCAAAACCCAATGATCAGGGCGCTCGTATAGCAATCATAAACCGGATCGGCTGGGGTGTATTCGCTGGTGCTTGTCGGCTGAGCACCAATCCCTGCAGCGCGCTGGCGATGGAGCTATCGCGATCACGATCCCCTGTCGACCCCTCCAATTCCGCCCTTTGGATCGTCCGCGAGGGATCGACCCATAGCTTGACCGCGACGCGATAATCGCCGCGGCGCGTTTTGGCAACCTTCTTCAGTGCATTTTGAATATCATCCTGCACGGCGCCGATATAGTCGCCGAGCCGGCTCCGATCGCCGGATTCCACGGTCCCATTGACCCGCAACGTATCGAGCGCGAGGTCCACGGACGCCAGCGGATGGGCTGGAGGTGCATCGGGGTCGGGCGCCGATGCCGGAGCGAGCGTGACTGCGCTGGAGCGGCTATAGCGGATTCTCAGATCGGTATCAGCAAGCAGCATGCGCAACGCGACTTCCGGCATGAACTCGCCCTCGACCCGCGCCGAGCGGTAACCGGCCGCCGATGCGGTCTCGAACATGACCTGGACGCCGGTCTGCATGCTGTAAGCCTGCAGGGCATCGATGAGGGATTCCGGGGGAATATTGAATTTGACAGGCATCAGCGGCACGGAGGGTTCGCTGCCCGACGCCATCGCCGCGGTCGCCAGCATGGCGGCAACCACCACGATCCTGCTGACGGTGCGGCGCTGGCCACGCCCGCCCTCGATACCATGTCGTTGCAGAAAAGACCCCGAAGGAGAGAACCGCGTGCGACGTTTGAGCGGCTGCGGGATTGGAAAAACCGCATCGCACTTACTCATCGTCACACACCATCGCCCACATGACACCCCCCTGGCTGGGAAATCCCGCTGCCGGAGCCTCCTGCCTGTGGATCGCGGCGGCTCCAATATCCTTTCCGATCGCGTTATATCACGGCGTCACGACAGGTCGACAAGCAGAGCTGCCTGCGTGACGACACTGCCGAGACCGCGGCAACGGCGCTATCAGAAGCCCGCTGGGTAAACTTTGTGGTATTTCCCATGTCATGTGTATGACAGGTCTACCACGCAGCAGATCTGCTCGCCGAGCGGTCCCTCGCAACCGGCCGTGTTCATCACCTCGCGCACCGGCGCGCGCTCGCTGACTTGGCCGTGAAGTGATCGCTCTGCCTGTATAGGTTCCAATACCGGCGTAATGTGCCGGGCTTTCATGCCGTGCAGCGCCGAGAGCAGATTGCCCGCCTGCGATGGCGTGCGCGTCTTCATTTCCGCCTTGATTACTACGTGCAACTCCGCAACAGGCTGCCGAAGGCCAGGACATTCGCGAAGTTCTCAAGCACGCGCCGTATTCCTCGCTGATGCCGATCCACAAGTCATACGTAGCCTGGCTTGAAGGCCGGGTACGAGGCCGGGTTCTGCCGATGAACAAGAAGGCGTGGGCGATGAAGTTCAAGAAATATACGGTCCTCGTCGGCGTCAACCAGCCGAAGAAAAGTTGTCGCGGGGTGCGCAAAGCGCGCGCCGAGGTGGCTGCTTACGCCGACCGCACCGAGAGCCAGATGATGGCGATGTTCGGCTGGACGGCGCCGAAGATGCCGGCCCACTACATCGCAGGCGAACCGGGAAAAGCTCGGCATGAGCGGCATAAGATCGTGGCGTTTGATCAGAGCCAATTGCCCGACGAGTTGATGCCCGTGCCGGATGCGAACAGGGCCGGAACGTCAGGCGGGAACAATGTAGTAACTTTGCGTAGTAAATTCGCGAAAAAAACGTCGTAATTTCAACGGTGATCGTGGGTGAATGGTGCGCTCGGAGGGCGGTCGCATTTGCTGCGATTTCAATAGTTTATCCAAGCGAACCGGATCAGAAGGTGCCTCTCAAGCCTGGAGGTGCCTTTGTGAGTTTCCGGTCCCTGTCGTGCCACCCGGCATGCCAGAGCCATAAGGCCACGCAGGTCGCCACGTCAGCCTCTTTTGTCTTCCGAGCACCGACGACCGTGCCAGCGGCAGATCGGTCCCTCGTGTAGCACAAAAGATGGAACGTGGAGTAAGTTGGACTTCTAATAATCAAGCGATAGCGGCGACTTAGGATCGAGTTCCTCCTGCTCCAGCCACTTGGCATCATCGCGTCGAAGATAGTCGACGAGGTCGGAGATAGCAGACGGAACGGCGCCAGTCGGCAGCCTGATGCGGTCAGCCGGCGGCTTTCCCAGTCTATCGGCCAAATCCGTGGACATGAGGTGAGGCTTCAGATCCCTCGCGATCGAACTCTCGATGGTGCGAAAGATCCAGGCGCCGTCCGGATCGATATCCGACCAATGGAAAAATGGCACGTCGGTAGTCAGCGTTGTCGCAAGTACCTTCAAGGCATCTTGGGTCGCCAATGAAGGATATCCGCCGACATAGATGGTGACGCCGGCGCGCTGCGGATCCGCCTCCGTGACATGACGGTTGAAGCTAGCGAAGTTTTCGACAGTCAGCACGTATCGCGGCTTTTCGTGAAACCTCAAGCGTCCGGCTTCTCCGGGGGGTATGCCGAAATATAACGGCGCCGCCAACGATAGCCGAGCTTCGTCGAAATCGAATCGACCGGCAAGCAACATCGGGGGCGCGAATTTTTCAAGGCCTAACGTCCGCAGCGCATCTCTCGGACGAGCGCCGGGAGGAAACTCCAAGGCTCCGCTCAAAAGCCTAACTACCGGCCGCTCGAGCCGTTCAAGCATCTTACTGTCCCCGACAAATCGCCGTGAAAACGTCCGATAGTCGAGACCGGTATGCCTTCCTTCCAAGATCATCTTCGCCATGACGAACGCCGGCCTCAGTCGATCGACGTCGTCGAGCGAAAAACCCTGCCACTCTCGGCCTCGAGACCATGCCGCCCGAAGCGAGGTCAGTGATCCTTCGAACTGAACCGGTAACTCCAATCCTTCCAGAAGTCGGCCGGTCGCCTCTTCCATCAGTTCACCGATCGGCCTACGTCCGAGCAATTCATAAAGCAAAGTCGGCCTCTCAAGCCTGACATGTTTGATTTGCTCGCTGTTGAGCCCCCGACCCTTGGATATGCGGATAGCTCCCCGTCCCTCCGCTTCGCGAAGCTCCTTTGTAAAGCTGTCTATCTGGGCGACATCGACAAACCCGTCATAATCCGGATAGCCGATGGGACTTTCTGCCCCGCCTTCATGGCGATCGAGAAGATCTGCCATCAGTGAACGGGCGTTCGTGAACCGCTTGGGCATATTACTCCGCGGCCATCTTCTTGAGTTCCTCGTCAGACATCAGATCAGGGTCCATGGCCCGAAGCTCCTTCCGTGCCCTTTCCTTAAGCTCAACTACGGTCGCACGCGCACTTTCGCCAATCGTCCACGGTCCGCAACGCCATGAAGCGCGCCTCTCTTGTGCCGGCGGCAGGCATCTGACCTTCGAGGAAGCGGCG
>CAYVVB010000550.1:0-10862 GCA_964454955.1 uncultured Bradyrhizobium sp. | reverse complement strand
GAGACGACCGTGCGCGGCGTTGCCCTGCAGGCGACCGCGGGCCTCAAACGCGGCGTGCCCGTGCGGTCCACCGGTGAGCCGATTACTGTGCCCGTCGGCGACCCCATACTTGGACGTCTCCTCGATGTGACCGGACAGACGCGGGACAATGGTCCCGCACTGCCTGAGGATTTGCCGCGCGCATCCATTCACAACCTTGCGCCGCCGCTGAGCGCGCGTAGTCCGGCGACGGCCATTTTTGAGACAGGCATCAAGGTCATCGATCTTCTGGCGCCTCTTCCCCAAGGCGGGAAAGCTGCGATGTTCGGCGGTGCCGGCGTCGGTAAGACGGTCGTAGTGATGGAATTGATCCACGCCATGGTGCAGAGCTACCAAGGCATCTCCGTTTTTGCCGGGATCGGCGAGCGGTCGCGCGAGGGACATGAACTGCTGTCGGAAATGCGGCGATCCGGCGTGCTCGACCGCAGCGTGCTCGTCTATGGCCAGATGAACGAACCGCCGGGGGCGCGCTGGCGGGTCGGACTGGCGGCGCTGACGATTGCGGAGTACTTCCGCGACGCGAAACGGCAGAACGTGCTGCTGCTGATGGATAATGTCTTTCGGTTTGTGCAGGCCGGCAGCGAGGTATCCGGCCTGCTGGGGCGTCTGCCGTCGCGGGTCGGCTACCAGCCAACGCTGGCAACCGAGGTCGCGGCCCTGCACGAGCGCATCGCTTCGGTTGCGGGTGCCGCCGTCACCGCGATCGAAGCGGTTTACGTTCCGGCCGACGACTTCACCGATCCGGCGGTCACCGCGATTTCGAGCCACCTCGACAGCATGATCGTGTTGTCGCGCGCGATGGCCGCCGAAGGCATGTATCCCGCCGTCGATCCGCTGAACTCCTCTTCCATCCTGTTGGATCCGACGGTTGTCGGCGAGGAGCACTACAAGGTTGCCGAAGAGGTGCGCGAAACCATCGCGCACTATCGGGAGCTTCAGGACATCATCTCGCTGCTTGGCATCGAGGAGCTGAGTGCAGGCGACCGGCTGGCGGTCGCGCGCGCGCGTCGCCTGCAACGCTTTCTCACGCAACCCTTCGTCGTGACCGAGGCATTCACCGGCGTGCCGGGCCGATCCGTCCCGCTGGCGGAGACCATCAAGGGATGCCAGGCCATTCTCCGCGGTGATTGCGATCAATGGGCCGAGAGCTCCTTCTACATGATCGGCACCATCGATGAAGCTGCGAGCAAGGAGCCCCAAACAAAGCCTTCGGGAAAGGCGCCATGAGGCTGCTGATCACCACACCGACCGCAATTGTCGTGGACGAGAGGGACGTCTCCAATGTGCGCGCCGAGGATGCCAGTGGCAACTTCGGAATTCTCAGAGGTCATGCCGATCTGCTGACCGCCCTGAACGTGTCGATCGTGAGCTGGCATGGCACTGACGACCACGTGCATTATTGCGCGGTGCGTCGCGGCGTTCTTTCGGTTGCAGGAGGAACCGAGGTCGCCATTGCAACCCGCGAGGCAATCCCGGGTGACGATCTCGATCGTCTGGAAGAGATCGTGGTCGCCGAATTCCGTAGACGGAGCGAAACAGAACGGGCATCGCGAACCGAGAGCCTTCAGCTTCAGATGAAGGCTATCAGGCAGATTGTCCGCTATCTGCGACCGGACGGGCGTCGAGGGGAGGGAGGCTGACGATGGTCGCGTCGGATCCGATCCACGATCCGTCGCCGGACGGCCTGACCAAGGCCGTGCGCGAGCGGCGTGCGCGACAGCAGGACTGGCGCGACGAAGGTCAGCCGTCGGTGATGAGGTTTGTCGGGCAGATCGGCGTGCTCGGCTGGATCATTGTGACCCCGACACTGGTTGGCCTCTTCATCGGACGTTGGATCGACCACCAACTCGGGACCGGCATTTTCTGGAGCGCGCCGTTGCTGCTCGTCGGGGTGGCGATCGGTTTCTGGTCAGCCTGGCGATGGATGCACCGACAATGAACATTGTGGACGTTCAGACAGGTCTTCTGTTGGGAGTGCGCGCAGCCGGCTGGTGTCTTGCGGGCGGACTGCTCGGCCTGATGCACTTTCTTTCGCTGCATTGGAGCGTACGATGCCTCGTCACGGGGCACGCGCTGCGGTCATTGGGACTACAGCTTTTTCGCCTCGCCATGACCGGCAGCGCGCTGACGCTCATCGCGGCTTTTTTCGGGGCAATTCCCCTGCTTGCCGGAACGCTCGGCCTGTTGGTGTCCCGAACGGGAGTGCTTCTGCTGGAGTCCCTAAGATGATCTCTTCGCCGCTGACCGCCAAGGTCGTCTTCACACTCGGGCCGGTCGCGATCACCGAGCCGGTCGTTGTGACATGGGGCCTCATGGCGGTGCTCGGCCTGGGCGGAGGACTTGCCGCAAGATCGCTCTCCCTCAAGCCGACGGCAGGACAGACGATCCTCGAGATGATCGTGGGCGCCATCGAAGAGCAAATCCGGGGAACGATGCGTGTCGCGCCGGGGCCCTACGTTCCGGTCATCGGCACGCTGTTCCTCTTCATCCTTGCCGCGAACTGGTGTTCGCTGGTGCCGGGAGTCGAGCCGCCGACGGCTCATATCGAGACCGACGCGGCCCTCGGTCTGATCGTGTTCTTCGCCATCCTGTATTTCGGCGTTCGGGCAAGGGGAGTGGTGGGATATCTGAAGACCTTTGCCGAGCCGACCTTCATCATGATTCCGCTGAATATCGTCGAAACGTTCACACGGACCTTCTCGCTGATCGTTCGCCTGTTCGGCAACGTCATGAGCGGCGTCTTTGTGGTTGCGATCGTCTTGTCGCTGGCCGGCCTGCTCGTTCCGATACCACTGATGGCGCTGGACCTCCTGACCGGCGCGGTACAGGCCTACATTTTCACGGTTCTCGCCATGGTGTTCATCGGCAGCGCCCTGAACGAAGGACAGGCTCCAACAAGGAAAGAGCGATCATGAACTGGATTGAAATCGTCAGCATCCTGGCTGCCGCCCTCGCGGTATCCTTCGGAGCGATCGGGCCGGCGCTGGGCGAAGGCCGCGCGGTCGCCGCAGCCATGGATGCCATCGCGCGGCAGCCGGAGGCTGCAGGCACGATATCGCGTACGCTGTTCGTCGGCCTTGCGATGATCGAAACCATGGCGATCTATTGCCTCGTCATCGCGCTGCTCGTGTTGTTCGCCAATCCCTTCGTTCACTAGGCCATGCATATCGACTGGTGGACGCTGGCGCTCCAGACCGTCAACGTCCTCATCCTCATCTGGATCCTCGGCCGGTTCTTCTTTCGTCCGGTGGCTGATCTCGTGACGAAGCGGCGGGATGAAGCGACGCGGTTGCTTTCGGACGCGGACGCTGCGCGGAAGGAAGCCGAGGATCTTCGCGCCGAAGCCGCCGGACTGCGGGCCAAGATTGATGCGGAGCGCGGTCGCCTGATGGAAGATGCCCGCAAGGCTGCGCAGACGGAGAAAGGGGCGTTGCTCGCTCAATCCTCCGCCGAGCTCGAGCAGCGCCGAAAGGATGCGATGATCGAGATCGAGCGGGAGCGCGCCGCCACCGAGCGCGCAGTCCTGGCGCGGGCCGGTGAACTTTCTGTCGAGATCGCAGGTCGGTTGCTGAAAAGGCTGCCCGCAAGCACCGCATTTTCGGCGTTCCTCGAAGGCCTCGGCAGCGAACTCGGCAAGCTGCCGGCCGAGATGCTCAAGAACCTGGCTGCGGCCGATCCGGACCACCCGCTCGATGTCGTAGCGGCGGTGCCGCTGACCGACGAGCAGGCGGCGAAGTTGCGCGAGACACTCGCTACCGCGCTGGGTGACGCGCCGTCGCTGCGGCTTTCCTGCGATCCCGATCTGATCGCTGGCTTTGAGATCAGAAGCCGGAATGTCGTCGTGCGCAATAACTGGCAAGCCGACCTTGTCCGCATTCAAAAGGAGTTGGAGAGGTGACCGACGCGTCCGCCGAACTCGATCGCTGGTTCCGCGAGGCGAGAGCGCGGATCGATGCGACGACGCTCGCGCCGGTGGCCGAGCAGCTCGGTTGTGTGGAATCCGTCGCGGACGGCATCGCGATGGTGTCGGGACTGCCGGAGGTGCGGCTTGACGAACTCGTCCGGTTTGAGCGGGGGCAGGTCGGCTATGCGGCCACGCTGGACCGCGAGTTGCTGGGATGCGTCCTGCTCGACGACGCCGAGGGGCTCGAGGCAGGCGACCACGTCCGGGGGTCGGGCGAAGTGATCCGTGTACCTGTCGGACCGGCTCTTCTCGGTCGCACTGTTGATCCGCTCGGACGCCCTTTGGACGACGGAGCGCCGATAGAGCCGGATCGGTACGATCCGATCGAGCGGCCAGCTCCGGCGATCATCGATCGCGACTTCGTCACCGAGCCCGTGCAAACCGGTATCCTCGTGCTCGATTCCATGTTTGCGCTTGGCCGGGGGCAGCGCGAACTCATCATCGGCGACCGTGCCATCGGCAAGACGGCGGTGGCGCTCGACTGCATCATCAATCAGAAGTCCAGCGACATCATCTGCGTCTATGTTGCGATCGGCCAGAAGTCATCGACCGTGAAGCGAACGATACAGGCCGTGCAGACCTACGGCGCTGCCCAGCGCTGCATTTTCGTCGTCGCGGCGGCCTCCGCGGCTCCGGGGCTGCAATGGATCGCTCCGTTCGCCGGTTTCACCATGGCCGAATATTTCCGTGACCGCGGCCAGCATGCGCTGGTGGTGGTCGACGACCTGACCAAGCATGCGGCGACCCATCGGGAAATCGCCTTGCTGACGCGGCAGCCGCCGGGGCGCGAGGCCTATCCCGGCGATGTATTCTACGTTCATGCCCGGCTGCTGGAACGCGCCGCAAAGCTTTCCAACGCCGCCGGAGGCGGTTCACTGACCGCGCTGCCCATCGCCGAACTCGACGGCGGAAATCTCAGCGCCTACATCCCGACCAACCTGATATCCATCACTGACGGGCAGATCGTCCTTGATGCACGGCTGTTCCATGAAGGGCAGAAGCCGGCCGTCGATGTCGGAACCAGCGTAAGCCGGGTCGGTGGAAAGACTCAGGCGCCAGGCTTGCGGGAAGCCGCGCATGCCTTGCGGCTCGACTATGCGCAATTCCTGGAGCTCGAAATGTTCACGCGCTTCGGCGGGGTGACGGATGCGCAGGTCAAGGACAAGATCGCGCGCGGCCGGCGCATCCGGCAGATCCTGGCTCAGCCTCAATATTCGCCGATCCGTCTGGTCGATGAGATCGCCCTGATCATGGCGCTGCAGCAGGGCATTCTGGATCGCGTGGAGCTCGAGGATATCGGGAGGTTTCGCGCCGAGCTTCCATCATGGCTCGACCGCACGGCAAAGGACGTCGTCGAGGCGGTCGAACGGACCGGCAGGCTCGACGAGGCGCAGGGCGCCGCGATGACGAATGCCCTTCGAGAGATCGCTTCGGGCTTGGCCCGTGACGGAGCAACAACCGGGGTGCGATAGATGGCGGAACGGTTGGCGGACGTGTCGGCCCAGATTCAGAATATCCGCCAGCTCGAGGCGGTGGTGACTGCCATGCGCGGCATTGCCGCGTCCCGCGCACAGCGCGCCCGCTCACTCCTTGGCGGCATAGATGCGTATAGTTCGGTGGTTTCCCACGCCATCGGCCAGGCCCTGACCCTGATGCCGGCGGACGATCGCAGCGGGAGACGCTTGCGGCGCGATGGCATGGGCCTGATCCTTTTTTGCGCCGAGCAGGGCTTTGCCGGGGCGTTCAGCGAGCGCGTGTTTGACGCAGCAATCGCCGATCTTGCGCATGCGCGGACTCTCGTGATCGGAACGCGGGGGCTCGTCCTCGCCGAGGAGCGCGGACTGGCTCCGTCATGGTCAGCCGCAATGGCCACCCATGTGGATGCGGTGCCTTCGCTCGCAAACGACATCGCCGACGCCCTGTATGCTCAAATTGCCGACGGCGCGGTGTCGAGCGTCGAGATCGTCGTGCCCCGTTCCGTGTCCGGCGGTGCGGTCCGGATCGACCGATACTCACTGCTTCCGCTTGATCTCGGACTGTTCGCGCGTCTTCCCGAGAGCATGCCGCCGCTGACGACTCTGCCGCCTCAGGAATTGTTGGAGCGGCTGACCGCCGAATATGTCTATGCCCGGCTTTGCGAAGCTGCAATGCATGCTTATGAAGCGGAGAACCAGGCGCGGATGATGACGATGACGGCCGCGAGAAGCAACATCGAGACCAGGCTCGTCACGCTCGCGCAACGTGAGCAACAGCTTCGGCAGGAGGAAATCACAAGCGAAATCGTCGAGCTCGCCGCCGGCGCGGAGGCCTTGCGGCGCAGGCGCTGATCTGTCGCTTGGCTCGCGGCGCTTTCGGATGTCGCCTATTGACCGTCACGTTGATCATCGCCGGACTTGCCGGGTCCGGTGTCGTCGAGCAGGTTGAGCGCCTCGTTGATCTCCGTCAGAAGGCGCTCGATCTCATCGCGCTCGTGCGGGCCGGGATCCTCCTGCAGCCGGTCGACCAGTTGCTGCTTTCGCGCAAGCAGTTTCGCAAGGGTTGTCATGGCATCGCGATCTCGTGATTTTGGAACATGCTCGGTGTCCGCTAGCGTCACTCCAGTCGAACCTTTGAGGTCGACATTGTGAGTGGCCCCGGTGTTCCAAGTTGCGCCGGGGCCGTTTCCTTCTTTGGAGACTAAAATATAGGGGGTAATAGGGCGCGGCCCTGCTAGCCCTTCTCCAAAAGCCCGAGCTTGCGCGCCAGCCATTGGGTGGTCGGCGCCTGGATCAGGATCGTCATCAGGATGGTGACGAAGGTTACCGCTTCGATCAGATTGGCACCGGGCGCCCCGGTTCCGAGCAGCAGGCCGGCGAGTGCGGCGGGGATCACGCCGGTTTCGCGGGTCCAACACATGAGCACGAGTTCGGCGAACGTCCAGCGCGCGCGGCGGTCGGGCAGGGCGCAGAGAAATACGGTCGCCGGCCGCGCCACGAACATCAGGGCAAGTGCGACCGCCACACCGCCCTCCCAGTGCCGGGCCATCTGGGTGAAATCGAGCTGTGCGCCGAGCAGCATGAAAATGAAGAGGCGCATGATGAACGCCGTGGTGAGCACGAATTCATCGAGCTTCTGGGCTTCGCCTGCTTCCATGCGAAAGCCGAGCTGCTCCTTGTTGCCGAGCACGATGCCGAACACGAACACCGCCATGAAGCCCGAGGCCTGCAGGCCGCTCGCTGCAAAATAGGCGCCTATGACGGCGACCAGGGTGACGACCGGAGCATATTCCGCAAGCAGCGCCCAGCGCTCATGTGCAATCAGGAGGGCTGCGAGATAGCCGAGCGCGCCGCCGGCCAAAACCCCGATCACGACCTGCTTGAACAGGTCGAGCACTGCGCCTGACAGCGAGAATTCGCCGCTTCCCACGGCAAGCCGCAGCACGGAAAAAGTGACGATCGCGGCCATCGCGTCGTTGAAGGCGGATTCGCTCATCACGGTTTGCGCGACACGCTGCCGAATCCGGAGTTGGCGGAAGATCGGCACCAGCGTCGCCGGATCGGTCGAAGCAAGCGTCGCACCCAGCAGGAGGGCGAGTACCGGCGGAAGGCCAAACACGAGATGCGCGGCAAGCCCGGTGATCGCGGCCGTGATCAGCACACCAATCGTCGCCAGCACGACGATCGTGATCCACACCCGTTTCAGCACCTCCAGCCGCAACGCAGCCCCGCCGTCGAACAGGATGTAGCTCGCGCCGAACAGCAGAATGATCTGGTTCAGCGCCGAGTTCGCGGGGATGTCGACCAGCTTGAGCGCATGCGGCCCGATTGCGATTCCCGCGAGCAGGAAAATCACCACATCGGGGAGGCGTATCCTCTGCGCCAGGAAGCCGCCGACCGTGCCGATCGCCAGGATCAGTCCGCAAATGAGCAGTGTGTGCTTTGCGATTTCGACCGCGGCTGAGCTGTCCATGCAAAGAGTCCAATCGGGCTTGAGCTTGCCTTGCCGCTCAGCCCAGTGTTTTCAGCCAGGCGCCGATTTCGCTCGCCGCGACGCCGGCCTGCTGCAGGAATTTCCCCATTGTGAAGAATCCGTGGAATTGGCCAGGGAAATGGCGATATGTCACGGGCACGCCGGCCGCTTCCAGGCGTCCTGCATAGTCCTTGCCCTCGTCGCGCAAGGGATCGGCGCCCGCCGTCAGCACATAGGCCGGCGGTAAGTCGGCAAGGGTGGCCGCACGCGCGGGCGAGGCGCGCCAATCTTCGCCGTCGGCGGCGCCGCCCAGATAGTGATCGCGAAACCATCGGATCACCGAATGGGTGAGCAGCACGGACGTCTCCGGTTCGTTGTGCGAGGCATGGCTCATCGAAAAATCCGTTGCCGGATAGATCAGTGCCTGTCCGGCCAGCGGCGGGCCGTTGTCCTCGCGCGCCGACAACGCGACCACCGCGGCGAGGTTACCTCCGGCGCTGTCGCCGCCGACGCTCAGGCGGGAGCCGTCGATGCCGAGCTCTCTCGCGTTGGCGGCAATCCATCGGGTGGCTGCGATCGCATCGTCCACGGCTGAGGGAAATTTGTGCTCGGGCGCGAGGCGGTAGTCGACCGCGATCAGGATCAACTCGCCTTCATGCGCAAGCTTGCGGCAGGCGGCATCGTGGCTGTCGAGGTCGCCGATCACCCAGCCGCCGCCATGGAAGAACACCAATGCGGGCGCGAGGCCGGCTTTCCTGCGCAGTGCCTTGGGGATGTAGAGGCGCGCCGGGATCGTGCCATGCGGCGCCGGAATTGCGAGCGGCGCAATGCTCTGAAGCTCAGGCGGCTCGGGACTCGCGGTAACGCAGCCCTTCAAATAAAGGCCGCGGGCTTCTTGCGGCGTCAGCGTCTCGTAAGCGGGGCGGCCTGAATCCAGGTAGATCTTGTAGACAGTGGCGGCGTCGGGATCGAGTGTTACCGGCATTACTGAAGAACCTGCTTGCTGTTTGTGATCCTGGTCTTCCGGGGCGATGTATCAGCGTCGCATCCCGGAACGATGGCTAACCCGCCATGCGTCCGCCATCGACCGTATAGGCCGCGCCTGACACGTAGCTGGCGTCATCGGAGGCGAGGAAAGCCACGATGGAAGCAACCTCGGAGCCCTGGCCGAGCCGGCGCGTGGGGATTCGTTCTGCGATTTTCTGATTCGGGATTGGCGGATTGCCGGGATTGCGTCCGTCGATGATCGCGCTGAGCATCCGGCTTTCGATCAGCCCCGGACAGACGCAGTTGACGCGCACGCCGCTATTGCCGCATTCGATGGCCGCGCTCTTGGTAAGCCCGATCACCGCATGCTTGCTGGCGCTGTAGACGGCGATCTCCGGCGACCCCATCAAGCCGGCGATCGAAGCCGTGTTGATGATGCTGCCCCTGTTCTGCTTCAGCATCACCGGCAGCACATGCTTCAGGCCCAGGAACACCCCGACCACGTTGACATCGAGCACGCGGCGAAAGCTCTCGAGCGAATATCTGGTGATCGGCGCGATATCGCCCTCGATGCCGGCATTGTTGTGGAAGACATCGATGGTGCCGAACCTGTCGACCGCGGCGCCGACATAAGCGGCGACTTCATCCTCGTTTGCGACATCGGCACTGACGGCGAGCGCCTGCGCCGTTGCCGGCAAATCCCTGATCGCGGCCTGCAGCTCCTCACGCTTGCGGTCGACGGCGACGATTCTCGCGCCACGCTCGGCGAGCACGCGGACAGTGGCGCTGCCGATCACGCCGGCGGCGCCGGTGACGACGGCAGTCCTGCCGTCCAGACGGATACGATCGGACATCTATTTCCCCTGATTTGGTCCGGTTCGACCGGGATTCCTCTTTCTATCCGGCTATCCGGCGCCAGAATGGCGCGGGGCCCATACCCGCGGACTATTTCACCTGGAACCGGGGCTTGCCAGGCCCTGCCGGTATCCTGGAAAGGGAACGGCCCTTTCCCCGCCGTATTCGGCGTGTTAACCGGACGGCCTGCGAGCGGCGGCCGGTCTTGTAGCTTGTACAATGACTTTGAGCCCGATTCGCTGGTAAAGCCGCGCGAGACATGCTTCGAACCATTGCCCTGGCCGGTTTTGCGGCCCTTTTTGCTGCTGCAGCGATCGCGCCTGCGCCGCCCGCGCGTGCGCAGATCGGTACGATCTTTTCCGATCCGCCGCCGCGGCCGCCGGGCAGCATTCCCCGTGGCAGGGGGGAGCAGCCACCACCGGACGACGAGGAAGAGGTGCCCGAATTGCCTGAGGGGCGGGTATTGCCGGCTCCAAGCCGTCCGATGCCGCAGCAACAAGGCACTGCCATGCCAGGCCCGGTGCAGTCGCAGCCGCTCGCCCCGGTGCCGGGCACCACGACCGTGCCGCAGAATGTGGCGCCGGGTATTGCGGTGGCACCCCCGCAGCCGGGCCAGCCCAACCAGCAGCAGCAGGCCAATGTGCCGCCGGGGCAACGGCAGCCCAAGGGCGTACCGCAGGCGCCCGCCACTCTTCAGCCGGGCGATGAGGTGGTGACCGAGCCGCCGGCGCAGAAGATCGTCAACAAGAAGGCGAGCTTTTCGGGTCTAGACAAGATTACCGGCCGCATCATCAATTTCGACGAGGATATCGGCGAAACCGTCCAGTTCGGCGCGCTCCGGGTCAAGACCGATGCCTGCTATACCCGGCCGGCGACGGAAGCCGCCAATACCGATGCCTTTGTCGAGGTCGACGAGATCACGCTGCAGGGCGAGGTGAAGCGGATCTTTTCGGGTTGGATGTTCGCAGCAAGCCCGGGCCTGCATGCGGTCGAGCACCCGATCTACGACATCTGGCTGACCGACTGTAAGCAGCCCGAGACGACCGTGGTCAGCGCCGCGCCGACCGAT
>CAYVVB010000549.1:0-25262 GCA_964454955.1 uncultured Bradyrhizobium sp. | reverse complement strand
CATAGAGCGCCTCGCGCTCGGGCGCGAGAAACACTGCCGAAAATTGTCCCGGCGGAACGACCGGCGGCAGGCATTCGCGATGCCAGTCGGTCAGCGAGCGGCCCGTGGCCTCGACCACTTCGAGCGCCCGCGCGATGCGGGTGCGATCGCGCGGCTTCAGCCGTTCGGCCGAGGCCGCATCGCGTCGCGCGAGTTCCGCATGCAGAGCTTCGACGCCGTCGTGCATCAGTCGCGCACGGATGGCTTCGCGCACCTCGGCGGGAACAGGCGGCACCGCCGAGAGCCCGCGGGTCAGCGCCTTGAAATAAAGCCCGGTGCCGCCGACCAGGATCGGCATGCGATTTTGCGCATGCGCCTCGGCGAGTGCAGCGCCTACATCGGCCACATAGCTTCCGGCGGAAAAATTGATCGCGGCATCGACATGGCCGTAGAGCCGGTGCGGCACGCGCGCTTCCTCCGCTTCGGATGGGCGCGCGGTCAGGATGCGCAGGTCGCGATAGACCTGCATGGAGTCGGCATTGATGATGATCCCGCCGGTTTTTTCCGCAAGCGCGAGCGCGAGCGCCGACTTGCCGCTGGCGGTCGGCCCTGCGATAAGCACCGCCGTGTCGTCATTTTGCGAAATCACCCGATGTCTCTCGTCGCGACCCTGATCTGCAACCCTGCCAACCCCGCACTCGATTCGACCATCATGGACGGCGCGCTCGCCGTGCTGCCCGCGGCAGGATCACCGCACTGGCTGTTCGACGAGGTCGCCGTCGACATCCCCTTCGAAAGCGCCGAGGAGGTCCACGCCATCGAAGGCCGGCTGCGCGAGGTGCGCGGCGACCTCCCGATCGACATTGTCGTGCAGTCTCGCGCGGCCCGGCGCAAGAAACTTTTTCTGGCCGACATGGATTCCACCATGATCGGCCAGGAGTGCATCGACGAACTCGCCGACTTCGCCGGGCTGAAGGCGCATGTGGCAAACATCACCGAGCGCGCCATGCGCGGGGAGATCGAATTCGAGCCGGCGCTGCGCGAGCGCGTGGCTTTGCTCCGAGACCTCCCCGTCACGGTGGTCGACGAAGTGCTGGAAAGGCGGATCACGCCGACCCCGGGCGGGCGTGAGCTCGTCATGACCATGCGCGCGCATGGCGCCTATACCTGCCTGATCTCCGGCGGCTTCACGCTCTTCACCAATGCGATCGCGGCCAAGATCGGCTTTCAGGAGAACCGCGCCAACGAGCTCGTCGTGCGCGACGGCAAGTTCACCGGCGAAGTCAGGGAGCCGATCCTGGGACGCGCCACCAAGCTTGCGACCCTGATCGAGCTCACCGAATCCTTCGACCTCGACGAGATCGATACGCTGGTGGCCGGCGACGGCGCCAACGATCTCGGCATGATCCAGAAGGCGGGACTTGGCGTTGCCTACCACGCCAAACCCGCAGTCGCCATCGCCGCCGCCGCGCGCATCGATTACGGCGATTTGAGCGCGCTGCTCTATGCGCAAGGGTACAGGCGGGAGGAGTTTGTCAGCGGGTAGGAGCTTTCGCTCTCGTCATGCCCGGCCTTGTGCCGGGCATCCACGCCTTTCCTTGCACAGCCCAAAACGTGGATGGCCGGGACAAGCCCGGCCATGACGGAAGCGGCGTAAGTGCAATCGATTACTGCACGCTCAACGCTACGAAGCGGAGTTCGCCGTCGGCGTTGGAGACGAGCAGCAGCACCGACTTCTTGCCGTCTTTCTTCAACTGGTCGATACGCTTCTTGATGTCGCCGGCGCTGGAGACGGCCTCCTGCGCCACCTCGACGATGACGTCACCTGCGGACAGCCGCTTGTCGGCGGCATCGGATGCGCCGTCCACGCCGGTGATCAGCACGCCCTTGACGCTGTCCTTGATCTTGTATTTCCCGCGCAGATCCTTGCTCAGCGCGGCAAGATCGAGGCCAAGCGCCTTCTGCGTCGCCGGCTTGTCGGCGGGCTCTTCCTTGGTCTTGACCGCCGCCTGCACCTTGTCGGTGTCTTCCAGCTTGCCGAGCGTCACGTGATGGGTTTCTTCCTGGCCCTTGCGGATGACGACGACGTCGACCTCCTTGCCGACCGCGGTATCGGCCACCACGCGGGAGAGGTCCTTCGGCTCCTTGATGTCCTTGCCGTCGAACTTGACGACGACGTCGCCCGGCTCGATGCCGGCGGGCTGGGCAGGCCCCTTGTCGTCGATGCCGGCAATCAGCGCCCCGCGGGCCGGCTTGATGTTGAGGCTTTCGGCGATCTCGTCGGTCACGGACTGGATGCGCACGCCGAGCCAGCCGCGGCGCAGTTCGCCATACTGGCGCAACTGGTCGACCACGGCCGCCACGGTCTTCGAGGGCACGGCAAAGCCGATGCCGATCGAGCCGCCGGAGGGCGATATGATCAGCGTGTTGACGCCGATCACCTCGCCGTCGAGGTTGAACAGCGGACCGCCGGAATTGCCGCGATTGATGGCGGCGTCGGTCTGAATGTAGCTGTCATAGGGGCCGGAGGAGATGTCGCGGTTCTTCGCCGAGACGATGCCCGCGGTCACCGTGCCGCCCAGGCTGAACGGATTGCCGATCGCGATCACCCAGTCGCCCAGCCGGAGCTTGTCGGAATCGCCGAACTTGACTGCGGTAAGGGGGTGCGGCGGCTTGAACTTCAGCACCGCGAGGTCGGTCTTCTTGTCGATGCCGACGATATCCGCCTTGATCTTGGTGCCGTCGTTCATGATCACGTTGATCTCGTCGGCGTCGGCAATGACGTGATTGTTGGTCACCACGATGCCGGACTCGTCGACGATGAAACCGGAGCCGAGCGAATTGGTCTTGTGCGGCTGCAAGTCGCCGCCGCCCTTGCCGCCGCGGCGGTTCTTGAAGAAATCGTCGAAAAATTCCTCGAATGGCGAGCCCGGCGGCAGTTGCGGGATCGCGCCGCGGCCCTCGCTCTTGACCTCGACAGTCTGCGAGGTCGAGATGTTGACCACCGCGTCGATCACCTTTTCGGCGACGTCGGCGATGCCTTCAGGTCCGCGCGCGAAAGCCGGGTTCGAGATGAGCGCGGCCGCCGCTCCCAGGCACACTGCAGCCAGAAGCGGGCGCAGGCGGTAGCTCAAGGCGGATGTCGCAGCGGTCATATAAATTATCTCCAGATCGGAATTGGAACTATTCAAGTCCACACTGCGCCCGAACAGGGTCGCGGCGCAAGCATCCACCGTTTTGCGGATTTCGCCGCATATGGGCTAGCTAATGCGGCAAAATGCCGACGCCAGCCCCTCACGATAACGTTCTTCTTGTCCGGTCGTTCAGTAACCGCAGGCACCAACCCGGCATCTAGATCGGGCGGCGGACCGCCCAGATCACGATCAGGCCGATCACCGCCGACCCGATGCCGACCGCGCGCAGAATATTGTCCGGGGTGGCCAGCGCGCTCTTCATGGCCCTGCGCATCCAGGTCGGGCTCGCTGCGAACAGCAGGCCCTCGATCACAAACAGCACGCCCAAGCCGATGAGGAAGTCGGCAAACGCTATGGACCTCATCGGATTGGAACCTCCCGTTTCATCGGTCTTTTGTTGGGCGGGCGCGACCTGAGAGCTTCACGCCGCCACGATCAACGATCTGCCTTACATCTATCATCTATCTTCAGGGCTTTGGCGCCGACGAAGTCGGCGCGGCGGCCTGGGGCGCCGGGGCAGCCCCTGTGGTAACCGGAGCCGCTGCCGGCTTGCCCGACGGGCTGCCGAAGAATCTGAAGAAGTCGGAGTCCGGCGTCAGCAGGAATCGGGTGCCGCTGCTCTTCAGCCCGTTCTCATAGGCCGTCATCGAGCGGTAGAAGGCGAAAAAGTCCTGATCCTTGCCGTAGGCTTCCGCAAACAGCCGGTTGCGTTCGGCATCGCCCTCGCCGCGGATCTGCTCGCCCTGCGAGTTGGCTTCCGCGACGATGACGGTTGCCTCGCGGTCGGCGTTGGCGCGGATTTCCTGCGCCTTCTGGCCGCCTTGCGCGCGGAACTCGGCCGCCTCGCGCTGCCGTTCGGTCTGCATGCGCTGGTAGACCGCCTGGCTGTTCTGCTCCGGCAAGTCGGCACGGCGGATGCGGACGTCGACCATCTGGATGCCATAGCCGTCGGACTCGTGGTCGAGCTGCTCGCGGATCCGCCCCATCAGGGCCTCACGCTCGTCGCGCACCACCTGGATGAAGGTGACCTCGCCCAGCACGCGCCGCAACGCCGCATTCAACAGCGAGGTCAATTGCAGGTTCGCGGCCTGGATCGTGCCGACACTCTGATAGAACTTGAGCGCATCCTTGATGCGGTAGCGGGCGAAGGCGTCGACCACCAGCCGCTTCTGGTCGGAAGCGATCACCTCCTGCGAGGGATTCTCCAGATCGAGAATGCGGTTGTCGACCGGGATGACGCTGTCGATGAAGGGTGCTTTGACATAGAGGCCGGGCGCGGTGACAACGTTGACCGGCTTGCCGAAGCGGACCACCAGCGCCTGCTCGGTCTGCTGGACCGTGAAGACCGAGCTGTAGCCGACAATGACCACGGCGAGCAGCAGCAGAAGCGCGACGATACCTGTAACCGGGGACCTCATCGCGTGCCTCCGCTGGGCTGCTGGGCCGACCCGGTCGTCGCCGGCGGCTGGTGCCGCGGCGCAAGCTCGTTCAGCGGCAGATAGGGCACGACGCCCTGCGGGCTCGCGTTTCCGCTGACAACGAGCTTGTCGGAATTACCGAGGATATGCTCCATGGTCTCGAGATAGATGCGCTCGCGCGTCACGTCCTTGGCCTTGGCATATTCCTCGTAGACTTTCAGGAAGCGCGCGCTCTGGCCCTTGGCTTCCGCGATCGCCTGCTGCTTGTAGCCCTCGGCGTCCTGGACGATTTTCGCGGCGCGGCCCTTGGCGTCGGGGACGACGCGATTGGCGTAGGTCTGCGCCTCGTTCTGCAGCCGCTCGAGGTCCGCGCGTGCCGCCTGCACGTCGCGGAAGGAGTCGATCACCTGCGTCGGCGGGTCGACCCTCTGCATCGTCACCTGCGTGACCTGGATTCCCGAGCCATACTTGTCCAGCGTCCGTTGCATCAATTCCAGCACTTCCTGCTCAATCCTGTCGCGGCGGCTGGTGAGGATCGGCTGGATGTTGGACCGTCCGATCACTTCGCGCATCGCGCTTTCCGCGACCGCCTTTACCGTGCCTTCGGGATTCTGGATGTTGAAGAGGTAGTCGGCGGCGCCGTTCGGCTTGATGCGCCACAGCACCGTGAACTGGACATCGACGATGTTCTCGTCGCCGGTCAGCATCAGGCTTTCCTCGGGAACATCGCGCGGCCGCCCGGCGCGCCGATCGTCGAGCAAACTCACTCCGATCGAAATGGTGTTGACGCGCAGCGCCTTCGGCAGCAGCACGGTCTCGATCGGATAGGGCAAATGGTAGTTCAACCCGGGCTGGGCGTCGCGCACATGCTTGCCGAAGCGGAGCACGATACCGAGCTCTTCGGACTGCACGCGATAGAAACCCGACATCAGCCAGATCGCCACCGCTGCAAGAATGATGAGTCCGATGCCGATGCCACTGAAATAGCCGCCCGGCAGGAGCTGCTGCAGGCGATCCTGGCCGCGACGCAGGAGGTCTTCCAGATCGGGCGGCCGCGGCCCGACCGGTTGCGGGCCCGAACCCCACGGTCCCTTGGGACCCGAGCCCCAAGGGCCTCCGCTCTGATTCTTCCAGGGCATCCATACTCTCCTTCGCGGGACCGCAAGGGCTGAAAGCCCGATCCCGCAATACCGGCAGGCTTTATAAGGGACCGCCCCTGCCCTTACAACGCAAGCCTCTCAGACCGCCGGCTTCGGCCTTACCCGGAGCAGCTAAGCCAGGGCCGTTATTTGTCAAATTAAACATTGTCAAATGCAGTTAATGCGCCGTCCTGCGCCGATAGGTCACATAGGAGAATTCCGCGCTGTCGTCGGGACCGGCCGCATGGCGCTCGCGGGCGACCTCTTCCCACAAAGACCGATCGACGGCGGGAAAGCTGGTGTCGCCTTCGGGGCGCAGATGAACTTCGGTGATCTCGAGGCGATCGGCACGCGGCATCCACTGCGCGTAAATCTCCGCGCCGCCGATCACGGCGATCTCGCTCGCTGAGCGCCGCAGCGCATCGCCGCGCGCGATCGCATACGCGTCCTCGAACGAGGTCGTCACCACGGCGCCGCCGGCGCGAAAATCGCGATCGCGGGTGATCACGATGTTGGTGCGTCGTGGAAGCGGCCGCTTCAGCGAGACGAAGGTCCTGCGACCCATCACGACCGGCCTGCCCGTCGTGATGGCCTTGAAGCGCTGCATGTCGCTCTTCAGCCGCCAGGGGATCGTGCCATGTGCGCCGATCACGCCATTGTCGGCGACCGCCGCAATGAGAACCGTCTCCATCACGGCGCCTTCGCTGCGAGCGCGTCGAGTGCGGGACCCGTGAGACGACACAACGTCCACTGGTCCATCAGCACCGCGCCGAGCGATTTGTAGAAATCGATCGAGGGCGCATTCCAGTCGAGCACGGCCCATTGCAACCGCGCGCAGCCGCTGTCGACGCATTGCTTTGCGAGATAGGCGAGCAACGCCTTGCCGATGCCGTTGCGGCGGTACTGCGGACGCACGAACAGGTCCTCGAGATAGATGCCGAAGCGGCCTGCGAACGTGGAGTGGTTGAGAAACCACACGGCAAAGCCGGCCGGCTCGCCGTTCCAGCGCGCGATGTCGCAATAGAGCCTTGGGGGGTCGGAAAACAGCGCCGCATCGATCAGCGCCTCCGTCGCTTCGACTTCGTGCAACAGCTTTTCGTATTCGGCGAGTTCGCGGATCAGCGACAGCACCAGCGGCACGTCGTCGGGGCGGGCGCGGGAGATGGTCAGGGACATTCAATCGCTCACACCGCGACCTCGGCCCTGATATGCGGGTGCGGATCGTAGCCCAGCAGCGTGAAATCCTCGTAGCGGAAGGCGAAGATATCCTTCACCTCGGGATTGATCTTCATGGTCGGCAGCGGGCGCGTCGGCCGGGTCAACTGCAGGCGCGCCTGCTCCAGATGGTTGGAATAGAGATGCGCATCGCCGAAGGAGTGAACGAAGTCGCCCGGCTTCAATCCCGTGACCTGGGCGACCATCATGGTGAGCAGCGCATAGGAGGCGATGTTGAACGGCACGCCGAGAAATACGTCGGCGGAGCGCTGGTAGAGCTGGCAGGAGAGTTTGCCGCCTCCGACATAGAACTGGAACAGGCAGTGGCACGGCGGCAGCGCCATCCTGTCGACGTCGGCCGGATTCCAGGCGCTGACGATCAGCCGGCGCGAGTCCGGGTTCTTCCTGATCATCGCGATCACGTCGGAGATCTGATCGATGTGGCGGCCGTCCGGTGCCGGCCAGGAGCGCCATTGCGAGCCGTAGACCGGGCCGAGATCGCCGTTGGCGTCGGCCCATTCGTCCCAGATGGTGACGCCGTGGTCGTGCAGATATTTGATGTTGGTGTCGCCCTTGAGGAACCACAGCAGTTCATGCACGATCGCCTTCAGCGGCAGGCGCTTGGTGGTCAGAAGCGGAAATCCGCTTCCCAGATTGAAGCGCATCTGGTGCCCGAAGATGGACAGCGTTCCGGTGCCGGTGCGGTCGTGCTTCTCCACACCGTTAGACAGAATCCGCTCGAGCAGGTCGTGGTACTGGTTCATGGCCTTTAGGGCGTGCCTTGTAAAGAAGGCGAATTTACCGGCCCGCCGCAGCCTTCGACAGCGCGACTCGACCGCGTCGGGCGATTATACCCGGAAAAATGATGATCCGGCCGCAAACGACAAGGGGGCGGAACCCGGCCGGCGTGGCGGGCATGTGAGCGTCACCTCTGGCACCGTCATTCCGGGATGGTCCGAAGGACCAGACCCGGAATCTCGAGATTCTCAGGTGCGCAATTGCGCACCATAGTTCGATGCTTCGCATCGCCCCGGAATGACGAGCCAAGCAAGGCCAGAGAAGCGCCCCTATCCTTCCACGAACACCTCGTCGCGTTTGCGACGCAGGTTCGGCAGCACCGCCAGCACCAGCAGCCCGGCCGCGGCGGCGATCAGCACCGCCGACAGCGGTCGGGTGACAAAGACGCTCCAGTCGCCGCGCGAGATCAGGAGCGCACGGCGGAGATTTTCCTCCATCAGCGGCCCCAGCACCATGCCGAGCAAGAGCGGCGCCGGCTCGAAATCGTGCTTGACCAGCCAGTAGCCGACCAGCCCGAAGGCGCCGGCGAGGACGACATCGACCGGCGCGTTGTTGACGGAGTAGATGCCGATCGCGCAGAACACCACGATCGAGGGGAACATCAGCCGGTACGGCACCCTGAGCAGCCGCACCCAGATGCCGACCAGCGGCAGGTTGATGATGATCAGCATCAGATTGCCGATCCACATCGAGGCGATCATGCCCCAGACGAGATCTGGCTGCTTCTGCATCACCTGCGGCCCCGGCACGATGCCGTGAATGGTCATGGCACCAACCATCAGCGCCATCACCGCGTTGGGCGGAATGCCCAGCGTCAGCAACGGAATGAAGGAGGTCTGCGCTGCCGCGTTGTTGGCGCTTTCCGGCGCGGCGACGCCGGAGATCGCGCCGCGGCCGAATTTCTGCGGTTCGCGCGAGATCTTCTTCTCGAACGTATAGGCCGCGAAGGATGCGATCACCGCGCCGCCGCCCGGCAGGATGCCCAGGATCGAGCCCAGCACCGTGCCGCGGAAGATCGCCGGCAGCGACTCGATCATGTCCTTCCTGGTCGGCATCAACCCGGTGATCTTCTGCTGGACCAGTTCGCGATCCATCTCCGCGCCGGTATCGAGATTGCGGATGATCTCGGCAAAGCCGAACACGCCCATCGCCACCGTAGCAAAGCCGAGCCCGTCGGCGAGTTCGGGAATGTTGAAGGCCATGCGCGATGCGCCGGTCTCGATGTCGGAGCCGACCATCGAGAGCAGCAAGCCGAACACGATCATCGCGATCGCCTTCAACACGCTGCCCTTGGCGAGCACGACCGCGAAAATCAGCCCCAGCACCATCAGCGAGAAGTATTCGGCCGGACCGAAGGCGAGCGCGAGCTTGGTCAGCGGCGCGCCGAGCACGGCGATCAGCACGGTCGCCGCGCAGCCCGCGATGAACGATCCGATCGCCGCGATCGCCAGCGCCGGACCGGCCCTGCCCTGCTTCGCCATCTGGAAGCCGTCGAGCGTGGTCACGACGGAGGTGGCCTCGCCCGGGATGTTGACCAGGATCGAGGTGGTCGAGCCGCCATATTGGGCGCCGTAATAGATGCCGGCCAGCATGATCAGCGCCCCGACCGGCGGCAGGCCGAAGGTGATCGGCAACAGCATGGCCACGGTTGCGATGGTGCCGATGCCGGGCAACACGCCGACCAGCGTACCGACCAGTGCGCCGATCAGGCAGAGCAACAGGTTGGTCGGGCTGACCGCGACGCCGAAGCCCAGCACGAGGTTGTGAAAGAGATCGGCCATTGCGCCCTCACTGCACCAGGAAACGCGGGAACAGCGGCATCGGCAGTCCCAGCACGTAAGGAAACAGCAGCGCGCATCCGATCGTGAGGCAGATGCCGACGATAATGGTCTCGACCCAGCGGGTCTCCGGCGTGCCGAGCGCGGAAATCAGGAAGCTCGCGAGCCCTGAAACCACCAGGCCCAGCGGCCGGATCGCAAGCGCAAAGAAGACGATGGCGAGCGCAACGAACAGCGGACCGCGCCAGGCGTAGTGGGCGAGAGGTGGTCCCTCGCTGACGAGGCCGCCGATCATGATGGCGGCGCCCAGGCCAAGCAGCAGGACGGCGAACATCCGCGGCGCGGTTCCGGGACCGAATGTGAACCCGTGCATGCCCTGCAGGTCGCTGGAGGCCCACAGCGCGAACAGCGCAACGCCCATCAGCACGATGCCGCCGACGAAATCCTGCGGGCCGCGGACCCCTTTCGGCGCAATGGATCGGCGTGGCCGTTCGTTCGGCGTCTCACTCATCGACCATCCCCCCGAATTTGGGCTTCTTGCCCATTATTGTTTCGGCGTTCCCGTGTCCCGCAATCCTGCCTCGATCGGTACGGGGCGTCTTCGCAGTGTCCGGTATCCCGATCATGCTCTAACGGCTTTCGTCAGATAACTCCAGCGAAACCCAGACAGCCGCCCGCGAGCAGGATCCACAGCGGATTGAGCCGGGCCGTGAAGGCGAGCACCGCGGCCGCCACGGTGAGGAGCACTGCGGCGGAACTGGTATCGGCAGCCTGGGCCACGATCAGCGCGGACGCGCCCATCAGACCGATCGATAGCGGCACCAGTGCGGCCTGGATGAGCGCGGGCCAGCGCCCGCCCCTGGAGCCCCGCAGCAGTCGACTCACGATATAGGCAAGGACCGCCGTCGGCAGGCACATCGCAAGGGTCGCCGCAAGCGCTCCGGAAAATCCGCCGACCGCATAACCGATCAGGGTCACGATCAAGACGTTCGGCCCAGGCGAGAGCTGTGAGATCGCGAACACATCGGCGAACTGCTTGTCGGTCAGCCAATGCATGACATCGACCGCAATGCGATGCATCTCCGGAATGGCGGCATTGGCGCCGCCGACCGCAAACAGCGACATCAGGCCGAAGGTCCAGACCAGTGCCCAGATCGGATTTGCATTCAAATTCACGTCGAAATCCGTCGCTTGAAAAAGGTGATGGCGAGGCTGATGGGGATAGCCACCAAAAGCACGGCCTGAAGAGGGAGCCGCGCAAGCCCGATCGCGGCAAACACCGCAACCATCAGGATGAAGGCGGCCACGTCGCGCCTTTGGAGCAGCGGCATCATCATGCGAAACACGGTCGCAACCAGAAGTCCGATCGCCGCACAGGAGATGCCGGCCAGGATCCGGCGCAGCGCCGGGATGTCCCCGTAGTGCGCATAGAGCGCGGCCAGCAGCATCACCAGGACCATGGGCGGACCGACCAGCCCGGCGAAGGCCGCAAGGCCACCCTTCAGCCCGCGAAAGCGCGATCCGAACACGAAAGAGAGGTTCACGATGTTCGGGCCTGGCAGGAAATGGCAGAGCGCGAAGGTCTCGTTGAACTCGTCCGCGGTCATCCAGCGATGCTGCTCGACAATGGCCCGCCGGGCAAATGGCAGCACCCCGCCGAATCCGGCCAGCGACATTTTCGCGAACGCGAAAAACAGCGTGATCAGGCCGGGCAGAACTGGTGGGGCGGCCGAGAGGGCGTCCGGCGCGGAAGGGGCGGCCGGCGGCGAATCCGAGGACATTGCATAAGGTTAGACGGCGCTTGCGCCAGCGCCAAGCCAATTTGCCGGTTCCAGCGCTCGTTTCGGGTTTTCTTCCCAAGTCTGGTTCGAAGGTCTGGTTCGAAGGTCGTGTTCCAAGGCCGGTTCCGGCCTTGGCGTGGCAATACAGCACTGTTTTTCTTGGAGTTTGCCCCCTATATTGGGGGTGCCGGTTCTCCGGCTATGGAAATAAATGGCCGTCGCAATAAACCTATCGGACCCGGGGGCAGTACCCGGCGCCTCCACCCAAGCCCACCACTCTCGCGCGGCGGGTTTCGGCGGGGGCGAAACAGGATCGACGAGGGCGTAAAGGGCGAGCTTTTTCCCGGTATTGTTCCGCCGTTATCGGGCTATTGCAATAGTTGCCAACGACAACTTTGCTCCGGTTGCTCAGGCTGCGTAACGCAGCTTGAAAGACCAACTTAAAGCCCTAGCGGGTTAGCACCGCTAGGCGGGGTTCGGAGGCACCTGGCAACAGAAGCCTCCACTTCATTTGCTTGTTCGGGGGCCGGGTCTGGTGCAATTGGCTGGCGCAATTTCAGCCGGCAACGCCTGCTGACCTTCCAACGCCGCCGGAGTAGCATGACAGCCAGAAGGGGCGAGTCGGGCAACCGGCGTGGTTCTCCGGTTTTGCCGGCTCATGACGAGCCTGACAGGAACGATTATGGCGACGGATCATATCAGATACGATGTGCTGGCGCGCGATGCGCTGCGCGGCGTGTTGCGCAAGGTGTTGAGCGACGCCGCCGCGCACGGATTGCCGGGAGAGCATCATTTTTTCATCACCTTCATCTCCACAGCCGAAGGGGTGAAGCTTTCACCGCGGCTGCTTGCCCAGTATCCGGACGAGATGACGATTATCCTGCAGCACCAGTTCTGGGACCTGGTGGTGCATGAGGATCGGTTTGAAGTCGGCCTGTCGTTCGGCGGCATACCGGAACGGCTTGCCGTTCCATTCAGCGCGATCAAGAGCTTCTTCGATCCTTCCGTGCAGTTCGGCCTGCAATTCGAGCCTTCGGAGCCTGCCGCTCCCGCGGCCAGGAATCTTCCCACCACTCCTGCCTCTTCGGCTGCGAGCGTCCCGGCCGCGGCGCCGTCCAGTTCGGGTGAGAAGGCCGAGGAGCCTGAAAGGCCCAGCGAGGGCGCCGAAGTTGTGCGGCTGGACCGTTTCCGCAAGAAATAGCGCCGCCAGGACCTCGAGATGCTATAGGCTATCGCGGGCCGAAGGCGGGTTCATGAAACGAACGAGCATGTTCGATGGACCAATCGAGCAGATCATCGCGAGATAGCGCCACGCGCGTGGAGACCGACAGTTTCGGTCCCATCGAGGTGCCCGCCGATCGCTATTGGGGCGCGCAAACCGAACGCTCCAGGCGAAATTTTCGCATCGGCAAGGACCGCATGCCGGTCGAGATCGTGCACGCGCTCGGGGTCGTCAAGCTTGCGGCGGCCGAGACCAACCGCGAGCTTGGCCTGCTCGATGCGCGGCGCGCCCGCGCGATTGCGCGCGCCGCGCGCGAGGTGATCGAGGGCAGGCTGGACGATCATTTTCCGCTGGTGGTGTGGCAGACCGGCTCGGGCACGCAGAGCAACATGAACCTCAACGAGGTGATCGCCAATCGCGCCAACGAGATCCTCGGCGGCGAGCTCGGCGCAAAGAAGCCGGTGCATCCGAACGATCACGTCAACATGAGCCAGTCGTCGAACGACTCCTTTCCGACGGCAATGCATATCGCCGCAGCGAAGGGCATCGCCGACAATCTGATCCCGGCCCTGAGCGAGCTTCACCGTGCGTTGCGGGCAAAGGAGAAGGCCTTCGCCCGGATCGTCAAGATCGGCCGCACCCACACCCAGGACGCTACGCCCCTGACGCTGGGACAGGAATTCTCCGGCTATGCCGCGCAGGTCGAAAGCGCGATCGCGCGGCTGCGCCTCGCGTTGAAGGAACTTTATCCGCTCGCGCAGGGCGGCACCGCGGTCGGCACGGGGCTCAATTCGAAGCCGCGCTTCGCAAGACTGTTCGCCAGGCACGTCGCACAAATCACCAAACAGCCGTTCACCAGCGCCGCCAACAAGTTCGAGGCGCTGGCCTCCCATGACGCCTATGTTTCCGTGCATGGCGCGATCAATTCGGCCGCGACCGGCCTGTTCAAGATCGCCAACGATATTCGCCTGCTCGGATCGGGACCGCGCTCGGGGCTGGGGGAATTGATCCTGCCCGAGAACGAACCGGGCTCGTCGATCATGCCGGGCAAGGTCAATCCGACGCAGTGCGAGGCCATGACCATGGTGTGCTGCCAGGTGTTCGGAAATCATACGGCGATCACGGTCGCCGGCAGCCAGGGCCATTTCGAACTCAATGTCTACAAGCCCGTGCTGGCTTATTGTATGATGCACTCGGTTCAATTGCTGGCCGACGCCGCCCGTTCGTTCACCGAGCATTGCGTGACCGGAATCCGCGCCGACGAAAAGCGCATCCGCGAGTTGATGGAGCGTTCGCTGATGCTGGTGACCGCCCTGGCGCCCAAAATCGGCTACGATAATGCAGCAAAGGTCGCGAAGTCGGCGCACGCGCGGGGTACGACCTTGAAGGAGGAGGCCCTGCGTCTCGGCTTTGTTTCGGAAGAGGAATTCGACCGCCTGGTCCAGCCGGTCAAAATGACCCAGCCCGGGTGATACCCGCGGCCCCCGGAAACTATGAAGCGTGGTACGATAGACCGTTAGACGATATCAATTACGGACGATAACGGCTAATGGACGGAATCAGGAGCCGGCATCGCCGGCGGGGCGCGTTGCGGCCTTAGGCCCTCTCTGCGCAAAACGTAATTTTTTGATAGTGTCAGATAGCGATTAGCGGGGACTTCTTGCAATGAAGATCGAGTTGGCCATCGCTTGTACCGCATTGGCAGGTGCTGATTTCGTGCACCGCTCGCGCCTCCCCGGAATTGGGTCCATCCGATTTTCCTTCTGACGGGGATAGGCATGGGGGACATAATCAATCTGAAGCGGTTCCGGAAGCGCCTCGAGCGCGAAGAGGCGGCGCGGCAGGCCGAGACCAACCGGGCGCACTTCGGGCGCAGCAAATCCGAGCGCAAGGCCGACGAGAAGCGCAACGCGCGCGCCACCGAACTCTGGGATCAGCACCGGCTCGACGGCGAGGACCCATCATGAAGTCGCCGGTCGTCAAGCGTTCGATCGTGGTCGCCGGTCACAAGACCAGCGTCAGCCTCGAGGAGGCATTCTGGACGGGCATGAAGGAGATTTCTGGAGAGCGCAACATGACGCTGTCCGAGCTGGTCGGCGAAATCGACAGCAAGCGCCAGCAGGGCAACCTGTCTTCGGCGATCCGCCTGTTCGTGCTCGATTACTTCAAGACCCGCGCCGCCGCCACCCCCGCCGTCGAGGCCAAGCCGCAGGCTTCGTCGCCAGGCTCATAAGCCTGCGCCGCCATCTTAAAGACCGGCACCATACCGGCTGCCATTTCCAGCGCCCTGGCAGGCAGCAAAGTGTAAGCCCCGGCGCTGCGTGAAGCGACTTTCCATGCGAATGCGGGCACTGCGACCTCGATTTGACTTCGCTCAAGGCCGGTTTGTTTAAAATCGCTCTAAGATGCAATGGCTTGTGCTTGACCTCACGCCCGCCGATTGAAAATACACACTTATGACCGAACTCCATGATACCGGCCCGAAATTGCCGCTGGGGCTGGCCCGGCGCGGCTATGTCGGCACGATCCATCGGCTGGCCGCCCATCAGGCCAAGTCTGGGCTGGCGAACGACGAGCTCGAAAGCAGGCTGATCGAGCTCGGCTTTGTCGAGGGCGCCAAGGTGGAAATCCTCCACGAGGGCATCGTCGGGCGCGATCCGATTGCGGTGCGGGTGGACAACGTGACGATCGCAATTCGCCGGCGCGAAGCCATGGCCATCATTGTCGCCTGAGGGCGGCCGGACCCAAAGCATGGAAGCGCCCCTGATGCATCTGGCCCTGGTGGGCACGCCCAACAGCGGCAAGACCTCGCTGTTCAATGCGCTGACCGGCAGCCGGCAGAAGGTTGCCAACTATCCGGGCGTCACCGTCGAGCGCAAGGAAGGCTTCTTCGTCACCCCCGCCGGGCGCCAGGTTTCGCTGGTCGACCTGCCCGGCACCTATTCGCTGCGCGGCCGCAGTCCCGATGAGGAAATCACGCGTGATTTCGTGCTGGGCAAGGCCAGGGGCGAGGCCCTCCCCGACCTCGTGCTCTGCGTCGCCGATTCCACCAACTTGCGGCTGACGATTCGCCTCCTGCTCGAGCTCAAGAGCGCCGGCCGGCCGCTCGTGCTGGTGCTCAACATGTTCGACATCGCCAAGCGGCGCGGCGTCACCGTGGATGTGCCGAAGCTGTCTGAAGCGCTTGGCGTCCCCGTCGTCACGTCGATCGCGGTGCGCAAGGGCGGCACCGCGGAACTGCTGCGCCTCACCGACGAAATCGCGGCGCAAGCGCGAACGCCGGCGGGGCAGAACCAGTGGCGGCCGCTGTCGGCGTCGGAGCTTCGTGTCACCCAGCGCGAAGCCGATCGCATCATCGCCTCGACCGTCAGCCTCCCCGCGCGCCCCGACACCTGGACCGCCCGGATCGATGCCGTTGTGCTGCATCCGGTGGCCGGGCTGGCGATCCTTCTCCTGATCCTGTTCGTGATGTTCCAGGCGGTCTTCGCCTGGGCCCAGCCCTTGATGGAATTGCTGTCCTCGGCCTTCGATGCGTTGGGCCAGTTCGTTCATGACAGCCTGCCGAACGGCCTGTTGCAGAGCTTCCTGCAGAATGGCGTGATCTCGGGCGTGGGCAGCGTGGTGGTGTTCCTGCCGCAGATCATCATCATCTTCCTGTTCATCCTGCTCCTGGAAGATTTCGGCTATATGGCCCGCGCGGCTTTCCTAATGGACCGCATCATGGGCGGCGCCGGCCTGCACGGCCGCGCCTTCATCCCGCTGCTGTCGAGCTTCGCCTGCGCCATTCCCGGCATCATGGCAACGCGCGTGATCGATAACCGCCGCGACCGCCTCACCACCATCCTGATCGCGCCGTTGATGACCTGCTCGGCGCGAATTCCGGTCTATACGCTGATCATCTCGGCCTTCATTCCACCCACGCAGATCTGGGGCTGGATCAATCTGCAGGGGCTGGTGATGTTCGGCCTCTATGCCGCTGGCATCGCCAGCGCGCTCGGGATGTCGTTCCTGATCAAGTTCTTCATGTGGCGCGACTATCAGCCTGCATCGTTCATGCTGGAGTTGCCCGATTACAAGATGCCGCGCCTGCGCAGCATCGCCATCGGCGTCTACACCCGCGCCAAGATGTTCCTGCAGCGCGCCGGTACCACGATCTTCGCCATGATGGTGTTGATCTGGTTCCTGGCATCGTTCCCGCAGCCGCCCGTCGGGGCGGAAGAGCCGGCGATCAACTACAGCCTTGCCGCCATCATCGGCAAGGCGGTGGCGCCGCTGCTCGCCCCCGTCGGCTTCAACTGGCAGATTGCCGTGGCGCTGATCCCGGGCATGGCGGCGCGCGAAGTCGCGGTGGCCGCGCTCGGCACGGTCTATGCGATCGAAGGCGGCAAGGAAGCCGCCGAACAGATCGGCCAGATGCTGGCCAGCAAATGGAGCCTTGCGACCGCGCTGTCGCTGCTCGTCTGGTACATCTTCGCGCCGCAATGCGCGTCGACGCTCGCCGTGATCCGGCGCGAGACCGGAAGCTGGAAATGGATGGCGGTGACCTTCTTCTACATGCTGGCACTCGCCTATGCTGCGAGCTTTGCCACCTACAACATCGCGGTCGCGCTCGGCGCCGGCTGACGCGCGAACATGACCCGCAGCCGCATCAGGCCGAAATCGGCATGCCGGAGATTCGCGACTCGTAGAATTTCAGGATGCTGCGCGAGGACTCGACGTTCAGCCGGCTGAACTCATCCTTGAGATCGCTCAAGTCCCTGGCCGAGATGCGGTGATCCTTGGCGCCGAGGAACAGCAGCGACATGGTCGTGTCCCACGAGAAGTCGAGAGCCTTGGCCAGCACCAGCAGCATCTCCCGGCTCCGGGCCAGCAGCACGCGTTCGATCACATCGCCCGGCAGCGAAGACAGCAGGGACAGCCCGATCGTGACCTCGTCGAAGCGATGCCCGCGGGCATAGCCGGCAATGCTGGCCTCGTTCAGGTTGCCCTGGCGATACTGCGTGGCCACGACGCGCTTGGCGACGAAATGGCTGCGCGAGGCGGGACCGAGCTTGGACTGTAGCGCACCTGCAAGCTCGCTGACCGAGCTCTGAATCTGCGCGATCATCTCGGGACGCTCCCGCCCCAGCCGCTTCTTCACATCGTCCGATGCCTTGGCGATGAGCTGCTGGAACAGGTGCCGCGGGATGTCCTGGCGCAACCCGAGCTGCTCGGCCAGAATGGAATCGCCTTCGGCGCGCTTGACCATGTGCAGGAAGCCGAAGCCCGAGAAGCGCGCTCCCTTGTTGCTTGCGACCGCGTTGACGACCTCCTGGTCGCCGCGCGTCACCAGCACGTCGGTGACCACCTCGTCGAGCAACTTCCGCTTCGAGATCGCGAGCAGATGCGGCTGGTCCTTGGTTTCGGCATTGGCGACCAGGATATCGCTGTCGAGCCGCTCGGAGTTGGTGAGCACAGGCCCGGCCACCTCGATCGCGTCATCAAAGGCGAGCTTGTGGATGAGGTTGGTCGGCGCCTTTTCGAGGTGGGACAGCCGCTCGGCAAGCTGGGCGCGCGCCGCAACCTCGATCTCCTCCGACAGCCGCCCGATGACCTCGCCGAAGGTGCGGATTTCATCCTCGCTGTAGCCGCCGGTGATCAAGAGATTGGTGGCGTACCAGAGGGCGCGCTCGCGGCTTTCGGCCGTTCCTCGCGAGATCGCGTGATCAAGATCCCGCAGAAACGATTTCACCTCACTCATCGTCGGAAAACCTCAATTCGCAACCATGGCCGCTACTATTGAACCTGCTTGCGATTTACCGCGTAAACGCAATCATTCGGTAAAGTCCCAAGCTAAGGATTGCCCCTCAAAACTCGTTCATTTGCGAGCGGGTTTATTTACGAAGCTGAAACCATTCGCCTCCCGGTTGCCACCTTGCTTCAGGGATTTGCCGTGGCCGGCGGGGTCAGCACCAGCGGCGGTCGCAATTTCGACTTCGCGGCTGCGGGCGGCGGCCCCGGCGGTGGCCGTACCTCGATCGGAGCCGGCAGTGGCGCGACCTGCTGGCTCAGCGACGGCGGAGGATTGGCCGGCGGAGGATTTGCGGCGGCCGGCGCGCCGGGCGGCGTGATCCTGGACCTCTGCGGCGGGTGGCGCGACTCGCGCCCGGGCGCCGACGCCTCCGGCTGTGGCTGCGGCTGATCCGGGACAACCCCCGGCGCTGCAGGCACCGGCAGCGCTGCAGTCGATGGCGGCACCGCAGGAGGTTCCGGAGGAGGTTGCTCGCCGCGCTCGATCGCGTCCAACCTGCGCGTCTCGCGATCAATGGCGCGCACCGCGAGCCACGACGACAGGCTCGTCACATCGACATTGCGCGTGAGGGCGCCCGGCGGGCCCGCCATGAATAGCTGGATTTCCGGATGGCTGCTTCCCGAGCCGATCGCGGTGGAAGCGAGCGTGGCTTGGATATCGACCTGGTCGGCGGGAATGTCGTAGCCGCCCATGACGATGGCACGGACGCGATCGCTCTCCAGCGCCGTTGCGCTGACGCGCAGGCGGCCGTCCCTGACGGTGAACGGAATTTGCGCGGAGGCGACCGGCAAGGCTCCCGAAGACAAGACCGGCTCCACGATCTGCCGCAGCTTGGTGCCGTCGGTGAGCTGGCCGCCGTCGCCGGCGCGGAGCGCAACCTCGAAGGCGCGCGGATCGAGTCCCGGGATGCTGGCGCCTTGCAGGGTCACCGTCCCGTTGCCCGAGAGCGCCCCGGTCAAGCTGGAGGCGCTGCGGCCCTGGCTCGCCAATGTCATCTGCAGCGAGGAGCGGCCGGAGGGCATGTTCAGGCCACGATAATGCAGTGCCGCGCCATCGACGCTCTTGAGCTCGACGCTGGCATTGAGCGCGAGCCCGTTCGCGCCGTCCCTGGCATCGACACTGGCGCTCGCCTCGCCGTCGCCGATCTTTCCCTTGAGCGCGTCGAACGTGATCGATTGCCCGTCGCTTCTGATCGCGCCGCTCACCGGGCGCAGTTCGACACCGCCCGGAAGCTCCCCGCGCAACGCCTGGAAGGCGACGCGCCCGCGCCAACCCCTGACCAGCCCCGCGCCTAACGGCTCGGATGCATCATGGCCGGCGGCTCCGATCGCCAGCGCAAAGGCGGGCGCCAGATCCAGCGCGTCGAGCCCGATCTCGCCCTGCACCTGCTTTTGCTCGCCAAGCGTGAGCGAAAGATGCCCGCGCAGCCGCGAACCAGCGCTCGTGCTGTCGAGATCGTCGAAGCTCAGCTTGTTGCCGTCGAGCGAAACATGCGAGGACAGGCTGACGTTTTGTGCCGCACTGTCCGAGGACTTGAGACCGAACAACGGCGACAGGTCCGCCGTGCGGACACGCAAGTTGACGTTTGCCTTGGCATCCTGCGCCCATGGCTCGACAGTCCCGCGCGCGTCCGCATCGATGCCCGCGCCGGTCATTTTCGCGGCCACCTGCAACGGCGCACGCCACTTGCCGCTCACCGATCCCTCGAACTGCGCAGCCCCCTCGCCTCCTGCAATCGCGTGATCGAGCCCGAGCAAGGCGAGCAGGATGCCGCTCCGCTCTGCCGACAACCTTGTCGTGATGCTGACATCGCCGCGGCTCAAGCCGTCGAGATCGAAGCTGCGGACCGCGGCAAGCTGCGGCTTTGCCGTTGCCGTTGCGGTGGCCTGAAGTTGCGGCGCATCGAGATCGATCACCGCGCGGGCGTCGGCGCGATCGGCCTGTTCGGCGTTCTCGCCGATGTCGAGCGCGAGCTTGAGGCGCGCAGGGCCTGCCGGCGTGTTCACGGCAGTGAGACGCTGGGCAAGAGCCGGCGCGAGCGGCGCCACCAGTTCGCCGATTTGCGAGAGCGAGGGGGCGCCCGCGCGCAACGCCAGCGTGCCGGTCGCCTCGCTGCGGTCGAAGCTGCCGGAGCCTTCCATGGTGACGCCGTTACCCTGGCCGAGTTTCAACTGCTCGAGCGCAAGGATTTTCGGGCCGTAGCTGAATTTGACGGCAAACGGACGCAGCTCCTGCCCGGACGATGTCGCGCGTGCGACGTCCAGCGAAATCCCCGCCTCGTCGGGCCAGTCGGCCGCTGGGCCGGCGAGCGAGCGCGCAAACGCCGCCGCCGCATCGAGATCGAGCTGGTCCGCCCGCAGCGCCGCCTCCAGGCGCGAGCGGCCGTCCGCTGCGGGCGCCGCCGAGAGCCCGACCGTTCCTTCCACGGTCCCGCCATCAATCTCGGCCTTCAATCTCTTGATCGCAAAGCCGTCCGGGTTGACGGCGACATTGCCGCGCAGGCGCAGCGGCTTGCGGCTGTGGTGGGACAAATCGCTGCGGCCCCGCAGCCAGGCCATCAAGGCATCCGGATCGGAGGAATCGATATCGAGCGAGCCGGCGACATTCGCCGCGGAGGGCGCACCGCTGAAGGCGACATGGGTGGCGCCGGGCGCCTGGAGATCGAGCCGATCGATCGCCCAGGATGTCGAATCGCCACGGAGCTCGGCCGAAATGTTCAGCAGCGGCCGGCCAGCCAGCATGATCTGCTCGCTGCTCGCCTCGATGCGCACCGCAAGCGGCGGATGCGGCAGTCCCGTCACGAGCGCGTGGAGCGCCGGCCACAACCGGAGCGGCTCGGACTTGCCGTCAGCGCCGTCATCCTGGGCGATGGAGCGGTCGGCATCGAGCTGGCGCGCGGACACGACCGCGTGCAGCAGCGGCGAAGCGCCGAACCGCAGATCGCCGGTGCCCGCGAATTTCAGCGCGCGTTCCTCGGCACCAAAGCTCGCCTCGATCTGGTCGAAGCGGGCGGCGGTCGGGTCCGCCTTGAGCTTCGTGGTGATCTTCCAGGGCGGCGAGGCGCCCGCAGGCTTGCCCTTCGGCGGCGGCGGAACGGCCAGCGTAAGGGCGCCCTCGAAACGCGGCCGGCGCGCAGTGAAATTCAGCAGGCCTTCGAGCTCGCCGGCAATCGGCCGATCGCCGGGATCGACGTTGACGTGAAGGCGGGTGCCGCTGCCGTCGTTGCTCTGCCCGGACGAGATGCGAAACGGATAGCGGGCGCCCTCCACCGTGACGCGGCCGTCGCCATGCACCGCGCCCGCCAGCGAGCGGACGTCGCCCGAAAACGCGATGTCGCTCAGCTCCAGGGTGGAGCGGCTCGCTGCGTCGTGCAGCGCGACGCGGCCGGTGAGGTTCAAACGGTCGATCGACAGCGACGCCCAGTTGAACGTGCCGTTCGAGGCCGGCCAGTCGATCCGCCCGTCGCGATCAAGCCCGAGATCGAGCGACAGGCCGCCGATCGTGAGCACGTTGGCACGCCACTGGCCGCGCATCAGATCGCCCAGGCTGAACTCGACGTCGAGCTTGTCGGCCTGCACCCTGCCCAGTTCGTTGGGCCCGCCGACCACGACAGAGCCGAGCCGCAAGGTCGGCGTCGGCAACAGCCGCGCCTGCAGGTCGCCCGAAACCCGAACCGGCGCGCCGATGATCTTCGTCGCCTCGGCTTCGAATTGCGGCCGGAACTGGCTCCAGTCGATAAAATACGGCCCGATCAGCGCGGCGATCAGCGCCAGGATCAGGGCGATCGCCAATCCGAGCAGCGTCGTCTGCACGGGGTCTCCCTTTGGAAAGCTCCGCGGTCCTCAGCGCCGGAGCAAGACCTTATATAGGAGGAAGCGCGCCGATGTCACAGCACCTTCGTTCACCAGCTTGCCGGCAGCCGTTTCAGCCCGCGCAGCACGAAGGTCGGCCGCCACTCCGGATTGTCTGCGTCATCCAGCCGCAGCCCGGGGATGCGTCGCACCAGGGTCGAGATCGCGATCTCCGCCTCGATCCGCGCCAATTGCGCGCCGAGGCAATGATGGATGCCGCCGCCGAACGACAGCGGCCGCACATTGGCCCTGGCGATGTCGAGTCGCTCCGGGTGGTCCGGATAGACGGCCGGGTCGCGATTGGCCGATCCTAGCAGGCACAGCACGGTTTCGCCCTTCGGAATCGTCTTGCCACCGAGGTCCTCGATGTCCTCCAGCGCAACCCGTCCGGTCAGTTGCACCGACGAATCGTAGCGCAGGAATTCCTCGATCGCGTTCGTGATCAGCGACGGATCGGCCTTGAGCCGCGCGAGTTGGTCGGGACTACGATGCAGTGCCAATAGCCCGTTACCGATCAGGTTGACGGTCGTCTCGTGGCCCGCGCCGAACAGGAGGATGATGTTGGCGGTCAGTTCCTCATTGGTGAGCTTGTTGCCGTCTTCCTCGGCCTGCAGCAATTGCGTGGTCAGGTCATCACCCGGATTCTTCCGGCGCAATTCGAACAACTGCTCGAAATACATCCTTGCCATGGAATTGCCGAGATTGGCCTGGGCGATCTCTTCCGGCGTCAACGGCACCGGATCGAGGATGCGGCCGCCGTCGCGCGAGCCCTTGTGGAACATCTCGCGATGGTCCTCGGGAATGCCGAGCATGTCGCAGATGATGGTCACCGGCAGACGGAACGCGAAATCCTCGATCAGGTCCATCTGGCCGCGATCGATGACGGCGTCGATGGTCTGGTCGACCACTTGCCGGATGCGCGGCCGCATGTCCTCGACCCGTCGGGCCGTGAACGCCTTCACCACCAGGCCGCGCAGCCTGGTGTGGTCGGGCGGGTCCTGTTGCAGCATCCAGTGACTCATGCCGCGGAAGATCGGCTCCTCCATGATCGTGGGGCCGTAGCGGCGCCTGCTGCGCTCGGCAAAATCCTTGCCGAAGCGCTTGTCGCGCAGAACGAGGCTGACCTCGGCATGCCGGCTGGCGAGGAAGTTGCCATGCACGGTGAGATGCATGGGATCGGTGGTGCGCAGCCCCTCATAGGCCGGATAGGGATCCCTGATGAATTCCGGCGAGAGCGGATTGAACAGCGGCTCGGTCGTCACGGTCTGCGCATGTTCGTTCATGGTGACCTCGAATGGTTTGCCGCGGCGAACTCCATTATCGTATCGCGGCCGGATTTCCTCAAGACAACCGCCCTGTCCATCCCGGCACCTTGTGCAGGCGCCCGGCAACTACGCGGACCTTGCCGGGCGAGGCCTGCCAGATCGCGAAGGCGGAGAGCAGGCTGACGGCGATTCCGATGGCAAAGCCCGTGGTGTAATCGCCGGTCAGATCGTACAGCGCGCCCGTCACCCACGGCCCGGCCGCGCCGCCCGCCAGCGCCACCAGCATGATGCAGCCGAAAATGCTGCCGTAATGGGGCCCCTGGAAGATTTCCAGAACCACCGCACCCATGATCGAGGTCAGCCCATAGCCGAGCGCGCCTTGCGCGAAGACCATGAGATAGACGAGCGCAAGGCTTGGAGAGTATTTCAGCGCAATCAGCGCCGCAAAGCAGATGGCGAAACCGAGGCAGCTCGCCGCCCAAACCGCCTCGCGCCCGATGCGATCGCTGATATGGCCGAGCGCGATCTGGCCGGGAATGCCGAGCAGGCTGACGACGCCGAGCGCCCAGACGCCGGCACTGGGACTGAAACCGATATCCAGGAGATATTTGGTCTGGTGAACCTGCACCGCGTACCAGATGTAAAGGCCGCAGAAATAGCCGAGCGCGATCCACCAGAACCGCGCCGTGCGCAACGCGCGCGGCAGCGTCCAGTCGGTGCCGGCCCAGACCGGATCGAGAATGTTGGATACGGCCCTTGCCGATGAGGCCGAACGCGCGGCCTCGCCGTCCGGGAGCAGGCCGAGGTCCTCGGGCCGCTTGCGCAGCAACAGGTTGATCGGGGCGAGCGCGATCAACACCAGAAGTCCCATCGCGGTGCAGGCGGTGCGCCAGCCGGTGTGTTCGATCATGTGCTGTACCCAGGGCAACAGCGTCACCGAGCCGATGCCGACGCCGGCGAAGGCGATGCCCATCGCGAGCCCGCGACGGCGGATGAACCAGTTCGGCAGGAACAGCGATTGTCCGGAATAGCCGAGGCAGACGCTGCCCGCGCCCACCATCACGCCGATCGTCACATAAAGGTGCCAGGGCGCGCTGGTCAGCGGCGCAAGCAGCAGTCCGCCTGCCATCAGCGCAACGCCGAGCTCCATCACGGCGCGGGGACCCGCGCGATCCATCAGGCGGCCGATCAAGGGGCTGACCACGCCCGACACCACAAAGCCGAAGGAAAAGGCGCCCGCGGTGACGCCGCGCTCCCAGCCGAACTCGGAGAGGATGGGCGGAAAGAACAGCGAGAACGCGGTGCGCGCATTGACGCCGATCGCCATGGTGACGAAGGTCACCGCGACCACGATCCAGCCGTAGAAAAAAGGAAGCCGCTTCAATTTGTGTGTCTCCCCCGATGGCGATTCGACCTGCGAACGCGCTTGATGTTGTTCGAGCCTATTCCCGCGCAATCGCCCGGCGTTTGCCGCAAGGTGCCCCGGTCAGCTTGCCGGGTTCGACGGAATGGCGCAATTACCTCGAAGGTACGAGTCGGTATTCGCCTGGATTCGCCCGCTGTTGCCACAGGCTGACATTCTCGCGACGCGATCCGCGTCCGAGCTTTGCAGGAAATCTTGTCCCTCCGAGAAACAGAGGGCGCAGGGAAGGCCGGGTGGCCGCTGCACCCGGGGCCCCCGCGCAAAAACGAATTTGCGCGAGCGCGTTGACCACAGGTACAGGCGGAGACACTCCGGCCTTCCCTGCGCAGTGGTTTACGGCTTACTCCGCGCTCTCCTCGGTGAACCAGCGTTTGTCACCGTCATAAGCGCGATGCGAAGCATCGTCGC
>CAYVVB010000548.1:0-3234 GCA_964454955.1 uncultured Bradyrhizobium sp. | reverse complement strand
GCCAGCTCCTCGGTGTGCTTGAGCAGCAGGCCGGCGAATTTCTGCATCACCGCCTTGCGCCGGGCCGGCGCCATGTTGGCCCATTTTCCGGCCTCGAACGCGGCGCGCGCCGCCTTGACCGCGGCATCGACGTCTTCCTTGTCGCACTCGGCAACCTTGGTCAGCACCTTGCCGGTGGCCGGGTTGATGCAGTCGAAGGTCTTGCCCGACAGCGCCGGCACGTATTTGCCGCCGATGAAGGCCTGGTTGCGGTAGGACAGGCCGTCGGCCTTGCTCCGCCAGTCGTCGCGGGACAGTTGCGCGCTCATGGTTCCTCCTTGGAATTTCCGGGTGACGATAGAGGGTCGGCCGGGCAGGGGCAAGGCGGACCGGGCTGGCATTCCGGTGCGCGGAGTGCCGAATTCGGCAACAAAAAAGCCGCCCGGTCGGGGCGGCTTTTGGCTGGAAGCGGAAGACCTTACTTGATCTTCGATTCCTTGAACGCGACGTGCTTGCGCGCGACCGGATCGTACTTCTTCAGTTCCATCTTCTCGGTCTTGGTGCGCGGGTTCTTCTTGGTCACGTAGTAGTAGCCGGTGTCGGCGCTGGACACCATTTTGATCAGCACGGTGGTCGGCTTGGCCATGGCAGAAACCTCAAGAAAGCCGGAAAAACCGGCTGGAAAACCTCTAAGGGCGGGCAACATACCCACCGCGCCGGCAAAGTCAAGGCGGCCGATGGCCGGCGCAGGCGCTGTCCCGGCTGCTAAGTCTTTGCGGCGGGCGGGAATTCGTCGAATTGCGGCAGGCCGCCGTCGATCTCGTGCCAGGGCGCTTTGTAGGCCACCATGATATGCGCCTTGGGCCGCACGCCGGGATCCTCGTCGAACAGCGCCAGCGGCAGTCCGTAGCTCTCCGGGCTATTGGGCGAATACGAGATCATCCGGCTGCCGCAGGTGCCGCAGAAGCAGGTGAAGGAACCCGGCCGGTATTCGTAGTGGCGCAGCTCGTCCTCGCCCGACAGCCAGGCGAAGTCGGCGGCCTGCACCGTGGCGCGGCTGCGGAAGGCGGCGGCGTGCTGCTTGCGGCACAGCGAGCAATGGCAGTTGCACACTTCGGTAAGCGGCCCGCTGACGGCGAACCGCACCTTGCCGCAGAAGCAGGAGCCGTGGATGGATTTCATGGTGTCTGCTCTCCTATTGCGGCCGTATGGGAGCCTAGCAGAGAAAAAAGCTCGTCACCCCGGCCAAGCGCTCATTCCCATGAGCGCGCGAGCCGGGGCCTATTTAACCGCAAATGAAGGCCAATGTTTGGATCGGCATGGGCCCCGGGTCTCGCTGTCGCTCGCCCGGGGTGACGATCTCTAGTAGATCGGCTGACAGGCCTACGCCGCCATGCGCTCGCGGTTGCGCGCCTGCAGCAGCGGCAGCACGGCGCGGCCGAAGATCTCCGCTTCCTCGTCGTGCGGGTAGCCCGACAGGCAGAAGGAGTGGCAGCCGACATCGATGAACTTCTGCAAGGTGTCGGCGCATTGTTGGGGATCGCCCACCACCGCCACGCCGGCGCCGGAGCGCACCTTGGTGATGCCGGTCCACAGATGGGGCATGATCAGGTCGGTGGCGCCCAGTTCCTTCTGGCGCTGGTTGGCGGCGGAGTTGCCGTAGAGCTTGCTGACGCGCTCGACGTGCTGCTGGCCGGCGCTGGCGACCAGGGTGCGCGCGGCGTCCCAGGCCTGCTGTTCGGTCGGGCGGCAGATGATCTGCAGCCGCATGCCGAAGCCGATGTCCTTGTCGCGGTCGTATTTGGCGGCCAGCGCGCGGATCTTCACCATGTCGGCCGCCACGCGGTCGGGATGGTCGCCCCAGAACAGATGCACGTCGGAGTGCTTGGCCGACACCTCCCACGCTTCAGCCGAGCCGCCGCCCAGATAGAATTTGGGATAGGGCTTCTGGTGGGTGTGCGGCGTGATGCTGGCCTTGCGCAGGGTGTAGTACTGGCCGTCGAAATCGATCGGCCCGGTCGCGGTCCACAGCTTCTTGATGATGCTGACTTCCTCTTCCATCAGCTTGTAGCGGTCTTCCTTGGTGTAGCGCAGCCCGTCGCCGGCCGACTGCTCGTCGCTCAAGCCGGCGATCAGGTTGATGCAGATGCGCCCGCCCGAAAGCTGGTCGAAGGTCGAGACCATCTTGGCCAGCAGCACCGGGTTGATGTAGCCCGGACGCGCCGCGATCAGCGGCTTGATGGTCCTGCTGCGCGCCGCCATCATGGCGCCGGTGATCCACGCCTCCCAGCAATGCTGGTTGACCGGAATCAGCAGGTACTCGAAGCCGGCCTGCTCGGCCGCCTGGGTGACGCGATCGAACATGGCCAGCGACGCGGGGATGTCGGCTTTCGGGTCGCCATAGGCGGTGGTGTCGCCCTGGGTCGGGATGAACCAGCCGAGTTCGATGCGCTGCATTGTCGTCTCTCCTCACGACCGGCGTAGTGCGCCGGGCCTTCAGATGCAATGGGAGCGATTGTATCGGCTATGTCGGCCGTGCCGAGACGGCAATTTGTCCCGAGGCGATGGCCGGCAGATTAGACGGCGGAGCGCTCTGCGGCGATCAACGAATATCCACAAGCTGCGTCAGCGCTTGCGGCACTCAGAGGATCGTTGACTGGTTCCCTTGACTGGTTTGGGTGCAATAGCTGCACGGGGTAGCCGTGCTGCACGGGAAGGTGCATCTGGTGCATCGGCCCGTGCAACTCCTGCACAGCCCTAACTGGTTCGCTAACTGGGTCCTTATAGGATTGTCGCCGCCATCCGGCGGAAGTTCCGCCGAATGGCGGCGCGCTTCCGCCGCATACCGGCGGAACCGTCGGGTTCACTGCGATGATGTTGCGCCGAATACCGGCGGAACTTCCCAAGGCAGGTTCCGCCGGTCTGTGAATCGAATCCTGTGGATTACGCCGCCGCATCCTCCGCCGGCATCGGCCCGATATAGCGCGACTGGGGCCGGATGATGCGGCCGGTCTGCTCCTGCTCCAGGATATGGGCGCACCAGCCGATCACGCGGCCCATGGCGAAGACCGGCGTGAAGGCCGCGCGCGGCAGGCCGACCGCTTCCAGCAGCAGGGCGGTATAGAACTCGACATTGGTGTCGAGCCGCTGGTTGGGCTTGAAGCGGCGCAGCGCCGCCACTGCCGCCTTCTCGACCTGGGCGGCGAAGGCGAGGCGCCCGCTGCTGGGATCGAGGCTCGCCACCACGCCCTTCAG
>CAYVVB010000547.1:0-2647 GCA_964454955.1 uncultured Bradyrhizobium sp. | reverse complement strand
TGGATGATCGAGGTGAGTTCGAGGGAAGAGGCGATCGCCTGGGCCAGGCGCTGTCCGGCCTTCGATAGCGACATCATCGAAATCCGCCAGGTGCAGGAGATGGCCGATTTCCCACCCGACGTGCAGCAAGCCGCCGCCGGCTTCGCCGAGCAGCAAAGGGCAGGAGGGCGGTAGAGCATGATCCGGAAAAGTGTGTGGCGGTTTTCCGAAAAGATCATGCTCAATCAAAAGCCTAAAGCGCGATGGCGATTCAACCTAATCCCATCGCGCTTTAGAGCCGCGCCACCGCCTCGATTCGCTTGAACCCGCTAAAGGAGGAACATTCCCATGAGCACCACCGACACCTATCTCGCGATCTTCCTGGGCAGCAAGAGCAGTCCGCAAATGACGGCCTGGATGGCGCTGCCGGAAGGCGAGCGGCAAGCCAAAGCGCAGCAGGGCATGGCCGCCTGGAAGGCGTGGGTCGAGAAGCACCAGAGCGCCATCGTTTCCATGGGCGGTCCGTTGGGCAAGACCAAGAGAGTCGATGCAAAAGGCGTCGCTGACATCAGCAACCAGTTGGGCGCCTTTACGGTGGTCCGCGCCAGTTCGCATGAAGCCGCGGCAAAGCTGTTCGAAGACCATCCGCACTTCACGATCTTTCCGGGCGAGTCCATCGAGATCATGCCGGTCCTCCCGATCCCGGGCGGCGGCTGAGGGCTCAATCTTGAGCCAAAGCGTTTTCGAGCGAAGTGGACACCGGTTCGCGTGAAGAAAACGCGTCAGACAAAGAACCCAGGGCCCCGCTCCGAGGCCATCGGGGCGGAATGGCTCTAGTGCATCGGTGCCAGCTCATGTAAAAGCCTTTCACATGAGCTGGCGCAAGGAAGAGCGCCGCGCCGAGCGCGGCTATCATCACGGCAATCTGAAAGAGGCGCTGCTGCAGGCCGCCCTCGACCTGATCGGGCAAAAGGGCGCGGCCGGCTTCACCTTTGCCGACGCCGCGCGCATGGCCGGCGTCAGCCCGGCGGCGCCATACCGGCACTTCCGCGACCGCGACGAACTGCTGTCCTCCATCGCGCAGCGCGGCTTCGAGCAGTTCGAGGCGGCGCTGACCGGCGCCTGGGACGACGGCCGTCCCGACACCATCACGGCGTTCGAGCGCGTCGGCAAGGCCTATCTCGCCTTCGCCCGCGAGGAGCCGGCGTTCTATTCCGCGATGTTCGAATCCGGGATTCCGGTCGAGGCCAATCCGGCGCTGATGGCTGCGGCCGAACGCGCCTTCGGCATGATACGCGCCGCCGCTGAACGACTCGCGGCGCTGACGCCGCCCGGCGCACCGCGCCCGCCGGCCTCGATGATCGCGCTGCATATCTGGTCGATGTCGCACGGCATCGCCTCGCTGTTCGCGCGCGGCGACGGGGCGCGGCGCAAGCTGCCGATGTCGCCCGAGGAATTGCTGGAAGCCGAACTGCTGATCTATCTGCGCGGCCTCGGTTTTCCCACCGATCGCAGGAGCGATGCCAACAGTGGGCAGGATGAAAAGCCTGCAGGCTCTCCTGCAGGCCCTTGGGGCAAGCCGAAATAAGATTCCAAAAATAAAGAGGCGGGCGCGGCCCGCACCCGGCTTGACAAAAACTTGGGATGAGCTACCTATGTAAATGTTATTTACATTCACACCGGCGTGATGCCATGGTGCCGCAATGGAGAGCGAAATGACCTACACCGCAGATGTCAATCGGTGGCGCGGTCCGGGGGAAGAGCGCTACTACCGCCCGCGCATGCTCGATACGCCCTGGCATCCCGGCTGGATTGCCGTGACCGTCCTCGGCTTCATCATCTGGTGGCCGATCGGACTTGCCCTTCTCTTTTTCACCCTCGGGAGCAGAAAGATGTCTTGCTGGAGCAACCACGACCGCGATCGCTGGCAGAACAAGATGGAGCGCATGCAGGGTAAGATGGAGCGGATGCGCGACCGCATGGAGCGCCGCGGATTCGGCTGGGGCTTCGGCCCGCCCACAAGCGGCAACCGCGCCTTCGACGAGTACCGCGAAGAAACCTTGCGGCGTCTTGAAGACGAGCAGCGCGAGTTCCGGGAATTCCTGGTCCGCCTGCGCCACGCCAAGGACAAGGAAGAGTTCGACGCCTTCATGGCCCAGCATCGCCAGCGCCCGGCCCCGGACAGCGATCAGCCGCCGCAGCAGAACTGAAGATCAAAAGGATAGCCTCAGGCCCAATGCCCCAAACCTGATGGCCCAGAGCCGCCCGTCTGCGAGAGCAGGCGGGCGGTTTTGTTCATGCACGGGTGCGGCGCGCAGTTCGTAGCCCTACGAAGAAGCGACCGACTGATTTGCCCGACGAGTGCGCGCCGAAGAATCCCGTCAATCCCGATGCGTAAAAATATTTCTGTTTTTCAGAAGGTAGAATCAGTCGTATCGTCTGCCCTGTCTCACCCGGCAAGAGGGGCGATCGCGAACGTCACGAACGCGGTGTGGGATGCGATGGACGCGGGCGCGTCGGCGCGCACGGCAATCGCAGGTCGGTCCTTTGGACTCGCCAGCGAACCTGCGGCGCGGAGACGAACGACGCCGCACGCGTACGGCGAAGCCGTGTGGTCCTGGCACACCCAGGCAGGTGCTAAGTAGGCGACGATGCTAACGCATCGCGC
>CAYVVB010000546.1:0-8564 GCA_964454955.1 uncultured Bradyrhizobium sp. | reverse complement strand
CCGTTCGGATCCAGAGCCGTTTTGCCCATCGAGCCGCCGAGAATGACGAACTGCTCGTTCGCCTTGGCGAAATCGATGGCAACCTTCGGTGCCGCGATCGGGTCGCCCGAATAGGCGAGTACCGTCGGCCCCTTCAGAAGGGTGCCGATGGCAGCGACGTCAGTGCCTTCAAGAGCAATTTTGGCGAGACGGTTCTTCGAGACCTTCACCGAGGCGCCCGCCTGCTTCATCTGCTTGCGCAGGGTCTGCATCTGGGCAACGGTGAGGCCGGAATAATGAGCAACGATCGCAACGCCCGTGGCCTTGAAGACCGCGTTGAGCTGTTCGACCGCCTCTTTCTTTGCCGCTCGTTCCACAGCAAGCTCTCTCCGGTTGGCGGCCTTCGCATCGACTGCGGGACCGCCGGGTTGCACCCATCGTCCCGCCCAAGGCTCACTTTGCTTTGGGACCGCAAGGCCCCAGTGACACGGGCAAGACGACGATCTTGTAGCCTGCCCTCCCGAGAAGCCTCGCGGCGTTCCCGGGGTGTCGAGGTTCGAACCAAATCAGCCTTCCACCGCGAAGGCGGCGCAAGGCAAAATCCGGTTTTCACCCATCTATGCAGGCTATAGGATTAAGCCATTGGAGAAACTCATCATCTCTCCGCTGGCGCCTGCAGTCTCGGACAGGATCGGGACCATCCGACAAAGCCGGAAAATCCCTTGTTTCGCATGCCGCCAAGCCGAAAAGGCCTCTCTTTCCTTTCGAGCAATCCAAGTGGATGTCCAGAAAGGAACGAGCTCCAATTTGCGGGTTTTCGGAATGCGAACACGGACGCGCCAGCAATAGCCAGCACGTCCGGAGCACTGCTCTTTAGCCGGTCTTCCGCGGCTTGCCAAGAGCAAAATTCGCACCAGTTTTGGCTCGTCAGACCCCTTTCACCTCATAGGGCAGCGGCCTGCCCTCGAAGAACGCCGCAAGGTTCGCCATGACGCAGTCCTGCATGGCCTGGTGCGACTCCAGGGTGTGGCCTCCGATATGCGGGGTCAACACCACATTCGGCAAGGCGGTCAGTTCATCGGGCGGATGGGGCTCCCTGGCGTAGACGTCAAGGCCCGCGCCCGCGATGACCTTGTCTTTCAGCGCCGCCACCAGCGCCCCCTCATCGATGACCGAGCCACGGGCGATGTTGACGATATAACCGTCCTGGCCAAGCCGTTTGAGGATATCGGCGTTGACGGCATGGTGGGTCTCGGGACCGGCGCGCACCGCGATCACCAGCACGCTGCACCATTCGGCCAGCGCCTGAAGCGAGGGGAAATAACGGTACGGCACCTCGTGCGGGGCGCGGCTGAAATAGCCGACCTCAGTCTCGAACGCCGCCACACGGTCCGCGATCTTGCGACCGATCGCGCCGATGCCATAGACGCCGACTTTCCGCCCGCGCATGCCCTGTTGCGGACGCATCATCGGTGACGGTTTTGCCGCGGCCCAATCGCCGCTGCGCACATAGTTATCCGCGACCACCAGCCGCCGGACCGCCGCCAGCATCAGGGTGACGGCAATATCGGCAACTGCAGACGCATTTGCGCCGGGACTGTGGCCGACCGCGATGCCGCGGCTGGCAGCGGCTTTCAGGTCGATGCCGTCATAGCCCGTGCCGTAGCAGACGATCGCCCCGAGCTTCGGCAAGCGGTCCATCGCCTCTCCACCAATCGGCGAGCTGCCTTGCGTGATCATCGCGCGAATGTTGGCGAGTTCGGCTGGTGCGAAGACCTCATGTGGCGCCTTGCCGCCGGCGTCGAGAAGCTCGAAATGCTGGCGGATGCGCTGCATCAGCGACTTGGGAAAGCGCGAATAGACCAGGACGTTGTCACGCATTGCTGTCGTTCCCGCTGGCGCCACCGTTCAAAGCAAAAGGCGGAACCGGTTGCCCAGTTCCGCCCCTTGACGATATCTCTTGATGTCCAGCCTCAGCCGAGCAGCGTGCTCGTGTCGACCTTCACGCCGGGCCCCTGCGTCGAGGACACCGCGACGCGCTGGATGTAGGTGCCCTTCGCACCGGCCGGCTTGGCCTTGGCGACGGCGTCAGCCAGCGCACGCACGTTCTCGACCAGCTTGTCCTCGGCGAAGGAGGCCTTGCCGATGCCGGCCTGCACGATGCCGGCCTTCTCGACACGGAACTCGACCGAGCCTCCCTTGGCCCCCTTCACGGCGCCGGTGACGTCCATGGTCACGGTGCCGACCTTCGGGTTCGGCATCATGCCGCGCGGGCCGAGCACCTTACCGAGGCGGCCGACCAGCGGCATCATGTCGGGCGTGGCGATGCAGCGATCGAAATCGATATTGCCGGCCTGCACCTTTTCCACGAGATCCTCGGCGCCGACGACGTCAGCGCCCGCGGCCCTGGCCTCATCAGCCTTGGCGCCCCGCGCGAACACGCCGACCCGCACGGTGCGGCCGGTGCCGTTCGGCAGGCTGACCACGCCGCGGACCATCTGGTCGGCGTGACGGGGATCGACACCGAGATTCATCGAGATCTCGATGGTCTCGTCGAACTTCGCCTTCGCCCGCTCCTTGACCAGCTTGATGGCCTCGGGGAGAGGGTAAAGCTTCTCGCGGTCAACACCCTCGCGGGCCTTGTTCAAACGCTTTCCGACTGACATGGCCGCTTACCCCGCAACTTCCAGGCCCATCGAACGGGCGGAACCCTCGACCATCTTCATGGCCGATTCGATGGTATCGCAATTGAGATCCTTCATCTTCTTCTCGGCGATCTCGCGCACCTGCGCCTTGGTCACCTTGCCGGCCTTGTCGCGGCCCGGCGTCTTCGAGCCGGACTGGATCTTGGCCGCCTGCTTCAGGAAGTAGGACATCGGCGGCGTCTTCATTTCGAAGGTGACGGAGCGATCCGCGTAGATCGTGATGATCACCGGGATCGGGGTGTTCTTCTCTTCCTTCTGCGTCTGGGCGTTGAACGCCTTGCAGAACTCCATGATGTTGAGGCCGCGCTGACCAAGCGCGGGGCCGATCGGGGGCGACGGGTTCGCGGCCCCGGCCGGCACCTGCAATTTCAGGTATCCGGTCACTTTCTTAGCCATCTATCACTCCTGTTCTGCCGGTTTGGTGCCGGCGGTTTCAGGTTCGTGGTTCGGATCGAGGCGGCTGGCTGACCGCCTCCTTCCTCCCACGTCCTCGTCTTGCGCGAAGCCAGGCTTCGCGCGTTCCAATCAGACCTTCTCGACCTGATTGAATTCCAGTTCGACCGGGGTGGCGCGGCCGAAGATCGACACCGCGACCTTCACGCGCGAGCGCGCCTCGTCGATTTCTTCGACCACGCCCGAGAACGAGGCGAACGGGCCGTCGGCCACGCGCACATTCTCGCCGATCTCGAAGGACACCGTGGCCTTCGGCCGCTCGACGCCTTCCTGCACCTGCTGCAGGATATGCATGGCTTCGGCTTCCGAAATCGGCATCGGCTTGTTTTCCGCGCCCAGGAAGCCCGTCACCTTCGGCGTGTTCTTGATGAGGTGGAAGGCCTCGTCCGTGAGCTTCATTTTCACCAGCACATAGCCGGGGAAGAACTTGCGCTCGGCGTCGATCTTGCGGCCGCGGCGCACCTCGGTGACCTTCTCGGTCGGCACCAGGACCTGCTCGAACAGATCCTCAAGGCCACGCTGCTTGGCCTGCTCGCGGATCGATTCCGCGACCTTCTTCTCGAAGTTCGAATAGGCGTGGACGATATACCAGCGCTTGTCGGCAGATTGGATTGCTGCGGTTGCCATCAGTGGATGCCCAGCACGGTGGTGACGAAAACGCGGATGATCTGATCCGCGGCGAAAAAGAAAATCGACGCAAGCGCGACCATCACGAACACCATGATCGTGGTGATCGTGGTCTCGCGACGGGTCGGCCAGGTGACCTTGGCGGTCTCCGAGCGCACTTCCTGCAGGAATTTGAACGGGCTGAAAGCCATCGTCGTAAAGGTCCGCGTCCGTCGCCAGACGAATTGAGGTTTAAGAAAACCGAACAGCCCTCGAGCGCCCAACCCTCTCGTGAAGGATGAGCCGGCAGGCGGGCTCGATTGTTCGGGGATTTTAATGCCGCGCCGGAAATCCTTGAAGGGCCGGCTGCGGGTTGCGCGCTATGTACTGCCGCAGGCGCTAAAGGTCAAGCCGCGCCGGCTGGCAGGAGTGGTAGGGCTCGAACCTACGACCCCCGGTTTTGGAGACCGGTGCTCTACCAATTGAGCTACACTCCTAGCGGGACCGAAGCGCCGCCGATCCGCGCTCTTGAAGCATAGGGCATGGCCCGTTTGCAAGGGTGAAGCGAGAAAGCCGCCCTGTTCAAGCGCGAGCTTCTGCGTAACACTTCGGACAGAGATAGAACAAGAGCAACGGGAGAGACCATGAACGTCCAGGCCGCCGCCAGACCGACCGCCGTCCCCAAGACCCCACCATTGCCCCGGACGAGGCCCGAAGCACTCGGGCTTTCGCCTGCCGCCCTGCAGCGGATGTCGGACGCCTTCAAGCGCGAGGTCGATAACGGAACCCTCCCCGGCGCGACCGTGCTGGTGGCAAGGCGCGGCGAGATCGGCTGGTTCGACGCCATCGGCCGGCAAGACCCCGCCTCCCCCACACCCATGGCGCATGACAGCATTTTCCGCATCTTTTCCATGACCAAGCCGATTGTCTCGGTCGGCATCATGATGCTGCTGGAGGAAGGCCGGTTCCTGCTGAACGATCCGGTCGCCAAATTCATCCCGGAATTTGCCACCCAGAAGGTCGGGATCGAGAGCAACGGCAAGCTCGAGCTCGTTCCCATGCAGCGGCCGATGACCATCCAGGACCTGCTGCGGCACACGTCCGGCATCACTTACGATCACACCGGCAACAGCCTGGTGCAGCAGCTTTACAGGGAATCCCGGCTGCGCAGCCGCAAGATCACCAACGCCGAACACGCGGCGCTGGTGGCGAGCCTGCCGCTCGTCTGCCAGCCCGGCGCGGAATGGAACTACAGCCGCTCCACCGACGTCCTCGGCCGCCTCATCGAGGTGGTAACCGGCACCTCGCTCGGCGCATTCCTGACCGAACGCATTCTGGCGCCGCTGCAAATGGCCGAGACCGCCTTCCACACTCCTGAGACGAACGCCGGCCGGCTCGCGGAGCCCTTCCCGACCGACCCCTGGAATGGCGAGAAGGTCGTGTTCTTCAACATGCTGGAGAGGCCCGCGATGGAATCCGGCGGCGGCGGGCTGGTCTCGACCACCATGGACTACGCGCGCTTCTGCCAGATGCTGCTGGGCGGCGGCGCGCTCGACGGTGTCAGGCTGATCGGCCGCAAGACGCTGGAGCTGATGGCCTCCGACCACCTTGCGCCAGGCGTTCCGATCAAGGGCACGCTGGTACCGCCCGGCCACGGCTTCGGCCTCGGTTTTGCCGTGCGCCGCGAAGCCGGCATCGCCCCGTTCCTGGGCTCGAAGGGCCAGTTCTTCTGGAGCGGCATGGGCGGCACCTTCTTCTGGATCGACCCGAAGGAGGAGCTGTTCGCCGTGTTCATGTCGCAGGCGCCCGGCCAGCGCGAATACACCCGCACGCTGGTGCGCAACCTGGTGTACGCGGCAGTCGATTAACACGTCATTCCGGGGCGCCCGCGCAAGCGGGCGAACCCGGAATGACAGGGGAAATCAACTGATCGTCGCGCCGCCGTCGATGACGAGGGTCTGCCCGGTCGTGAAGCTTCCGGCCTTCGATGCCAGGAACACCGCCGCGCCCGCGATCTCGTCGGGCTCGCCGATGCGCAGCACAGGCGAGCGCGCGGTGGAGGCTTTCAGCGTCTCCGGATTTTCCCATAGCGCGCGGGCAAAATCCGTCCTGATCAGGCCCGGCGCGATGCAGTTCACGCGGACATTGTGCTTGCCGTATTCGCAGGCCAGATTGCGCGCGAGCTGCATGTCGGCCGCTTTCGAGATGGCGTAGGCACCGAGCACGGTCGAGCCCTTGAGGCCCCCGATCGAAGAGACGATGGTGACCGTGCCGTCCTTGCGCTCGATCATCTGCGGTACGACGAGGTTGATCAGCCAGGTGTTGGCGACGATGTTGTTGTCCAGGATCTTGCGGAATTGGTCGTCGGAGATTCCCGCCTGCGGCCCGTAATAGGGATTGGAGGCGGCGTTGCAGACCAGCGCATCGATCTTGCCGAACGCGCGGTTGGTCTCGTCCACCAGGTTTTTCAGCTCGTCCTTGGTCGAGATGTTGGCCGCGATCGACAGCGCGACCCCTTTGCCGTGCCTCTCGTTGATCGCATTGGCAACCTCGTCGCAGGCCTGCTTCTTGCGCGATGAAATCACCACTTTCGCGCCGTGCTCGGCCATGCGTTCGGCGATTGCGCGTCCGATGCCGCGCGATGAGCCGGTGATGACGGCGACTTTTCCGGTCATGTCGAACAAGGTCATTTGATCCTCCCCTATGTCCCGGCCGTCGCCGGTCCTGTTTTCAAAGCCCGCTCAGGCAAGCTTGCTGGCGGTTGCGATCTCCGGGCCTGCCGGCTGATGCATCGCGTTGTGCGAGGCATCGGCGATCCAGGGCTGCTGGTTGATCATCGGCACCCGCCAGCCGCTATGGCTTTCGCTTGCGAGATGATCGAGCCGCGTCACCGAGCAATTATCGATGGTGAAGGCAAGCCCCTTTTCGACCATGCCGCCGAGCGCAAGCGCGATCGCGGCCTTGATGGTGCCGCCATGCGCCACCACGATCACGTCGCTTCCCGCATCCGCTGCATTGATGCGGTCGACCGCGGTCTTCACGCGATTGTAGACATCGAGAAAACTTTCGCCGCCAGGTGCGGGATCGTCGACCGGCGCAAACCAGTAACTGCCGACTTCGATCGGGCGGCTTGCGAAAAACGCGGCGCGGTTGAGCCCCTGCCACTCACCCAGATTTTGCTCGGCGAAGGCCGCTTCCTGGACGAGTGTTTCGGGTTTGGGAAAACCCGCCGCCCAGATCGCTTCCGCGGTCTGATGAGTGCGCTTGAGATTGCTTGCGTACCACACCGCCTTGCGCGGCAGGATCTTACCGACCGCCGCCATCACCACGCGATCGGAGGTATCGCAGCCGATGTCCTTCTGGCCATAAATGCAGCCGCCGTCCTCGCGCACCGGTGCGTGGCGCACCCACCACCAGCGCGTCGCCACCACGCCGGTCGGAACGGAATGCTGGGCGACGAAGGGTTGATCCGGCTTGGACATGATGAAGACCCTTCCCTACTCTTTGCTGTGGCTGTACGTCAGAGCAAGCATCGTCTCAAGTGACAAGCTCGTTTGAAAATCTGTTTGAAATTCCGCGCGGCGGCAAGGCCGGTGGAAAGAAGGGAGAAGCGCATGGGCCGCCTCGAAGGCAAATCCGTCATCATCACCGGCGCTGGCAGCGGCATCGGCCGCGCGGCAGCGCTTTTGTTCGCCCGCGAAGGCGCAAGACTGATCGCGGTCGACCGCAGCGAGGCGGTCAAGGACACCGTCGCGCAAGTGAAGCAGGCGGGCGGCATCGCAGAGGCAGTGACGGCGGATGCGGGTTCGGAGAAGGACGTGATCGGCTTCATCGACAGGGCCCTTGCGACCTACGGCAAGCTCGACGCGATCTGGGCCAATGCCGGCATCAGCGGCGGGCTGGTGCCGCTCGCCGACCAGACGGTGGAGCATTGGCAGGAAATCCTGCGCATCAACCTGATCGGTCCGTTCCTCGCCATCAAGCATTCCATCCCGCATATGACGCGGCAAGGATCCGGTTCGATCATCTGCACCGCCTCTGTTGCGGGCCTGAAGGCCGGCGCCAGCGGCCACCCTTATGCCTCCAGCAAGGCCGGCGTGATCAGCCTCGTGCAGCTCACCGCCTATTCGCTCTCCGGCACCGGCGTTCGCATCAACGCGGTCTGCCCGGGCCTGATCGAAACCGGCATGACCAAGCCGATCTTCGATCGCGCGAAGGAGCGCGGCACCGAGGACAAGATCGGCCAGCTCAATCCCTTGAAGCGCGCCGGCCAGCCGCACGAGCTCGCGGCGATGGGACTGTTCCTTGCGAGCGACGAGGCGTCCTACGTCAACGGCCAGGCGATCCCCGTCGACGGCGGCCTCACCGCGTCGATGCCGTATACGGGCAAGCCGATTTAAATAGTCACTTGCTCGGCTGTCATCGTCCGGCTCGACCGGACGATCCAGTATTCCACAGATGCGGGTGCTCAAGCCGAGAGGCCGCAGCGTACTGGATCGCCCGCTTTCGCTTTCGCGGGCGATGACGGGCGGAGAGTGTGTCTTCCCTTTCATGGATACGCCTTCGCGTTCTCGCGGCGCATGGCGTCCGAGCTTTGCTAGATATTACCCTCTTCAAGATACAGAGGGCGCAGGGAAGACCGGGTGCCCGCTTGCACCCACGGCCCCCGCGCAAGAATGATTGCGCGAGCGCGCGTTGACCACAGGTACAGGCGGTAACAACCGGCCTTCCCTGCGCAGTGGTTTACGGCTTACTTCGCGCTCTTCCCGGTGAACCAGCGTTTGTCACCGTCATAAGCGCGATGCGAAGCATCGTCGCCTA
>CAYVVB010000545.1:0-10857 GCA_964454955.1 uncultured Bradyrhizobium sp. | reverse complement strand
GAAATCCTCGCCACGGACCTGTCGCAGGAGGTGCTGGAGAAATCGCGTTCAGGCATCTACAGCCAATTCGAGGTGCAGCGCGGATTGCCGATCCAGTCGCAGGTTGAGCATTTCACGCAAACGGGCGAGCTCTGGCAGCTCAACGCCGATATCCGCGGCATGGTTCAGCACCGGCAATTGAACCTGCTGCAGGACTTCTCCCATCTCGGCAAGTTCGACGTGATCTTCTGTCGTAACGTCCTGATCTATTTCGACCTGCAGACCAAGTTGTCGGTCTTCGAGCGGCTTGCGAAAGTGATCGAACCCGACGGCATGCTGATGCTGGGCGCCGCCGAATCCGTGGTCGGCGTCACCGACCTCTTCAGGCCGTGCGCGGAGCGGCGCGGGCTTTACCAGCCAAATCCCATGCGCGTGGCGCGGGGATCTCTCGCGGCAGCGGCGCCGGGTCTGAAGCTGGTCGCGGCGAGCTGACGCGCGCGAATATCAATCAGGAATTCGGGTCGTGCTCGGCGTGCCGCCGGTGGGCGGCGCTCCGCCGTTCAACCAAATAAAAACCCCGCCATTCGCGGCGGGGGCGGTAGTCGCGGGAGGAGGCGCCGGATCGCTCCGGCTCGCGCAGAAAACGGATCAGGCGGGGATACGCTCGTCGAGATCGTGCGGCTCGCGCAGCACATAGCCGCGGCCCCAGACGGTCTCGATGAAGTTGCGCCCCTCGGAGGCATTGGCGAGCTTCTTGCGCAGCTTGCAGATGAAGACGTCGATGATCTTCAGCTCCGGCTCGTCCATGCCGCCATAGAGGTGGTTGAGGAACATTTCCTTCGTCAGCGTGGTGCCCTTGCGCAACGAGAGCAGCTCCAGCATCTGGTATTCCTTGCCGGTCAGATGCACGCGCTGGCCGCCGACTTCGACGGTCTTGGTATCGAGATTGACGACGAGATCGCCGGTCTGGATCACCGACTGGGCGTGGCCCTTGGAACGACGCACGATGGCGTGGATGCGGGCGACCAGTTCGTCCTTGTGGAACGGTTTGGTCATGTAGTCGTCGGCGCCGACGCCGAGACCCTTGACCTTGTCTTCGATGCCGGCGAGGCCCGAGAGGATCAGGATGGGAGTCTTGATCTTGGACACCCGGAGCTGCTTGAGCACGTCGTAGCCGGACATGTCGGGCAGGTTGAGGTCGAGCAGGATGATGTCGTAGTCGTACAGTTTGCCGAGATCGACACCTTCTTCGCCAAGGTCGGTCGTATAGACGTTGAAGCTCTCGGATTTGAGCATCAACTCGATCGACTGAGCGACGGCGCTGTCATCTTCTATCAGCAAAACGCGCATGCCAGTTCCCCATAGTCGCCCTTACGGGCGTCAGGTCGGCCGCTACTCCGCGGCACTCAACAAAACGCCTTTGAACAACTGATTCGGATCCTGACGACACATGGTTAACAAATTCTAATTCTGATCCGCAAGGTCTTACAGTGCAATTTTTAACGAATCGCCCTAAGATATTGCGTCGAACCAGCTTTTCTTACCCGGCCTCGCTCAGGTTCCTCTTTAAGAGACGGGGTTAACCGACTCTTGCTTTTCGTCCATCCGTTCGGGACAGGCGAACACCCAGTCACCAAAGTACAGTGACGCAATGATTAATGATGCGGGTAAATACGAAGTTAAACCGGCTCGCGAGTCTTGCCGAAACGTAAGGTTTTGCCGATGAAGGCGCTGGCCGAGCAGATTGGTGACATCGACGGCGTCAATATTTATGGCCGCGTGGTCGGCGTGCGCGGGCTGATGGTCGAGATCGCCGGACCCATTCATGCGATGTCGGTCGGCTCACGGATCGTGGTCGAGACCGGCGGTAACCGATTCATCCCGTGCGAGGTGATCGGGTTTTCCGGCGCCAATGCGGTGGTGATGCCGTTCGCGGGTCTGGAGGGCGTGCGCCGCGGCTGCCGCGCCGTCATCGCCAACGCCGCAAACCAGGTGCGCCCCTCGGCCGCCTGGCTCGGCCGCGTCGTCAACGCCATGGGCGAGCCGATCGACGGCAAGGGGCCGCTGCCGCAGGGCACCTCCCCGATCCCGTTCCGCAACACGCCGCCGCCGGCGCATTCGCGCAAGCGCGTCGGGGCGCCGCTCGATCTCGGGGTGCGCGCGCTCAACACCTTTCTCACCTGCTGCCGCGGCCAGCGGCTCGGCATTTTCGCCGGCTCCGGCGTCGGCAAGTCCGTGCTGCTGTCGATGCTGGCGCGCAACGTCGATGCGGATGTCGCGGTGATCGGGCTGGTCGGCGAGCGCGGCCGCGAGGTGCAGGAGTTCCTGCAGGACGATCTGGGCGAGCAGGGCCTCGCGCGGAGCGTGGTCGTGGTGGCGACCTCGGACGAGCCGGCCTTGATGCGGCGTCAGGCCGCCTATCTCACCCTCGCCATCTCCGAATATTTTCGCGACGAAGGCAGCGACGTGCTGTGCCTGATGGATTCGGTGACGCGTTTTGCCGTCGCGCAGCGCGAGATCGGCCTCTCCGCGGGCGAGCCGCCCACGGCCAAGGGCTACACGCCGACCGTGTTCACGGAACTGCCCAAGCTCCTGGAGCGCGCGGGGCCCGGCACGGCCGCCGGCACCATCACCGCGATTTTCACCGTGCTGGTCGACGGCGACGATCACAACGAGCCGATCGCCGACGCTGTCCGCGGCATCCTTGACGGGCATATCGTGATGGAACGCGCCATCGCCGAGCGCGGCCGCTACCCCGCCATCAACATTCTCAAATCGGTTTCGCGCACCATGCCGAAATCGGCCGATCCGGCCTATCTGCCGGCCCTCGCCAAGGCGCGCCAGATGATGGCAACCTATGCCGACATGGAGGAACTGATCCGGCTCGGCGCCTACCGTCCGGGCTCGAGCCCGGAGGTCGACCAGGCGATCCGGCTGCACGAGCCGCTGGAGAGTTTCCTGCGCCAGGACAAGAACGAGGCATCGAGTCTGGCCGACGGATACCGGGCGCTCGAACAAATCCTCCGGGGTTTGGAAACGGAACGCTAACTTTGTCAGGCCATCATCCGCGTCATCTTTGCCAATGCTCGCGGGGCCCGCTCTCGGGCAACCCGCTTTGTCCCGCCTCTGAAGAGGGACTTCTGGGGAGTATGAGTCGATGAAGTCACGCGAAACGCTGATCCGCCTGAAGAAATTTCAGGTCGACGAGAAGCGCCGGAGGGTCGCCCAGATCGAAGGCATGATCGCCGACTTCCAGCGCATGTCGGCCGAGCTCGAACGCGAGATCCAGACCGAGCAGGAGCGGGCCGGGATCAACGATCCCACGCACTTCGCCTATCCGACCTATGCCAAGGCCGCGATCCAGCGCCGGGGAAATCTGCTGCGCTCGGCGGACGAGCTGCGCGGCCAGCTCGAGGACGCCAAGGCCGTGCTGGCGGAGGCTTTCGAGGAATTGAAGAAGGTCGAATTGCTGGACGAGCGCGACCAGGCGCGCGAGCGCGCCGAGGAAAGCGCCCGCGAGCAGGCGGACCTCGACAGCATCGGCCTGATGCGCGCGCGTCTCGGCGTGATCGCCTGACGGCTGCGTAGACCGCGAAAGCCACAGCTTCGTCATTTCGGGGCGATGCGTAAGCATCGAGCCCGGAATCTCGGGATAGTTCGCTCGGTGTTGCGAGCGCCCGGAATGACGGCTACGTGCAGCCTCATCTTCTCATGCTTTAATGCAAAGCCCGGGTCCAAAGACCCGGGCTTTCCGCCTTGATTTCCACAGCGGCCACGCCGCGAGCGGGCCTGGCCCGCTTGGTGCAGCTCTTGACCGCAGGATATGCTACTGGCCAGGAGCACGATCCGGACAGGTGAGTCCCGGTTTTTCCTCGCGGCGAACGCCTTTGCGCGGAGATCACGCTCAGGCAGTGAGACAGCTCACCGCTCCGGGAGGGGTATCGCGGGTTTGGGGACGCTGAATGCTGACGCCGGCTGAGCTGATCTGGTTGATCGCGGCGGTCGCGAAGGGGGACGAGGCTGCTTTCGAGCGCCTCTACGCCGCGACGCGCGCGAAACTCTATGGCGTCGTGCTGCGTATCTTGCATCGGCAGGATCTTGCGGAGGAGGTCATTCAGGAGACTTACGTGAAGATCTGGAACAGCGCCGGACAGTTCAATCCCGCGCTCGCCTCGCCCATCACCTGGATGGCCTCGATCGCGCACAATCGCGCCATCGACCTCTTGCGCAAGCGGAGCGAAACCTCGATCGAGGACGAGCCGTCGGCGCTGGAAGTCGCGGCCGACAGCCCGGATCCGCTGGCCCGACGGGAAATGACGGAGGAGCTCAGGCGCCTGTTGGAGTGCATCGGCCGCCTGGACGTTGATCGGCAGAAACTCGTGCTGCTGGCCTATTACAACGGCTGGAGCCGGGAGCAGCTCGCGGCGAAGTTCGAGGCGCCGGTGAATACGATCAAGACCTGGCTTCGCCGCAGCATGCTCGATATCCGCGAGTGCCTTGGAATTTGAGATGATGAAATCGACGCGAATTGTTGCGGCACGGACGGTCGACCTCTCCCCGCTGGGGAAAGGTGATCGACGCACCCTGTGACGACGCCGTAGCTGATGCCCCATAGCGACGACCATATCACGCTCGCCGCGGAATATGCGCTCGGCACCCTCAATGCCGACGAGCGCGCGCAGGTCGAGACCATGATGTCGGTGGATGCGGAATTCACCGCGCTGGTCCAGACTTGGCAGTATCGGCTTGGCGCGCTGAACCACATGGTGGGCCTGGTCGAGCCGCGGCCGGTGCTATGGGACAACATCAGGAGCGCCATTGCGAGGGCCGAACCGCAGGTGCCGCCCGCGTTTCCCGAGCCCGAAGCTGCTGAGCAACCTGCCGAGTCCGCCGAACAAGCTGCCGAACCTGCGGAGCAAGCGGGCGAGCCCGCGGAGCGGCCGGCCGCGCCGGCGACCGACGCGTCCGACTTCGCCGCCTCCGAGGTCGCGCCTCCCGAGGCCGATACCGCTCAAATTACCCCCGATGTCATCACCCCCGATGTCGCAGCGTCCAATGTCGTCGCGCTCACGGCCCAGGCGAGGCGCTGGCGCGGCATCGCACGCGCAGTCTCGGCGATCGCTGCCGCGCTGGTGGCGCTGCTCGGTTTCCAGATCTTTGCGCCCGACTTGTTGCCGGACGCGCTGCGCCCCAGCGTGCGCACCCGGGTCGTCGAGGTGAAGACGCCCGCACCGGCGCCGACCCCGGCGGCGCAGTACGTCGCGCTGCTGCAAGGGCAGGGCGGCGGACCCGCCTTCATTCTCACCGTCGATGGCGCGACCAGGAGCTTTACGGTGCGCAAGGTCGGCGCAAGCCCCGCCGAGCCCGGCAAGTCGTATGAGCTCTGGCTGATCTCGGACAGGCTTCCACGCCCGCGCTCCCTCGGCGTGATCGGCAACGGTGACTTCACCGGGCGTTCGGCGCTTTCGTCCTACGACCCCGAGGTCGTCAACAACGCGACCTTTGCGGTCACCGTCGAGCAGGCCGGCGGCTCGCCCGACGGCGTGCCGCATTCCGCCCCGGTGTTCTCTGGCAGGTTGATCGAGACCGTGCCGGCAGGTGCGGCTGCGCCGGCGCAGCAGACGCGCTGAGCGCGCTGGGATGCCCCTGTCTCCGCGCGACGGGGTGGACACCGATTTTCCAATCAGGATATTTGGTCTCTCCACGCTATGCTGGCGCTTCAGCCCAGCAGCGTTCCCACGGCGCAATGCAAGTCGATGATCATGACAGCACCTTATGTCCCTCAAATCGCCCTCTACCGCCGCTGGCTTGGCGAGCAACGCGGCCTGAGCTTTTCCACTTATGAAGACATGCGGCAATGGTCGGTGCGCGACATCGATGCTTTCTGGAAAAGCATATGGGACTATTTTGACCTGAAGTCGCCGACACCGTTCCACGGCATCCTGACCGAACGAAAGATGCCCGGCGCGATCTGGTTTCCAGGCGCATCGGTGAACTATGCCCATCAGGTGTTTCGGCACGTCGACGCGGCCGATGCCGCCGGAATGCCTGCAATCGTCAGCAGTGGCGAAGATGGCGTGTTGAGGGAAATGAGCTGGCGCGAGCTGCGCCGAAGCGTCGCGGCGCTCGCCCTGCACCTCAGGGAGAGGGGCGTCAATCCTGGCGACCGCGTCGCCGCCTACCTGCCGAACAGCCCTGAAACGATCGTCGCGTTTCTTGCCGCCGCGAGCATCGGCGCGATCTGGAGCGTCTGCGCGCCGGATATGGCGGCACCTGCCGTCATCGACCGATTCAAGCAGATCGAGCCGAAGGTGCTGATCGCATGCGACGCCGTCACATATGCCGGCCGCCGGCACGATCGCCTTGCCGTGATCGACGAATTGCGGCGTTCGCTTCCAACCGTCGAGCATTTCATTCTAAAGAGCGACGGCGAGGCAAGCCCTGGGACGACCGATGCTTTGCTCTCGACAATTCTTTCGGGCAGCAGTGCAGCGATCGAGGCGTTCGAGCCGGTTTGGCTCCCGTTCGAGCACCCGCTCTGGATCGTGTATTCGAGCGGCACGACCGGGCTGCCGAAGCCGATCGTCCACGGCCATGGCGGTGTCATCATCGTGGGCCTGCCGCTCCTCAACCTGCATAGCGACATCGGCTGCAGCTACCTGCCGAATTCTTTCGGCGAGCGCTTCCATTGGTACAGTTCGACCGGCTGGATCATGTGGAATTCGCAAGTGAACGCGCTGCTCAACGGAACGACGTGCTGCATCTTCGACGGAAGTCCCGGTGGCGCAAAGGGCAAGCCGGATTGGACGACGCTGTGGCGCTTCGTCGCCGATAGCAAGACGACATTCTTCGGCGCCGGCGCCGCGTTCTTTGCGAATTGCACCAAGGCGGATATTGACCTCGCCTCCGTCGGCGATCTCTCGCGCTTGCGCGCCCTCGGCTCGACCGGCTCGCCGCTCAGCGCCGACACGCAAAGCTGGTTCAACGAGCGCTTTGCGGCGCTTGCCAGGGTCAACGGCAATAGCGCCCAGGCGGACATGTGGTGGGCGAACATATCCGGCGGCACCGATTTCGCCGGGGCCTTCATCGGGGGCAACCGCGAATTGCCGCAGACGCCCGGCGCCATGCAGTGCCGGCTGCTTGGCTGTGCGGTGGAGGCCTTCGACGATCAGGGCCGCGCCGTCATCGGCGATGTCGGCGAACTTGTCTGCACGGATCCGCTGCCCTCGATGCCCCTGCGATTCTGGAACGATGCCGGCGACCAGCGCTATCGCGCCAGCTACTTCGAGACCTATCCTGACAATTTCGATGGCAGTGGACGCGGTCCGGTCTGGCGGCACGGCGATTGGTTGAAGATCAATCCGGACGGATCTTGCGTGATCTTCGGCCGCAGCGATGCGACCATCAACCGGCACGGGCTGCGCATGGGCACCAGCGAACTCTACTCGGCGATTGAGGCGTTGCCGGAAGTCCTGGACTCGATGGTCGTCGACCTCGAATACCTCGGGCGCGACAGCTACATGCCGCTGTTCGTGGTGCTGCGCGAAGGCGTCGAGCTGGACTCGGCGACGCAGGCCAGGATCAACGGAGCGATCGAAGCCGGCCTCTCGCGTCGCTTTCTGCCCAACGAGATCATCGCCGTGTCCGAGATTCCGCGGACGCTCTCCGGCAAGAAGCAGGAGTTGCCGGTCAAGAAACTCCTGCTCGGCCAGCCCGTGGAGAAAGTCATCAACAGGGATGCGATGTCCAACCCGGGCTGCCTGGATTGGTATCTCGACTTCGCGGAGAGTTATCTGAAGAGAAGCGCTCCATAGCTGCGTGGTTCCGCAGAGCGGATGGCCGCGTGGAAACGGCGCCCATGCGCGCCTCGAAGTGCCGTCATTCCGGGTTCGCTCGCTGGCGCGAGCGCCCCGGAATGACGGACCAAATGATCGGCACGTGCCTTCCCACCATGAGATTTTTTGACGCAGCCGGACTGATCCGCCCTGCGAATTCAACTGAGCTCTTCATCAAAGACCGGCCGCACCGCGGGCTGGCGGCGCGGCCGATTTTGATCACGGCAGGTCCATGGCCCAGAAGTCGTTGCGTCCGGATCCCGTCGCCTGGATTTGAGCAACCAGTTCGGAGCGGCCGTCGCCATCGACGTCGGCCATCCTGACGGAGGCGGCGCCATGCGACAGCGCGCAGCACGCGATGTCGGCCTCGAGCGGGTGACCCGGAATCGGCGAGACATGCGACCAGCTTCGCGACACCGGGTCGAACTTCATCGCCCAGAACGTGTTTCCGCCGTTGCCGGGCGCGTCGATCTGAAGCAGGATTTCGTCCCGGCCGTCCGCATCGATGTCTCCTACCGAGACGGACTTCGCTGCATTGGGAAGCCCCGAGCAGTCGAAATCGGCCTGCAGTGGATGTCCCGGGATCGGCGATAGATGCTCCCATCCGCCCGGTGTGAAGGCCGGCGGCACGAACTTCATCACCCAGAAATCGTTGCCGCCGGAATTATTGGCGTCGATCTGGATGACGACTTCCGCGCGTCCGTCGCCATCGACGTCCGCCATGGCGACCGAGCGAGCCGCATTCGCAAGGCCTGAACAGTCGAAATCAGCCTGCAGCGGGTGGCCGGGGATCGGTGACAAATGGGACCAGGTTCGCGACGCCGGATCGAACTTCATGACCCAGAAGTCGTTGCCTCCCGAATGTGCGGCGTCGATCTGCAGCACGACTTCGGCCCGGCCGTCGCCGTCGACGTCGCCCGCAACAAACCGGCGTGCCGCATTGGGAAGTCCCGAGCAGTCGAAATCGGCCTGCAGGGGATGTCCCGTGATCGGCGACAGGTGAATCCAGTTGAGGGTCCGGCGCTCGAACTTCATGACCCAGAAGTCGTTGCCGCCCGAGTGCGCGGCGTCGATTTGCGCAATCACCTCGTCATGACCATCGCCATCGACGTCCGCGACCGCAAATGCGCGCACCGCATTCTGAAGGCCGGAGCAATCGAAGTCCGCCTCCAGCGGATGTCCTTCGATCTGGGAGAGATGCGTCCAACCCTTCTTGATCGGATCGAATTTCATCACCCAGAAATCATTGCCGCCCGAACCGCTCGCGTCGATCTGAACCACCAACTCGGCTTTCCCGTCGCCGTCCACATCGCCTGAGCCGACCGCGCGTCCGGCGTTTGCAAGGCCGGAGCAGTCGAGGTCCGCCTGCAGCGGATGTCCAGGAATCGGCGACAGGTGGTTCCAGCCCTGCGCGATGGGGTCGTATTTCATGGCCCAGAAATCGTTGCCGCCGGAATGTGCGGCATCGATCTGCGCGATCACCTCGGCCTGGTTGTCGCCGTCGACGTCCGCAAGCGTCACCGAACGCACGCCCTGCTGCAATCCGGAGCAGTCGAAATCTGCAGCGAGAGGATGTCCGGCAATTCTGCCTATGTGATGCCAAGGCACGAACGAGGGCGGCGGACTTGCCAAGCCTGCGATGCAGGTGGTGCCGCCGTTCGAGCTCATGTCGTCGGACTTGCTGTACATCAGTTGAACGTTCCAGGTCCGCGGACCCACGGTGAGGGAGCCCGGGCTGCCGTTGCAGATGTCGCCGTTCTCGTCGCCGGTGCTCAGCCGGGTCCAGGCGTTGTTGAAACCGACCTCCGGATCGGAAAACATCTCGGAGAGTTCGTGGGAGGCAACCTGGGTCTGCCGTTGCTGCTGGGTCTGCGCCAGATGGAGCGAGCAGCCGGAATCGGTCGGGCACGAATGCTTCAGACAGTTGTCGGTGAGGCTCGGCACCACCGCGTAGTAGCAGTTCGCGCCTTGGGTGGTCGTGAAGTGGAAGTGATAGCCAAAGGCGTTGTCGCTGCTCGCCTCGCACATCACCGCGCCCGCAGCCGTGTCGTCGACCGCAGTCGCATTGTCGAGAAAGAGGATATAGGCGTTGGAGAAGCCGGCGCCCGGAACGAGGCCGTTGTCGATGGCGGATTGGAGAATGTCGTGGATGTCGGAGGTGCTCAGATTATTATCGGGGCTCGCAACGGTCGCGGAGGCGACCACCGAGCCCGAGCTTCCGCAGCCATATTGCGACAGGATGTTCATGTAATCGCTGCTCAGCATGTCGCTGACGAACTGCTTGAGATTCGTCGCGCGCGTCTGGTCTGCGCTGCTGCTCCAGTCGCCGACGAACAGGACGGAAACCTGCGGCGTCTCGATTACCGGGCCTCCGCTGTACGTGAAATCCGGAAACAGGCCGGCGGACGCAAACGGTGTCGCCAGCGCTTTCTTTGCACCACGTTTTGGCGATACGCCCCGCATCGGGTGAGCGACGCCGCTCTTCAACTCCTGTCTGTTTGACTCCTGTCTGCGAACTCTTCGATCGGTGATGATGGTATCCATTGCACAATCTCCTCATGACCCGCTCACAAGTGATGCGCACAGGGGCCCGTCGCGGCGCGAAGCCGACCGGTCACGGGTCGAACGTCAATTGAAACGAATTTTGCAATGTGCTTCCCTCGGACCAACGAGCCTTGCCGAGGGTGACAAGGACCTGAGCGGTTATGTGCCGGTCGCGCGGATTGCCTAGCACGCTGCCGCGCGTCGAAATGTGAACTCACTTATACGGGGTGGCCGAATTCGTCGTTTCGGGATCACGTGCGGATGATCGACGACGTTCCGACTGCATCGTGGGCTTGACCCTCGCGTGTCGCTGTCGAGGTGATTCGCCCGTCGTGCCAATGTGTCGCATGCCGTCGGGTTGCGCCGTCGGGCAAATCAGAAGCATCGTCCCGCGCATCCTGTCCCGGCACGAGGGGCGCATCGCGATCGTCACGACACGCGGGGCAGGTGGCGGTGGACGCGAAGGTGCTGTCTGACGAGCGGCGCCATCGCGGACGGC
>CAYVVB010000544.1:0-13376 GCA_964454955.1 uncultured Bradyrhizobium sp. | reverse complement strand
TCCCTGCCCCTCCCCCCGCAAGGGGGGAGGGAATAAAGCGAGCTCGATCCAAGCGTTTTCAGGCCCGCACTTCCTGCCGCTGGAACAGGATGTAGCCTACGACGAACAGCACGATGGTCCCGGCAATCAGGCCGACGGTCTGCGGCCAGGCGATCATGATGCTTTCGGACAGCGGCAGCGGCGCGCCCATCACGGCGCCGCGCAACTGGTCGAGAAACACCGCGCCCAGCGTGCGCGTGGTCGGCGACAGGATCGCAAGCATCGCTTCCCCGAACAGATCGTTCGGCGAGAACCGCAGCAGGAATTGCGACCACAGCCCGGTGTCCGGCGTCTCCAGCCCGAGCGCGGCATAGCGCGGATCGGGCGGCGCGATCACCTGCGCGATCGCGGGCGCCAGCATCGGCCACAGCACCGTCAAGAACAGCCAGATGCCGAGCGCGACCAGCGCGGCCGTCGCCGGCGAGCGGAATACGATCGACAGCAGCATGGCGAGCGCGAGCCAGACGCCGGCATAGAAGATCGCAATCACCAGGAACACCAGCGAGCGGCCGATCTCCTCGCCGCCCGGCGGCACGCCGAGGAAGATGAGTCCGAGCCCGATCACCAGCAGCCACAGCGCGGTCAGGTTGACTACGAGCGTGGCAAGCCCGGCGAGGAACTTCCCCATCAGCAGCGCGTCGCGGTAGATCGGCTGCGCCAGGATCCGCGACAGCGTGCGGCGATTGAACTCGCCGTTGACGGAATCGAAGCCGAGCCCGATCGCCATCAGCGGGATGAGGAAACCCAGGATGGCGACAAAGGACGGCAGCGGCGCACTCGACAGCGTGAACAGCCGCAGAAGCAGGAACGGATCTTCGGCGGTATTCTGGCGGAGATCGCCGATCGCGCCGTAGAGCGCAGCGAGCGCCGTGAGCACGATCAGGAGTTCCAGCACCAGCATGCGCACGCTGGAGATGTTGTCGGTGAGCTCCTTCACGAACACCGTGCCGAGGCCCTGGAAGGGTGAGCCCTCACGCCGCATGACGCACGTCTCCCGATTGCTTGCCCTGGAAGTAGCGGGCATAGATCGCTTCCAGGCTCGGCTCATCGACCGAGAGCCGCTTGAGCGATCCGTTGACGGCGACGACCGCGCGCGCGGCATCCGGACGCACGTCGCGCTCGGCGGTCATGCGGAAACGGTCCTGCGCCAGCGTCTCGACATTGCTGACGCCGGGAATGGTGGCAAGCCGCCGTGCGATTCCGGCGCCCTCGGCCTCGACCTCCACCACGAAGCCTGCGCCAAGCACCTGCACCGACAGCTCCGCCACCGAGCCCATCAGCACGATGCGGCCCGACTGGAACAGCGCAACGCGGTCGCAGATGCGCTGCACCTGGTCGAGCATATGCGAGGACAACAGGACCGTGATGCCCTCGGCCTTGAGCTCGCGGATCAGGTCCAGGAACTCGAGCGTCGCCTGCGGATCAAGTCCCGAGGTCGGCTCGTCGAGAATGGCGATCTCGGCCTTCTTGACGATGATCTCGGCAAGCCCGAGCCGCTGGCGCATACCGCGCGAGAATGTCGCGACCCGCTTGTGGGCGACATCGGACAGCCGCACGCGTTGCAGCGCGCTCGCGATCCGCGCCGTCCTCTCGCCAAGTGACAAGCCCATCAGCTTGGCGGTGTAGGCGAGGTTCTCCTCGGCCGTCAGGTGATCGTAGAAACCGACGGAGTCGGGGAGATAGCCGACCCGCCGCTTGACCTTGAGCGGCTGGCGCGCCGGATCGAAGCCGAGCACGCTGATCCGGCCCGACGAAATCTCCGTCAGCCCGAGCAGCATCAGAATGGTGGTCGTCTTGCCCGCACCGTTGGGACCGAGCAGACCGAATACTTCGCCCTTGCCGATGTTGAAGCTGATGTTGTCGACCGCGTCGGCGCTGCCATAGCGCTTGGTGAGGCCTTCCGCGACGATGACGGCGGCGGAAGGCGGAGATCCTGCTTCGTTACGAATGTCGCTCATCGCCGGCCGAACCTCGCAACCGCACCCAACATCAGAAGCAGCGCGACGCCGATCACGCCCGCGCCGACCATGCCCCACACCGTCGACGTGGCGACCGTGATGCGGAACTGGCTCGACGCGCTTTCGCCGCGCGAATTGGCGCGCACCGTCACCATGTAGTCGCCGGCCAGCGACTTCTCGCTCGGCGTGACCAGCGCCTGCACCTCGGCGTTCTTGCCCGGCACGAGGCGATCGATGGTCGACGGCTCGAAGCTGACCTTCCAGCCCGACGGCGAGCTTGCCGCGAGCGTGACGTTCTCGGCCGGCGCCGTACCGCTGTTGGTGAGCACCATCGGGATCGAACTCTGCTGCGCGGCGACCGCGCGCGCGCTCAACAACCCTTCTCGGCCGGCGACCTGAAGCTGCGGCTGGCCGACAACATCGAGCGCGAGATCGACCTTGGCCGAGGCGTCCTCGGCCTTCACCGTTACGGCAACCGGGAAATGACCGGCATCGATGGTGCTCGGCGGGCGGACCTTCAGCTTGATGTCCTTGGATTGCCCGGCATCGATCGGGATCGATGACAGCTCCTGCGTGCCGTAGGCTTCGGTGAAGGAGGTTTCGAAATTCTCGGGCGCCAGGGCCGCGAAGCTGACGTTGAGGTTGCGGCCGGAGTCATTCTTGATGTTCAGCGTATATTCGAAGTTCGATTTCGGACTGCCGCGCAACGACGGCAGTTGCGACGTGACGGAAAGCTTGGCAGGCAATTCCTTGGCCAGCGCAACCTGAATTGGCAGGCTCACCTCATCGCCCTTCCCTTCCGCCTTCACGGTCAGCGTCTGCTGGTCGAGCTTGCTGTCCGCGGGCACGTCGAGGCGCAGTTGCAGCGAGACGCTTCCGTCGGGAGCGGGCATCGCCGCGGCCACCGGCTGGCCGCCGCCCAGAAGGGTCGCGGTCCAGCCGCTCGGCACGCCCGACACGGAGAGCTGATAGCGGTCCGGCGCCAGTCCATAATCCTGCAGCCGCAGCGGAATGTTCGACGTCGTGCCAGGCCTGATCGTGACCGCGGGATAGTCGGTCATCAGGTAAAGGCCTTTGATATCGCGATCATGCGTATCGGCGGCCAGAGCTGCCGGCGTGATCAGGGAGATGGCGAGAGCAATAGGGGCGAGAGCAAACGCTCGCATGACAACACTCCTGCAAGGTGTGCAAGATCAGGGATGAGTGGCGCGCACCGGTCACGACCGTGGCCGCAGCGTAGAGGCCGCAACACTCCTGGCAGAGTAGTCAAAAATTTGGGCGCCCCAATTACAAGTGTGTAATGTCAGGCGTTCGCGGGTCAGACTTTAGTTTTTAGACTTTGGAGTAGTCGCCAGGCTGAGCGAATAGAGGAGCGACGCCGAGCCTCCGCGTCGTTGCGAGCGTAAGCGAAGCCATCCAGACTTTCTCCGCAAATGCAGTCTGGATTGCTTCGTCGCTTTCGGTCCTCGCAATGACGGGCGCTATTGAAAGCGCTCATCTCTGCAACTGATGAGCGGATGCTCAGTTAGCTCGCCTTCTCGACAGCGCCGCCACTGTCGGCCCAATCCTTGAAGCCGCCGACATTGTAGACATGGTCGTAGCCCATGTCCTTGAGCAACTTGCCTGCGAGTGCTGAACGTCCGCCGGAGGCGCAGTAGACGATGACGTTCTTGTCCTTCGAGAAATTCTTGTCGTAATAGGGCGAGTCCGGGTCGGCGCGAAATTCCAGCATGCCGCGCGAGACATGCACCGCGCCCTTGACCTTGCCCGTCTGCGCGAGCTCGGGCGCGTCGCGCACATCGAGGACGAGCGCGTCGCCCTTTGCGATCAGCTCCTTCGCCTTTTCCGGGGTGATCTTCGGCACAACCGCGTTCGCCGCTTCCAACATCTGCTTGACGCTCAGGGCCATCTGGATCTCCTCAATGTCTGGCTTGGACGGCGATACTGCTTAGCTGAAGGCGAGCGCCAAGAAAAGCGGCCACCGCAACTTGCAGAGCGTAGAGATCTTCTTCCGAAGACCGATTGCGCTTTCAGCCCTGCGGCATGAGGCCGAGCCGACTGGCGATGATCCTGTCAACCAGGCGTTTGGGCAGACAAGTCGTCATCAGGTGCCGTATCGGGTCGGGTGCAACCTGATAGCGCACCTTTGGATGCGGCAGCGTCAGGGCTTCATGAATCGTTTCAGCGATCTTTTCCGCAGGCAGCCCGATCTCCTCGAGATGCCGGGCGGCTGTCCGCAACTTCTGCAGCGCAGGGAAGTAGGGCGAGTTCTGGTAGGGCGAATTGTCGGCCTCTTCGCCGCCCTTGCTCCAGATCGGCGTCTTCACCGGCCCGGGCGCCACGATGATGACGTCGATGCCGAACAACATCAGTTCGCGGCGCAGGCTTTCGGACAATCCCTCCAGCGCATGCTTGGAGGCCGCATAGGCCGGCGTCAGCGGATTACCGTTCCTGCCCGCGACCGAACTGATCATCACGATGCGGCCCTTCGGTCCGCTCAGCGACGCATCGGAGCCGAGCAGCGGGCCGAACGCCTGGGTCGCAATGACAGGCCCGATGACGTTGACGTCGAGCTGGCGGCGAAACTGCTCGATCGAAATCTCGAGCACGGGTCCCGCCACGGCGATGCCGGCGTTGTTGACGAGACCGGCGAGCGTTTCGCCGTTAATCGCGGCGCGGACATCACGCGAGGCCGCCAGCACAGCGGCCTCATCGGTGATGTCGAATATCAGCGGCGTGAAGTTGGCCCCGAACTCGTTTCTGAGGCGCTGCGCATCGGCGTCCTTGCGCACGCTGCCGAACACACGAAATCCCTTCTCCAGCAGAAACTTGGCGCTGGCCCATCCGATCCCGGTGGATGCACCGGTCACAACTACCGCTCGCATGGTCATTTCCCGTCTTGCAACTGACCATGAACATGTAAGGCTGGTGTAAGTTGTCGCAATGCGCTCTCCTCTCCAAGCGCGGACTCTCCTCGCGTGAGGGGTGGGCATCTTTTGGTCGTGCCGGAGGATTGGGCTGCGACGATGAGAAGATGGATGAGAGGTGTCAGTCTTCCCGCTTGAAACGAAAAGATTTTCCGCTTGTCGACATTCCGGCGGAACGAGCCCGGATCGAGGCGATGATTTTATTCTCGCTGGCTGGTCCACGCCATCGCGCGCGAGGAAGCGGAAGCAGTTTGGCAGGAGGCCGGAGACGATGGATGAAGTCGTGATCGTCCAGCCGCAGGAGCAAGGCCGTTTGTTTCGACCGATCCTCAACTTGCCGGGCAGGATTTAAGATTTCGTCTGTGGAGCGATGTTCATGTCACCCTCCCCTGGAGGGGCAGGGCTATCGCATATGCGGACTACGCTGCCGTGCCGGGCATCTGCGCGTCACCCTTGGCACCGTCATTCCGGGATGGTCCGAAGGACCAGACCCGGAATCTCGAGATTCTCAGGTGCGCAATTGCGCACCATAGTTCGCCCTTCGGGCGTCCCGGAATGACGGTGCAAGTTCGCTAGTAGCCCGCTGGAGACATAGGCGATCGCCCTACCATCCAGGGGGAGGTAAAGTGCTCTTTGCTTCAAGCCTCAGTTCTTCGTCTTGTCGACCAGCGCGCCCTTCTTGATCCACGGCATCATGTCGCGCAGCCGGGCGCCGACCTCCTCGATCGGATGGGCGGCGAGCTTGGCGCGGGTCGCCTTGAACGAGGTCTGGTTGACCTTGTTCTCCAGCATCCAGTCGCGTGCGAAGCGGCCGGACTGGATGTCGGCCAGAACCCGCCGCATCTCCTTCTTGGTCTCGTCGGTGATGATGCGCGGGCCGGTGACGTATTCGCCGTACTCGGCGGTGTTGGAGATCGAGTAGTTCATGTTGGCGATGCCGCCTTCATAGATCAGGTCGACGATCAGCTTCACCTCGTGCAGGCACTCGAAATAGGCCATCTCCGGCGCATAGCCCGCCTCGACCAGCGTCTCGTAGCCACCTTTGATCAAATCGACCAGGCCGCCGCACAGGACCACCTGCTCGCCGAACAGGTCGGTCTCGCATTCCTCCTTGAAGGTGGTCTCGATGATGCCGGCGCGGCCGCCGCCGATGGCCGAGGCATAGCTGAGCCCCAGATCATGGGCGTTGCCCGAGACGTCCCGGGCAATCGCGATCAGGCAGGGCACGCCGCCGCCGCGCTGATATTCGGAGCGAACGGTGTGGCCCGGCCCCTTGGGCGCGATCATCAGCACGTCGAGATCGGCGCGCGGATCGAGCAGGTTGAAGTGGACGTTGAGCCCGTGGGCGAAGACCAGCGCCGCGCCCTTCTTCATGTTGTCGTGCAGATGCTCGCGATAGATGTCGCCCTGCAATTCGTCCGGCGTGAGCATCATCACGAGGTCCGCCCATTTCGCGGCCTCTGCAACGTCGAGCACCTTGAAGCCGGCGGCTTCCGCCTTCTTCACCGAGCCTGAGCCCTTGCGCAGCGCGATCGCCACGTCCTTGACGCCGGAATCCTTCAGGTTCAGCGCATGGGCGTGGCCCTGGCTGCCATAGCCGACGATGGCGACCTTCTTGCCCTTGATCAGGTTCAGGTCAGCATCGCGATCGTAATAAACACGCATAGTCGTTTCCTCTTCAGTGGCCGCCATCGGCGGGGTCAAACCAGGATTTCGGGTTAATTTGCAGATTTCCGGCGCTGTCTAGAGCATTTTTGCGGTCGTTGGAAAGCCCGTTCTCGCATGGGGGGACGGCCTCTTCATGCGTCCCGGAAGACCGGGTAGAGCGAGGCCAGCAGCAGCAGCGCCATCACCACATTGAAGGCGCGCACCGCGGCTGCGGATTTGAGCACCGGCCGCAATGCGCTGCCGAACAGCGTCCAGGTGGCCGTCGAGAGCACCCCGAGCAGCAGGCACAGCAGCGTCTGGATCGCGATGTTCAGGGGGAAGCGGGCGATTGCGGCATAGGCAGTGATGGTGCCGATCACCATCACCCAGCCCTTGACGTTGACCCATTGGAAGATGGCGGCGCCCCAGAAGCTCATGGGGCCGCGGCCGGTTGCCTCGCCGGCCTTAGGCGGGCCGGACATCGCAATCACGGCGGCGAGATAGATCAGGTAGGCCGCACCGGCATATTTCAGCACGGTCTGCAGCACCGGATAGGCGATGAAGATGGTGCCCAAGCCGAGCCCGACGGCCGCCACCATGAACGCAACGCCGAAGGTGACCCCGGCGATGGCGGGCAGCGTGCGGCGGAAGCCGTGCGTGAGACCCGACGACAGCACCATGATGTTGTTCGGTCCCGGCGTGAAGAACATCACGACGGCAAACACGACGAAGGCGAGGAGAAGCGATTGCGACATGGCTTGCCTCACGCGAGTTTGGCGATGGCGGGCGGCCGCCTTGAGAGTAGCATGACGGCAATGCCGGCAACGACCGTGAGCATTCCGGAAAGCCGCAGGGGCCCGAACCTTTCGGAGAACACGACACTGGAAGCCGCGGAACCCACGAACGGCACCAGCAGCGCAAAGGGCACGACCTGCGCGGCCCGATAGTCGCGAAGCAGCCGGCCCCACAGCCAGTAGGCGATCGAGGTCGAAAGGCCGCCGAGCGCCAGCATACAGAGAAGTCCGACCGCCGACATGTGGGTGATCGCATGCCAGGTCGGCGCCAGCCCGTCGGCAACCAGGGCCAGCGCAAACAGCGGGATCGCGGACGCAAGGCAAAGCCAGGCGAACAGATCGAACATCGCCACGCCTCGCGCGCCGCGCAGCAGGAGATTGCCGACCGCAAAGCTGATCGGGGAGATCATCAGCACTGCAAAGGCCGCAACCGAGAAATCATAGCCGACGGTGCCGCAGATCATCAAAAGACCGGCAGCGGCGATCGCAATGCCGATTCCTTGCACCGGCGTCGGCCATTCGCGGAAGGCGACCACGGCGAAAGCGACGGTGAAGAGCGCCTGGCTCTGCACGATCACAGAGGCGAGGCCGACCGGCACGCCATGGGCGATGCCATAGGCCTGCGACAGGAACTGGCCGAGAAACAGGGTGAAGCTGATCGCGATCAACAGCGGCCAGGAGACCTTGGGCTTGGGCACGAACAGGCATGGCACGGCCGCAATCGCAAAGCGCAGCGCCGTCATCAGCGCAGGCGAAAACTCGTCGAGCGCGATCCGACTTGCGACAAAGGCAAGGCCCCAGACGACCGCCACCAGGACAGCGATGCAGATGTCGGCCGGCTTCATTCTTGTTGCTCTTGTCTGCTAGCCTTGCTCGCCCGGCTTCGGCTTTCTCAACAGATAAGTGCCGTGCAGCGGCGCGTGGTAATCGGCCGAAACGAGCATGAAGCCGATCTCGGTCAGCATGCGCTCCATCACCCAGCCGAAGGTGGAATATTCGTCGCGCATATGGGTGACGACGCTGTCGCGCTCGAAATCGTGGTTCTTGGTGTTGAAGTCGGCCCACTCGCCGACACCGCGCTCGCTGCCGTCGGGCATGCTCACGAACACGATGTCGCGCAGGTAGAAATTCGCGCCCGGCTTGAGCGCGGCAAAGATGCGCGCCAGCGCCACCGCCTTCCAGAAATCGGGCAGATGATGCAGCGTGAACTCGCTGACGATCAGATCGTAGGAACTGGGCTGGTAGGCAAAGCTCAACAGCCCCGCCGACTGGGTGCGGACGCGTGCCTTGCGGTCGCTCGTGTAGACTTCGGCAAGCGCCAGCATGGCCGGGGAAATGTCGACGGCATCGACCTCGGCGCCCATCAGCGCCGCCTCGCAGGCCAGCACGCCGTTGCCGCAGCCGATATCGGCCACGCGCCAGCCCGGCTTGACGCCGAGCATGCTCAGCGCCGCGCGGGCGCGCAGATCGGCATCGTCCTTCTGGTCGTAGATCGAGGCGACCGCGGTATCGAGCCCGATGCGCCGTCTTTGGTTGTAGTACCAGTCGCGGGCCAGCATGTGCTCACATCCCTTCCGGCCCGCGGCCGATCGCGGCAACGCCGGTCCTCGACACCTCGACCAGGCCGAGCGGACGCATCAGGTCGATGAACTGGTTGATCTTGGCGGTATTTCCCGTGATCTCGAACACGAAGCTTTCCGTGGTGGCGTCGATGACGCGGGCACGGAATGCATCGGCCAGCCGCAGCGCCTCGACGCGGTGATCGCCCTGCCCGCGCACCTTCACCATGGCGAGCTCGCGTTCGATGGCGCGGCCGGTCTGCGTCATGTCGACCACGCGATAGACCGGGACCATGCGGTCGAGCTGATGCTTGATCTGCTCGATCACCATCGGCGTACCTGTCGTGACGATGGTGATGCGCGAGAGGTGCTTCTGGCTCTCGGTCTCGGAGACGGTGAGGCTTTCGATGTTGTAGCCGCGGCCCGAGAACAGCCCGATCACGCGTGCAAGCACGCCGGGCTCGTTCTGCACCAGCACCGCAAGCGTGTGTGTTTCGCTGGGGTCGTGGCGGTCTTCGATGAAATAGGCCGATGCGGGCTGGTTCATGGTTGGTCCCCTAATCATCTCTCTCCGTCATGCCCGGCCTTGTGCCGGGCATCCACGCCGTTCCGCGAAAAGGAAGACGTGGACGGCCGGGTCAAGCCCGGCCATGACGGCTGAATGTGTGGTGCGACGAGCGCCCTCATGACACAGCCGCGCTCCCTGCGACGGCACTATCCGCCATCACCCACTTCCGAAACAGATCGAAATCGATATTGCCGCCGGTCAACACGAGCCCGACGCGCCTGCCGTGCAGCCTGTGCTTCTCCTGCAACGCGGCGGCGAGCGGCGCGGCGCCGGCGCCTTCGGCGATGTTGTGGGTGTCGGTCCAGTAGGCGCGGATCGCGCCTGCGATCTCCTCGTCCGTGACCTGCACGATACGCGCGGCGCCCTTGAGGATCAGCGCGAGCGCATCCGCGTCGGGATTGCGCGTCGCCATGCCGTCCGCCAGCGTGTTGCTGCTGTTCGTGTTCACCACCGTGCGCGCGGTGAACGAGCGCGCGTAAGCCGGCGCCAGCGTCGACTGCACGCCGACGATTTCCGTTTTGAGACCGAGCAGGTCGCGCGCGAGAATGCAGCCGCAGATTCCGGAGCCCTGCCCGATCGGCACATAGAGCACGTCGAGATCGGGCGCGGCCTGCAGCAATTCCAGCGCGTAAGTGGCAACCCCCAGCACCAGATCCGGATGAAAGGACGGCACCATGTGCAGGCCGTCGCGTTCGGCATGCCGGCCGGCCTCCTCGCGCGCCTCCTGGAAATCGTCGCCATGCTCGACAAGATGCGCGCCGAACGCGACCATCGCGCGGTTCTTCTCCACGGAGTTGCCGTGCGGCACATAGATCGTCACCGGCACGCGGTGACGTTTGCCGGCAAAGGCGATGCTCTGGCCGTGATTGCCGCGGGTCGCCGTGATCAGGCCTGCGACACCGGGCCGCGCGCGCTTGACGCGGTCGACGTAGACAAGTCCGCCGCGCACCTTGAAGGCGCCGGTCGGCGTGTGGTTCTCGTGCTTGACGACGACGGACGTGCCGAGCCGCTCCGCCAGCAGCGGCCAGGCGTAGGCGGGCGTGGCCGGCACCGCCTCGCGGACCAGCTTATGCGCACGCTCGAGTTCGTCGATGTCAAACATCGTCACCCGCCTTACGCCTCACACCAGCGCCTTGCCGGCGGCGAAGGCCGCGGCGGTGGCTTCGTCGGTCGCCTGCTCCGGCAGCAGCATTTCGTTGTGCGCCTTGCCGGATGGAATCATCGGGAAGCAGTTTTCCAGCGCTGCGACGCGGCAGTCGAACAACACCGGGCGCTTCACCGAGATCATCTCCTTGAGCGCTCCGTCGAGATCGGCCGGCTTGATCGCCCGCAGGCCCACGCAGCCATAGGCTTCCGCGAGCTTGACGAAATCCGGCATCGCCTCGGTGTAGGAATGCGACAGGCGGTTGCCGTGCAGAAGCTGCTGCCACTGCCGCACCATGCCCATATACTGGTTGTTGAGGATGAAGATCTTGACCGGCAGGTCGTACTGCACGGCCGTCGACATTTCCTGGATGGTCATCTGCACCGACGCATCGCCACCGATGTCGATGACGAGGCTGTTGGGATGGGCGACCTGAACGCCGACCGCGGCCGGCAGGCCATAGCCCATGGTGCCGAGCCCGCCGGAGGTCATCCAGCGGTTCGGCTCGTCGAAGCCGAAGAACTGCGCCGCCCACATCTGGTGCTGGCCGACTTCGGTCGTGATGTAGACGTCCTTGCCCCGCGTGGCCTCGAACAGCCGCTGGATGGCATATTGCGGCAGGATGATATCCCTGTTGTTCTTGTAGGCGAGCGAATTGCGCGCGCGCCACTTGGCGATCTGCTGCCACCATTCCCTGATGTCGGGCTTCTTCGCCTCGGCCTTGAACACCTGCAGAAGATCGCCGAGCACGTTGCCGGCATCGCCGATGATCGGCACGTCGACGCGGATGTTCTTGTTGATCGACGACGGATCGATGTCGATGTGGATCTTCTTGGAGCCCGGCGAGAACGCGTCGATCCGTCCGGTGATGCGGTCGTCGAAGCGCGCGCCGACGCACAGCATGACGTCGCAGTCATGCATGGTCATGTTGGCTTCGTAGGTGCCGTGCATGCCGAGCATGCCGAGCCAGTTCTTGCCGGTGGCGGGATAGGCGCCAAGGCCCATCAGCGTCGAGGTGACGGGAAATCCCGTGGCCTCGACCAGGTCGCGCAACAGCTTCGAGGCTTCCGGCCCGGAATTGATGACGCCGCCGCCGCTGTAGATCACCGGCCGCTTGGCCGAGGCGAGCCGGGCCACCGCTTTACGGATTTGCGCCGCTTCGCCCTTCACCCGCGGCGCATAGGAGACGTGCACGTCGGACTTGCGCGGCGGATGATAGGTCCCGACGGCGAACTGCACGTCCTTCGGCACGTCGACGACCACCGGGCCCGGCCGGCCGCTGGTTGCGACATAGAAGGCCTCGTGAAGCACCTTGGCGAGATCGTTGACGTCGCGCACCAGCCAGTTGTGCTTGGTGCAGGGCCGCGTGATGCCGACGGTGTCGCATTCCTGGAACGCGTCGTTGCCGATCAGATGCGTGGGCACTTGGCCGGTGATGCAGACGAGCGGGATGGAGTCCATCAGCGCATCGGTCAGCGCCGTCACCATGTTGGTGGCGCCGGGGCCGGAGGTCACCAGCACGACGCCCGGCTTGCCCGTCGAGCGCGCATAGCCTTCCGCGGCGTGGCCCGCGCCCTGCTCGTGCCGCACCAGGATGTGCTCGACCTCGCTCTGCTGGAAAATCTCGTCATAGATCGGAAGCACCGCGCCGCCCGGATAGCCGAAAATGTGCTGCACGCCATGGTCAGCCAGTGCCCGCACGATCATGGCGGCTCCCGTCATCTGGGTGGGATTGTGGCTCGTTTCGGTCATGGCTGGCTCCGGATTGCCGCTTCTCGCGGCCGCTTCGTGTTTGCTCTGGAAAATAAAAAAGGGCCCGAGAGGCCCCATGCACACCGCCTGAATTTGGATGGCCGTCAGCCATCCCCGGCGGTGCGCCTGGGTACGACCACGATAAGGAGTTTGGTAATAATATTACGCATGGCCCAGGCCGGACTTCCCAAAGGTTGCGCGAACCATACCGGCGAACGACCCAATGTCAAGGGAGTCCGGCCGATTTGGCGCGTTTTCATAGTCTAGCGATGTTCCGGCCGTTCGGCGAGCGCGAATTTGCCGGAACAGCGCTGAGGGCTGATCATGGCACGCGCGGACCTGTAGCGCGGATGAGCGCAGCGACATCCGGGGAGAAAGGCGAGGTTATCGCGGATATCGCTGCGCTCATCCGGGCTACGTCCGAAGCCCGGATTCGAGCCACCCTCGCGCGTCCTCCGGCGTCACCCAGGCAAATTCCGGGAGCTGGTGCCGAAACCAGGTGAACTGCCGCTTGGCGTAGTGCCGCGTGTCGGCGCGGCCGATTTCGGCGGCCTCTTCCAGCGTGATCTCGCCCTTGAGGTACTTCATCAGCGGCGGCACGCCGTGCGCCTTCATCGCCGGCAGCAGCGGATCGAGTTGTCGTGCCGCCAGCCGCTCGACCTCCTCGAGCGCGCCAAGCTTCAGCATAGCGTCGAACCGCGCATCGATCCGCGCATAGAGCGCCTCGCGCTCGGGCGCGAGAAACACTGCCGAAAATTGTCCCCGCGGAAGGACCGGCGGCAGGCCTTCGCGGTGCCAGTCGGTAAGCGAGCGGCCCGTGGCCTCGACCACTTCGAGCGCCCGCGCGATGCGGGCGCGATCGCGCGGCTTCAGCCGTTCGGCCGAGGCCGGATCGCGTCGCGCGAGTTCCGCATGCAGAGCCTCGACGCCGTCGTGCATCAGTCGCGCACGGACGGCTTCGCGCACCTCGGCGGGAACAGGCGGCACC
>CAYVVB010000543.1:0-13839 GCA_964454955.1 uncultured Bradyrhizobium sp. | reverse complement strand
GGAATCTCGAGATTCTCAGGTGCGCAATTGCGCACCGCAGTTCGCGCTGGCGCGCGCCCCGGAATGACGGAGCAAGTCTGTGGCTCACCGATACAACCGATTCGCCTAAAATTGTCGGCTTGGGGTGAGACCGGCGTTCATCATGCCTATTAAGTGCCGCGGAACTCATTGCCGATAGGGTTTGGCGACATCGCCAACGCCAAGCCCTTGGGGATCCATGACAGCAGCTGCCAAACAGCCATCGTCCAAGCGCCGTCTTCTGCTTGCGTCGGATCGCGTCGATCGCAGCGGCGAGCTTGCCAGCATCCTGCAGTCGGTGGGTGAGGTCGATACGGTCTCCACGTCGGATATTCCCGAGCAGCCCGCAACCCATATCTCCGGGATCGTGGTGGACATCAATCTGCGTTCGCCGGAGAGCGTGCAGCGCGTGCGCAAGAAGCTGCGCGGCGAGGCCTACCGCTCGATGCCGCGGCTGTTCGTGCTGGCGGACGCTCTCCATCACGCCGCGATGCAGGCCTGGGCGCTGGGCGCGACCGATACGATCGCGCGGCCGTTCAGGCCGGGCGACATTCTCCATCGCATCCATGGTGCGTTTCCCGACAACGGCAGTTACGACGCGACCGATCGCGGCAAGGCCCTGAACCGCGGGGTTGCGGCAGCTCATGCGGTGATCGCGAAAATGTTCGAGCGCCTGCCGGCCGGCGCACCGTTCACGCTGGACGACGTGATCGAGGCCGAGGCCAAGATCATCAAGGCGATCAAGCACTCCTCATTGCGGGAATGGCTGACAAAAGTGGGCTGCCATCACGTCGGCAGCTATCGCCATTGTCTGTTCGTCACCGGTTTTGCAGTGGCATTCGCACAGCATCTCGGCATGCACGAGGACGACCAGCGGCGCCTGACCCGCGCCGCGCTGCTGCACGACGTCGGCAAGGCCTTCGTTCCGATTGCGATCCTGGACAAGCCGGGAAAGCTGACGGAAGAGGAGATCATGGAAGTCCGCCAGCATCCACGCCGCGGCTATGAGGCGCTGGAGAGCCAGGGCGGTTTCCCGCGCGAAATGCTCGACGTGGTGCTGCATCATCACGAGCTGCTGGACGGCAGCGGTTATCCGGACGGGCTGCGCGGCGAGGAGATCAGCGACATCGTGCGGCTGACCACCATCGTCGACATCTATACGGCGCTGGTGGAGAAGCGCGCCTATCGCTTGCCCTTCACTCACGCCCGGGCGTTTACGCTGATGGAGGACATGGGCGGCAAGCTCGACCAGCAATTGCTGCAGGCGTTCCGCCCGGTGGCTTTCGCGGGGTATTAGCCGGACACACTGTCATTCCGGGGCGGCTTGCAAAGCCGAACCCGGAATCTCGAGATTCTCAGGTGCGCAATTGCGCACCATAGTTCGCTCGCTGAAGTGATCGCCCCGGAACGACGAGAAACTTATCCCAGCAGTTTCCGCAGCTCCGCCTTGGCCACCTTCTCCAGCGTCGAGCGCGGCAGCTCGTCGACGAAATGGAGTTCGCGCGGCACCTTGAAATCGGCAAGCGCGCGGCGGCAGGCGGCCAGGACGTCGTCACGCAGCTCCTCAGGTTCTATACCGCTCTGCGGGATGATGAACACGACCGGTACCTCGTCCAGCATCGCGTGCTTCTTGGCGACCACCGCGGCCTCCCGCACGCCCGGGACCACGGCGATCACCTGTTCGATCTCGGACGCTGCGACGTTTTCGCCGCCGACCTTGAGCATGTCCTTGGCACGGTCGCCAAACCGGATGAAGCCATTTTCCAGGAGAGTCACCCGGTCGCCGGTGATGAAATAGCCCTGCTCGTCGAAACTCTCGCGGGTGGCTTTTTCGTTGTAAAGGTACTCCTTGAACAAGGAGAGCCCGGGCACGCCCTTGATCGAAAGATTGCCGGTGCCGCCGACCTCGGTCGGAGTGCCGTCGTCGTCGGTGATGCTGATGGAATATTCCGGAGCGGCGCGGCCGATCGACATCGGAGCGTTGGGCTGGTCGACCTCGCCGACGATGCCGTGGGTGATGGTCTCGGTCATGCCCCACCAGCCGATGATCTTGATGCCGAAGGCGGCAAAGGCCGGCGGCTCGCACACCGCGGTGCCCCAGAGGCGGAACTTGTGGTCCTTCGGAATGTCGTGCTCGAGCAGCGCTTTCATGCAGAAGGGAATGGTCGAGGTAAAGGTGCTGCCATGCTCCTTCGCCACGCTCCAGAACCGGCTTGCGGAAAACCGCGGCTGGATCACGCAGGATCCGCCGACCCAGAGCGTCGCCAGCATGGAGTAGGCCAGCGCATTGGTATGAAATAGCGGAAGATAGGTCTGATGCACGTCACTCGCATGCAGGTCCTCATGTGCGGCGTTGACCTTGGCGCCCCACAGCGCGTTGGCATGGGTCCACAGCACCGCCTTCGGCCGCGACGTCGTGCCGGACGTATATTGCACGCTGCAGGGCGCGGATGGGTCCACGGCGCGGCGTGGCCGGTCCGCGCTATCGGCGAAAAGCGCCTCGAAGGAATCGCTGTGGGAGGGCGGCTGCAGGGGCGCGGCACCCGCATCATGCGAAGTCGCGGCAATCCAGCGCAGGCCCTTGCAATGCGTCGAAACCATTTCGGCATAGGCGGGCTGCGTTATCGCAGCGATCGCGCCGCAATGATCGGCAAAGTATTCCATTTCCGCGGCCGCAGAGCGGGTGTTGGTGGTTACCGCGATCGCGCCGAGCTCGACGCAGGCAAACCAGGCCAGCATCGCCTCGATGCAGTTGTCCAGATGGATCAGCACACAATCGCCGGCCTTGATGCCGCGCCGCCGAAGCCCGGCGCCGAGCGCGCCGACGCGCTCGTGAAATTCGCGATAGCTCCAGTGTCGGGCCGGCGCGTCGAACGGCGCCCAGATCAGGAACGGGTGCTCGCTGCGGCTCTCGCTGCGCATTCTCAGCAGCCATGGCACATCGAGCCCTGCAAATGGTCCGACGACGCCCGGCGCGGCCTGCCAATTGGCCATGTGTCCTCCCGTGCCGCGCGCGGCGGCGGCCTTTCATGCTTCTTGTTTGGGAGCTCTTTTGCCACCTGACGCGGCAGCGATCAAATGGTGATCTTCTGCGTCATCCTGGCCGGGCGCGACGACGCTCTCTCGTCTGTCGATTGCTGCGCCTTAAGGGGCATTCCTTTCATAGGACGAAATCTCGATCAGGCTGCCGTCGGGGTCGCGGCAATAGACCGAGCGCAGCATGCCGCGCGCGCCCTGCTTGGCGACCGGGCCTTCCTCGATGGCGACGCCGTTCGCCTCGAGATGCGCGGCCACCTCTTCCGGACTGCTGGTGGTGAGAAAGCACAGATCCTCGCTGCCCGGCGTCTCGTGGTCGGCGGTGAACCATTCGATCTTATCCGCGTCCTTTGGACGCACATTGATCTTCTGGTCGCCGAACACGAGCGAAGTCCGCTTCGGTTTGCCTTGTCCGGGGTCGAAGACCCTGACCTCCATGCCGAGGATCTTTTCGTACCACGCGACCGAACGGGCGACGTCGGCTACGTTGATCACCAGATGATCGAGCGCATGAACCTTGACCGGCATGGGCTATCCTTTCGTCGCGGCGTCGTGCACTGGCTGCGCAACATGCCGTCTGTTACAACGCTGGGCGCTGCCAACTCAACAAGAACGAACTAGGGAGAAACTCGATGCTTTCGCGCCGCGATGCGACGCTTCTTTTTTCGATCGGCCTGCCGTCCCTGATCGCCTCTTCAGCCCGCGCCGCAGCGGCCGACTACCCGACCCGGCCGGTGCGTTTTCTGGTCGGTTATCCGCCCGGAGGGGCCACCGACATTCTGGCGCGGCTGGTGGGCCAGCGGCTGTCGGAGAAGCTCGGCCAGCAATTCGTGATCGAGAACAAGCCGGGCGCCGGCAACAATATCGGCACCGAGGCGGCGGTGAACGCCGAGCCCGACGGCTACACGGTGCTGCTGGTCAACCCTGCGAACTACATCAACACCACGCTGTACGCCAATCTGAAGTTCAACTTCGTGCGCGACATCGCTCCCGTGGCATCCTTCAACCGCGTGCCGAACGTGATGACGGTCAACAAGGATGTTCCGGCAAAGAACGTCGCCGAGTTCATCGCCTATCTGAAGGCCAATCCCGGTAAGGTCAACATGGCCTCCTCCGGCAACGGCACCTCCGTGCATCTCTCCGGCGAGATGTTCATGGCGATGACCGGGACCAAGATGCAGCACGTGCCCTACCGCGGGGCGGCGCCGGCGATCACCGACATGCTGGGCGGCCAGGTGCAGGTGATCTTCGACAACATGCCGTCGATCATCCAGCACATCCGATCCGGAGCCTTGCGCGCCTTGGGCGTCACCACGGCCCAGCGCTCGCCGCAACTGCCTGACGTGCAGGCCATTGCGGAGACTGTTCCGGGTTATGAGGCGAGCGCGCTGTTCGGCATGGGCGCGCCGAAGAACACGCCGAAGGAGATCGTCGGCAAGCTCAACACCGAGGTCAACGCGATCCTCGCCGAGCCCGACATGCGAAAGCGCCTGGTCGAACTCGGCGGCGAACCCCTGATCCAATCGCCTGACGCGTTCGGCGACGAGATCAAGGCCGAAACGGAGAAATGGAAGAAGGTGGTCGAATTCGCGGGGCTCAAGGTGGAGTGACGCGGGAACCGCTTCGTGTCTGATCGAGTTGATTGGCCGCCGGTTCATTTTACGCGGAGGATCTCGGCCATGCGGAAACTCGGCTTGGCAATGATGACGGTGCTCGCGACCGCGCTTGCGTTCTCGGGCAGTTCGGTGCCGGCGGACGCCCGCGATTATCCCTGGTGCGTGCAGGGCCGCGGCGTGGGCTTTCCAGGCGACTGCTCGTTCCAGACGCGCGCGCAGTGCCTCGCGAGCGCCTCGGGCCGCAACGTCTCCTGCGGGATCAACCCGCGTTTCGCCTTCGGTCAGGCGCAGCGCGGCCGGCCCATCCATCGCGGCTGGTAATTCGACAGCGCCGGTTTTGGTCCAGCGGTTTGGCTCGATCACGGTCGGCGAGCCATTTGAGGCGGCGCTATCGCTTGGCTTCGACCGGCTCCTTACCCGTGCAGGTAATCAGGAGCGTGTAGGCGCGTGCCTTGTCGGCGATCTCCGGGGTTTTCAGTTCGCCTTTGGGTTCTGCCGTTTCGAACGGCACGACGCTGTTGTCCAGAAAATCGCGGATCGCACCGGTCTTGATGGCAAAATTGATGTTCTCCGGAATATTGCCGGTGGCGCGTGCGACGCTGAACGCGTCGAGCTTCGCCGCGACCACGCCGACAATCAGTCCGCTGGTGTCAAGCAACGGGCCGCCGCTGTTGCCGGGCTGAACCGCGGCACTGATCTGGAGAAAGCGCGTGTCGTTCAAGGTGCCGCTCAACGAGCTGACAATGCCCGTGGTGACGGTGAAATCCGAACTGAGCAGGCCATGAAGCGGATAGCCGATCGCGACCACGGAGTCGCCTGAGCGAATTGAGCGGTCGCGTAACTTCGCATGATCCTTGAAGGATTCCGGCGGCCCCTGCAGGACGGCAAGATCGTTGGTTTCGTCGCTCGAGACGACCCGCAACGCAGTGGCCGGCTGGCCGCCGAGATTGCCGCGAATGTCGGTGCAGCCGTCGATGACATGATGGTTGGTGAGGATGTGGCCATTGGCGCTGATCACGAAACCGGTGCCGCTCTTGCTCATGCTCCTGGAGGCCTTCGGCGAAGCCGGCGCAGCGCCGTGCGCGTCGCCGCCAGAGCCCGCCTTTGGCGCGGCGACTTTGGTGAAATCTCCGGCGCTGTTGATCCCTTCGGCCTTGATCTTGGCGACGCAATTGGCGAGGACCGGAAGCAGCGGCCCGGTCGACGTCAGGTTGAATTGGTAGGTGGCGCGGCCCATTGTTGCGGCCATCAGGCTCGATTTCTGCAGGGCGCGTGCAACGCCCGGCGGCAGGATCGCCGTCATCATGATCTGCGAATTGGCGTTGGCAAAGACCCTCGCTTCGGACTGTCCATCGAAGGTCAGGTCGATCGGAATGCTCTCGCCCTTGGTGTAGCGAAAGGCCGGGTTGGCAAAACCGAGCAGCCAGGACTTGTCGGCATTGTAGCCGATGACGAGGATAATGCCGCTGGCATAGCCCGTGGTCGCAGCGCAATGGGAGAAGGCGCCGGTCGTGTCGTCAGTAAAGGCGCCGCCCTTCCACGCGCCGACATTGATGCTGCCGAAAGGCCCGGCGGCGAGAGCCGACGCTGCGATTGCAAATTGCAGCAGACACGCAAGAACCAACCCTCTGAACATGACGCCCCCCAGCGCAACCTCCAGGCATTTTATGGGCACGCATCGCCGGAAGCAACCAGAAGTGGTTTCGCCGGCGCCCCGCCGGCTGGAACGACTGGCGTGTCTTGCCGGCGCGCATCGCCTTACGTCTGCCGCAAAAAGCGCCTTGCATTCACTTTGCGGTTCCATAATACTTTGCGTCGCAAAGTGGAGCGGGAAATGAGCGATCTCGACAAGGCGTTGGCCGACATCATCGCCATTCGCAGCCAGATTGCGGCCGGCACCGCGTTCCGCGGCTATGGCCCGGCGGCGATCGCCGCCACCGGCGGCGTGGCGCTCTTGACCGCGGTCCTGCAATATCTCTGGCTTGGCGACCCGAACGGCCACCCACTCACTTTCCTGTTCGGTTGGGCGGCGGCCGCCGCTGTGTCGGCGCTGATGATCTGGATCGAAATGCAGGCGCGCTCGCGCCGGCATCATTCGGGTCTGGCGGATGCGATGATTCACCAGGCGCTTGAGCAGTTCCTCCCGTCGGGGATCGCGGGCGTGCTGCTCGCCGTGGTGCTGGGAAAGTTCGCGCCCGAGGCATTGTGGATGCTTCCGGGCCTCTGGCAGGTGCTGGTGAGCCTCGGCATTTTCGCGTCGGTGCGCTCCCTGCCACGCAGCGTAGCATTCGCGGGTGCCTGGTATTTCCTGGCGGGATTTGTTGTGTTCGTGCTGGCGAGCCAGAACCATGCGCTGTCGCCATGGACCATGGGCCTGCCGTTCGTTGTCGGCCAGGGGTTGATGGCGACCGTCCTTTATTTTGCTTCCGAGGAACCCGATGCCGAAGAATGACGCCAACCACGCGCCGTTCTCCTATGACGGCCTCGACCGGGTGATTCATGAAAAGGCGCGGCTCGGGCTGATGACCTCGCTCATGGCCCATCCCAAGGGATTGGCGTTCGCCGATCTCAAGCAGCTTTGCGGGCTCACCGACGGCAATCTCAGCCGGCATCTGCAGGTGCTGCAGGAAGCGGGACTGGTCGAGGTCACCAAGGGATATGAGGGCAACCGGCCGCATACCTCGTGCAGGCTCACCAAGGCCGGCCGCCGTCGCTTCATGGACTATCTCGCCGTTCTGGAACGGCTGGTGCGCGACGCCGCCAAAGCCGCCGGCAAGGAATCTTCGGCGCCGTCGCGGCTCGGCATTCTGCCGACCTGACACGTGGTCGCTCTTTTTTGCAGGGGAACTTTGTGATGCAAAGTAGTCTCTCATCCAAACTCGCAGACGAGCTTTCGGACAAGCTCTCCGACAAGCTCCATGTGGGCATCATCATGGACGGCAATGGCAGATGGGCGACGCGGCGTGGCCTGTCGCGGCTGCGCGGACATGAGGCGGGCGTCGAGGCGATCCGCCGCGTGGTCGAAGCCGCGCCCGACCAGGGGGTGGGGACACTGACGCTCTATGCCTTTTCCACCGACAACTGGCGCAGGCCGAGGACGGAAGTCGCCGGCCTCATGACGCTGTTGCGGTTCTATCTCGCCAACGAGGTCGGCAGCCTGTTGAAGAACGGCGTGCGTCTCAACGTGATCGGGCGGCGCGATCGCCTGCCCGAGGGGATTGCGGATGCGATCGCGCGCGCCGAGGCCGCGACCGCCAGAGGCACGGTGCTGCACCTGCGCATCGCGGTGGACTACTCCGCGCGCGATGCGATCCTCAACGCCGCGACACGGCTCGCCGGAATCGGCGAGCCGACGCGCGAATTGTTTTCGCAGTTCGTCACCGGAGAGGCCGGCTTGCGCGACGTCGACCTCATCATCCGCACCAGCGGTGAGAAGCGGCTCTCCGACTTCCTGCTCTGGGAGGGCGCCTACGCGGAACTGCACTTCACGGAACGGATGTGGCCCGAGTTCGATGCCGAAGCTCTCGCCGAGGCGCTCGCCTCGTTCCATCGGCGCGAGCGCCGCTTCGGCGGCCTGCAGGCATTGCCGCTCGAGCCGGCGCCGAGTCTGTGAGGCGACGGCGCCTAGTCGATGAACTCGGCGCCGAACTCGCAGCCGATCCGCCACACCAGGCGGCATTGCCGCGCGTGGTCGGTCGAGAAGATGATGGTGAACTGCGGGGGAATCTCGACATATTCGGCAACCACCTTGACGCCGCCATCGGAGATGTCGGTGATCGTGCAGTCACGTGGCAGCGAGCCGGCACCCGTTTGAATTTTCGCAATCCGCCTGCACAGGCGGCGTTCGCTTCTGCGTCGATTGGCCAGCATTTTTCGTGATTGCCCCAGCTCGGTAGAGTTTTTCCGTCTCCCTGCTGGTCTAGCGAATAGCTGTTAGGATGTTCCTAGCCTGATAGGTCCAAGTGACGGGTTTGCCTTTCGATTCTCTTTACCGATTGATCAGCCGGCGTGTCGCGCGTTGCCGCGCAGCCTGTCGAAAATCGAGGAGAGCAGGAAACCCCGCTGCCTGGGTTCCTGCCGGCCGGTCAGCTGGCGTCCGATCTGCCGGAAAAGCTGCGAGGCGCGGTGGCTTGCGGAAATCTCCGCGATCATCTGCCCGTTGTTGGCGGCCGTGCCGAACGTCTTCGAATCGAACGGGATCGCTGCGACCGGCGCGGTTTCGATCGCCTTGGCGAAGCTCTTCACGTCGATCTCGGGCCGCTTTGGCATGCCGACCTGGTTGATGCAGTAGAGCGGCGGCCGGTCGTTGGGCCGCGCGGCCTTCAGCACGCCGATCAGGTTCTTGGTGTTGCGCATGTTGGCAAGGTCGGGCTCCGCGACGACCAGAATGTCGTCGGCGCTGATCAATGCGCGTCTGGTCCAGGCCGACCATTGATGCGGGATGTCGAGCACGATGCAGGGCGTCGTCATGCGCATGGTGTCGAAAATCGCGTCGAACGCCTCGGCGCCGAAATCATAGACGCGATCGAGCGTTGCGGGTGCGGCCAGGAGGCTCAAATGGTCGGTGCATTTCGCGAGCAGCCGCTCCATCAGCGCCGTGTCGGGCCGATCGGGCTGGAACACGGCGTTGGCGATGCCTTGCGCCGGATCCTGATTGTAGTCGAGGCTCGCCGTGCCGAAGGCGAGATCGAGATCGATCACCACCGAATCCATCGCCTGGTCGCGCGCAATCGTCCATGCAACGTTGTGCGCGACCGTCGATGCGCCGACGCCGCCCTTGGCGCCGACCACTGCGATGATACGCCCCGTAATCACGGCTTCCGACGCCGAGAACAGGCTGCAGATCGCGCGCACGATATCGAGCGTCTCGACCGGGCCGACGATGTAATCGTTGACGCCGCGGCGCACGAGCTGCCGATAGGGCACCTCGTCCTGGTCGCTGCCGATCACGACCACACGCGTTCCGGGGTCGCAAACGCTGGCGAGCTGATCGAGTCCGTCCAGAATGTTGCTGTCGCCGTCGGACTGCAGGATGATGACGTTGGGCGTCGGCATCGCGCCGTAGGCTTCGATCGCGGCTGCAACGCCGCCCATCTTGACGGTCAGATGCGCCTTGGCGAGACGACGATCCTGCCCGGCCGCTTTCACGATGTCGGCGATCGCCTCCGTCTCGCAGAACGCCTGCACCGAGATGCGCGGCACCGGCGCGATATGATCGTCCGCGGATGGAGCAGTGCCGTCCGCACTGTCGTCGGGTTTGGGAAAGGCTGACTTGATCATTTGCCGGTATCGCTGAGCTTGGCCTTGTCGGCTTCGGGATAGGTGGTCGCGCTCGATTCACCCTTGCGATATTTCTCGAACGCTTCCGAGCGCCGCGCCGTGTAGGCGACGGTCTCGGATCGCGGCTGCTCGAGGTCCGCCGGATTGTCGATCATCGCGGCGAGATTGCGTTGGTTCGCACAGCCGAAATCGTAGTAGGGCTGGTTCGCGTTGTAGCCCGGGTTCAGGGTCGAGGGACCAAGATCCGCCGGCCACAGTCCGCACGGACCGGCGACGGCTCTGATCCTCGGATAACTCAGCCGGATCGGCGGCAGGAAGCGTGGATCGTCCGGCTGATAGCGGTGCAGAAGCAGTCCGTTCGACGGCACGCCGGCAGCCAGCAGCACGGATTTGATCTCGCCATAGGTCGAACTTGCCGCGCGTGCGTTCGGCGTGTTCACCGGCACCTCGGCCACGATCACGCCCGTTCCTTCATGAACCCAGCTGCGCGCCAGCCCCGCCACGTCGTTGCGCTGCGCGCTGGAAAGGCCGCCGCGGCCCTGGCCGACGAAGACGACGATCGATTGCTTGCCTTCCTCGATCGCGATCGGATGGCGCAGCCGGTAATCGTCGGGAACGCTCGCGGTGACGACCTGCTCGCTGCCGGTCAAGGTGCAGGCGCCGAGCGCAAGTGAAAGGCCGGCGAGCGCGCACCCTAGCAGCGAAGTTCGATAGCGTCCCGTCGCTGTTCTCTCTCGCATTGTTCTGCCCTCACCCCCACGCCGCCGGCGCGCTCCTCGTCAATCAACGATGAAACCGAAGCTGCATCTGCAATTTGCCGCCGGCGCGTGCGCGGCGACCCCGTAAATCCGGCTGATCTGAGCAAGCAGGGCCGACTCCGAATCGGAGGCCGGTGCAAATCCATCGTCGGGGCGCGACAGGTCCTTCTCGGCGACCGCGCGCACGACGTAGGGGGTGACCAGCACCACGAGCTCGGTCTCATGGTTGACGTAGTCCTGGCTGCGGAACAGCGCGCCGAGCACCGGCAACTGATCAAGGCCGGGCATCCCGTTGACCGCTTGCTTGGTCTGTTCCTGGATCAGGCCCGCCATCGCCATGGAGCCGCCGGAGGGAATTTCCAGCGTCGTCTCCGCGCGGCGGGTGCGGACCGAGGGGATGGTGATCGAACTCGTCGACGAGGAGGAGAGCGCCTGAGACACCGTGATGGCATTGTCGCTGGACAGTTCGGACACTTCCGTCATCACGCGCAGGCTGATCCGCCCCTCCGACAGAACGACGGGTGTGAAGTTGAGCGAGATGCCGAATTTCTTGTAGGAGATCTGCGTGGTGCAGACATGCGTGGTGGGATCGCATGAATAGCCGGCCGGGATCGGAAATTCGCCGCCGGCTATGAAGGTCGCCGACTCGCCGGAAATCGCGGTCAGGTTGGGCTCGGCCAGCGTCCGCATCACGCCCGCGCTCTCCATCGCGCGCATGGTGGCGGTGAAGGTGGGCAGGCCCTTGACGACCGACGAGGCGCTGAAGTCGTTGCCGGAAACCAGCGGGCCGTTGTTTGCGGTGAACGGATTGGAGTTGTTGAAGTTCACCACCGCCGTGCCGTAGTTCATGCTGGCGGAGAGGTCGATGCCCATCTGCTTGATGATGTCGCGGCGGACTTCCGCCACGGTGACCTTGAGCATCACCTGGTCGCGGCCGCGGACGACGATGCTGTTGACCACCTTGTCGGCGCCTCCGACGAGCCGCGCGGCGATGTCGCCGGCCTGCTGCGCCTCGATCGGAGACGACACCGAGCCGGTCAGGATCACGCCGTCGCCGACGCCTTCGATCCGCACGCCCGGGAGGCTTTCGTGGAGGGCGGCGCGCACGCCATTGAGGTCGCGCGTGACTGCGATGTCATAGGAGCCGATCTGCTGGCCGGCGGCGTCGAAGAACACGACGTTGGTCTGCCCAACCCCGGCGCCGATGATGAAGGCGCGCTGTGCCGAACGGATCACCGCGTTGGCGATCTTGGGGTCGGCGACCAGCACATCCTTGGCCTCGCGCGGCAGTTCGACGACGACGGATTTGCCGATGCCGAGCGACAGAAAGCGTGTCTTGACCGATATGGGGGGAAGCGACACGGCCGGGGTCGCCGATGCCACAGCCGGTGCTGCGGCAGCCTGCACGGTCGCCACCGGCGCCACGGCCGGAGTCGCCGTCGTGGTCGCGGCACCGTCTTCGGCCGCTCGCGCGGGAATGAGTCCCGGATGGAGAGCCAGCACCGCCGCAGCCGAAACGTACAGGGCGCTGACCAGATAGCTGCGCAATCTGCGCCGATTTTCCCTGTATTTCATTCTGAATTCCTTTCGGTCACTTCTGTGCCGTGACTTGAGACGGGACGCCGTACCGGGCGGCCCGGAGAATGGTGAAGGGCGCGTGCGGACTCGAACCGGCGAGCCGACCGTCCAGATTGCGCCGCTTGCGGCGTCGAGTGAGGCGGTTACCTGTGGCCTGGGCAGGCTCGTGATCGGCCCCGCCGGCAAGAGGGGCAGCAACGCGCCCGCGCGCGGGAGCGATGGCCAGGACGGCGATGCGAGCGGTACTCATACGCTTCACTACGTGCCACACGCCGGAAGACTGGATGGGGCCGGCATCCCGAGAGCACGATTACGCAGCAAAGGTATAAGCAACGTTGGGAAGCCGGCCGATTTGCCAAAGCGTCTTCGCGGCTTTGTCCCCATGGTGAACAAAGCGTTCACAAGTGCGGTGCGAGCTTACGGCGGCGCGACGCGATCACGTTGAATCGCCGTCGCGCCTTGCGCTTTGATCGAGCACGATCTTTCCGGAAAGCCGCTACGCACCTTTCCGGATCATGCTCTATTCGCCCCGGACGGGCTCATGAGCCCGCGACGGCGAAAACGCTCGGGCCGACGATTCACCTCGGCTCGCCTCGAACGCCCGGTTTCGTTCGGAGCCCCTGTTGCCCCTCGAGGGCCGCGCCTGATGTGGCGACGCCTGCGATGGCGTTTCGTCTCGTTGGCTTTCCATGAATCCTGCAATTCTCCTTTTTGCGACCAAACCCACCTGGGCCGGACTGCTCTCACTCCACCGCCCTGATCCGCTGGCCCTGCATGCTGTTCAGGAGCGGCGGCTGCGCGGTGCTTTCGACCTCGGCGTCGAGATCGGCGATCACATCCTCGAAGGCCGAGATCGCCTGCTGAATCGCGGCGACCTGCATCAGCTCCCAGCCGCTCACCGGCCCGGTCCGGTTCTGAAAGGCGACGATCAACTCCCGGCGCTGCTCCTTGAGCTGGACGAGTGGCAAGCCATGGTCGGGTAGATCTCGCAGCATGAGGTCGGCTCCTTTTGCCGGTATTGATAGCCGGCCTCCGGTGCAATCCGCTTACCCGGGAGGAGCCAATTTGATTCGATTTGCTGTGCGCCGGAGATTCGTAGGATGGGTTGAGCGCAGCGAAACCCACCATCAGCGCGCGCGTCGCGATCGGTTTCGCTGCGTTCAACCCATCCTACGACCACGCTATGCGCGAGTGCGATGCTCTCAGATTCAATTCTCAAACATAATTTGTGGTCATCATCCGGCTTGACCGGACGATTCAGTATTCCAGAGACGCCAGTATCTGAGCCGAGAAGCCCCGGGGTACTGGATGCCCGCCTTCGCGGGCATGACGGTTGAGAGAGAGAAGGCCCCACATGGTCGTCATTGCGAGCCAACGGGTCCGCGCGAAGCGCGGCCCGATGATAGGTTCCGCGAAGATTCCATGGGGAGTGGATAGCAGCCAGGTCTGAAGCCAGACTGAGGTTGCTGAAGCACTCAACCTGGAGACGACGATGTTGCTCGATCATCCTTCCGACGGACCAGCCGCTATCCGCACACAGTTTGGCGCAATCT
>CAYVVB010000542.1:0-20598 GCA_964454955.1 uncultured Bradyrhizobium sp. | reverse complement strand
TGCGCCGTCGGGCAAATCAGCAGCATCGTCCCGCGCATCCTGTCCCGGCATGAGGGGCGTATCGCGATCGTCACGACACGCGGGACAGAATGCGGTGGACACGAAGGTGCTGGAGACGTGCGGCATCGACGTGGACGGCGAAGTCGTGTGGTTCTGGCACACCCATGCAAGTGCCAAGTAGGCGACGATGCTTAGGCGCATTGCGCTGGCGACGGTGGCAAACGCTGGTTCACCGGGAAGAGCACGAAGTAAGCCGTAAACCACTGCGCAGGGAAGGCCGGAGTGTTTCCGCCTGTACCTGTGGTCAACGCGCACTCGCGCAAATTCCTTTTGCGCGGGGGCCGTGGGTGCAAGCGGGCACCCGGTCTTCCCTGCGCCCTCTGTAATCTCAAGAGGGTGATGCCGATGCAAAACTCGGGCGAACGCCGCCGCGAGAATGCGAAGCTGTATCTCTGCTCTTTGAAATTCGAATCTGAAATTCGCGTGCGTGGTGCCGAAGGATGTCCGCCGCGCCGCGTCTCCTCACATCCTCCCTTGACCGTTCGCCTGGCCCTGCTGCTGCGTCTCGCGCTGCCGCTCCATCTGCTTGGCGTGGTGGCGGCCGTAGAGGCAGCCGGCGGCGGCGCCGAGCCAGCCGTGATGGACCGTGTAGTGGCCGGCAACGCCACCGACGATGGCGCCCTTGATGCAGCCCTTGGCGTCGGCGGACGGGGCGGCCGCCAGGGTGAGCGCGGCGACGACAAGTGCGGTCAGCGTCTTCATGAGAACCTCTCAACTATTGCAACGAGCTCGCCCGAGGCGCAATGAAATTGGCATTGAATCGTCATCGCGTTTCAGGCTTCCTGATCGAACATGATCTTTCCGGAAAAACGGTGTCCGCTTTTTCCGGATCATGCTCCGGACAACCGCGTCAGCCGCAATCTGGTTCCAGTCGATGAGACGCCACCGCAGGTGGCACGTCCTCGCGACGCATCGCCGCATTGAACCGCCAGCGGCCTTCGCGCCACTAACAAGACGGCCCGGAACGAGCGTAACGATGGAAGCGGAGTGACAAGGCGCACCGATGGTCGAAAATCTCAACCGCCAACGCGTGCTGAAGTTTCTGGACATCTTCTATGCGCGGGACACCGAGGGCGCGTTGGCGCGCTGTAGCGACGACGTCGCGTTCTTCGCCAATGCACCAATGGAAATCCTGCCGCATATGGGCCACCACAAGGGCAAGGACGAACTCCGTCGCACCTGGCAGACAATTCACGGCCGCTATGCGAGCATGCGCTACGACGTGCCGATCATCCTGGCCGAAGGCGACAAGGTCGCGGCGAACATCCGTGTGTTCTTCTGCAAGGCTGGCAATCAGCGGATCGTGCAATTCGACCTCGCCGCCTTCTACACGCTCAAGGACGGGCTCATCACCCACATCCGCGAAATCCTGGACACGTTCGACGTGGTGCAGCAGGTGCTGGAACGCGACATCTGCGCGGAGCTGATCGGCAGGAGAGCGGACGAGGCGTAGAGGGCACGCCGGTTCCGCTGCGCGGCCGAGACGTGCGAGTCGGGAAACGACGCCGGTCCGTTGAACCTCGCCACCCTTTGCAGCGACCGATACGTGGGACATTGCAGACAAAATCCACATTATGAAAATTGCCTTGTTCGCCCTGTTGGGCCTGACCCTGGGCACGTTCGGCGGCGCCGCGCTCGGCATGGGCCTCGGGCTTGCATGGGTGCAAATCTTCGAAACACCTGATTTTGAAGGCTTTAGCGGCATGCTGGTGTTCTTCACCTTCATGCCGGCGGGTGCCATGATCGGCGGGCTTGGCGGGGCGTTTCTGTTCGGCCTGCTCGCCTTCCGCGACAACGAGATCGCGATCGAACGCGAGCATGTCCGCCCGGGCGAATGAGGCCTGGAGCGAAAGTGATTGCGAGCCGGCGACATTTGTGCAATGCAAAAAATGCACATTGCGAATCGGGTAAGTTCGGCTATTGGACGCGTCCGACGAGCAGCAACGGAGCCGCGCGCGTCGCGAATGACGCGCCTGCCGGCGGGCTGCCGGTTTTTGCACTCCATCTCAGGACTGAATCGAAATGACAGAGCATAGCCTCTGGCGTTTCTCGCGCGCGTTGCATCGCGCGATCAACGAACGCCAGTTGGACATCATCGAGCCGCTGATCGACGAGGACGTGGAATGGGCGATCTTCGGGCCCATCGACATGTTTCCGTTTCTCGGCGCGCGGCGCGGCAAGGCCGCCGTGCTCGAGGTGATCAGGCAGATCGCGGATACCGTCAGAGTGCATCGCTATGATCGCGAAACCATCCTGCTCGGGGTCGATGCAGCCGCCTCGATGCTGCGCTTCTCCTTCACCTCGCTGGATTCCAACAAGCCGATCGTCTTGCGCCTGGCGCACTTCGCCCAGTTCAAGGCCGGCCGGCTGCGCAGCATCCGCGTGCTGCTCGATACGTTCGACCTGGTGGAGCAGACGCTCGGCCGTCCGATCCATCTGCCCAGGATGACAACACTGGCGACTTGATGCTGTCATTCCGGGGCAGCCCGGCAGGGCTGAACCCGGAATCTCGAGATTTCGCGTCGTCGACGCGCCCCGAACTGACAGCGCATCGAATCGCCCGGTCACAATTTTGCTTCGGAATCACCCTATAATGATCGTTGGAATTGGCGGGGGCTGATGTTTTCCGACAGGTTTTCCGGCTGGCTCAAGGCTTCGATGCTGGCGGCAATGCTTGCCGCCGGTCTCGCGTTGCCTGCGCGGGCGCAAGAGGCGCTGGAGGCGGCCGACGACGCACAAGCTGCGGCCGAACAGGCCGACGCCACTGAAGTGGCCGATGCCAATGATTCCGACATCAAGGACATCGACGTGAGCAAGCTCGACTGGAGCCAGCTCGATGTCGACGCCTCCACGCTCGCTGCAGCGAAGCCGCGGGCGGCCTCGCCTGCAGCTTCCGCCGGTGGCGCGAACTGGTCGAGCACGGACAACCCGAACGGCGCCTCCGCGGTGTCGGTGAAGCAATCGCTCTCGCCGTTCTGGGACGCCCGCGTCGGCGCCGACATGACCGTTGCGCGCGAGCCCACCACGATGTCCGAGCTGCTTGCGGAAAAGACCGCCAATGGCGGCACCGTGCCGCAATCCTCGGGCACCGCATTTGCGGCGATCACCGCGCCCGGCGCCGGCTCGATCTGGGACAAGACCGCCGTCGAGGCGCGGGTCGATTCGGGAGCCGATCAGAGCACGCTCGACACCACCATCAGCAAGTCGGTGCCGCTGTCCGGCCGATATTCGCTGACACTGCAGAACGCCTACAGCCTCACGCAACAGGGCGTCGTGCCGGTGCCCGGCGTGGCGGCACGCGCAGGCAGAAGCTACGAGACCGACCAGTCGGCGAAGTTCGAGATCGCCGACACCGGCACGAGCCTCGTGGCCGGCCAGAGCCTGTCGTCGACCGACGACCGCTGGCTGCACACATTCGGCGCCGAGCAGAAGCTCAGCGACGGCGTCACGATCTCGGGCTCGATCGGTGAAACATCGCAGGGCGCGACCAGCAAGAGCATCACCGCAGGATTCAAGCGGAGCTGGTAAACAATCCTGGCGTGAAAGCGCCATGGACCTGCCACCGCAAATTCATCGAATGATCCCGCAATGCCGCAAGTTGGCCGCGATGCGGCCAAAATCAGCCGTCCAGATGACGGCGATACGTTCGCCATTGCGGGGGACACTCGCGCTCACGCGAAATAGCAACGCGAAACAGGGGTAAAAGGCCGATGAACATTCTACGTTCGGAAAAAGTTGAAACGACCGAAGCCGAGACGGACAACAATCTCGCAGTTTCGGAAGTTGAGGCGGGCATTCGCGATTTCGTCCGCAACGATATCGCCTATCTGCGCCGTCCGGCCTCGGTGAGCAGCGCCGAACCCACGCTTGACCCAAGCGCGGAGGCTACCGTGAACAACGTCAATTCGCTGATTCAACGCGTCGCCGGCACCTCGCTGTCGGAAATCGAGAACCTGATTGCCGAATTGGAAGCGCTGCGCGAGCTGCTGCACACGGAAGGCCAGCGGGTCCAGCGCGAGATTTCCGGCTATGCCCAGCTCAGCCAGGCGGCGATGAAATCGACGCGCATGATCACCGACAACGTCTCGCAGTGGAAGCGCTCCGCCGAGAACCTGCGCAACGGCTGAGCCTGCTTCTGTCGCCAATTGAGCCCGCCGCCTCCCGCCACGGAGTGCGGCGGTTCTCGTTCTGGGATGCTCAACGCGTCCGATGCCGCATTGAACTTCCGCGCCTTGCGTGGCGACCAAGGTCTGACGCCGAAACAAGCGGCCGAATCCGAGGAGACACGTCGCCACATGGAAACGATTCGTCCGGACAACGCCGATCCATTGCCGCTGCGCGCCTCGCAGCACCACATCGGCACCATCATGATCCGGTTCGTCGGACTGTTGTTCGTTGCGGTGGCGGTGCTGGCGCTGCTGTGGAGCAGATAGAGAGGCCGGGCCGCCCGATCGTATGGTTAACGACTCTCGATCGGTGCGCTTTCGAGCGAGTAGGAGCCGTCGGCATACCCCTTCACGACCAGGGTCGTGGTCAGCATCACCGCGATCGTGACACTCGCGAAGATGAAACCCACCAATTTCAAGCCGAAGCGATCCGCCATCGTCAGTCCCTGCACGTCTGAAGCCGGCCGCATTATGGGCAGCACAATGTTCAAAATGCGTTAGCGAATAGTTTGTTCCGCAACATCATTGAAGGCAGCGAAATGCGTTGGCAGTCCGCTAAGCATGTTCCGTCATGTCCGCCGCGGCACGAAGGCGGTCGCGACCAGCGAGTACACCGGTTCGCCGCGCTGGTTGGTGCCGGTGTGGCGGGCCTGCAGAATGCCCCATTGCGGGCGCGACTCGGACGTCCGCTTGGATATGATCTCGCTGGCAAAGCTGATGGTGTCGCCGGCAAGCACCGGCTTGAGCCAGCGCAGGTCGCGGAAACCCGGCGAGGGTCCCCACACCGCAACCTCCTCGCCGCGCGCGGCCGCCTCCCGGGCCTCGGCCTGCGCGTCGGCGACCAGGAGCTTCATGCAGACCGAGCCGACATGCCAGCCGGAGGCAGCCAGCCCTCCGAACAGCGACTTGCGCCCCTCCTCCTCGTCGAGATGAAAGCGCTGCGGGTCGAATTGCACGGCAAACGCCTTGATCGCCTCGGCGGTGAAGGTGAAGGAGCCGATCTCGCGCCGCTGGCCGACCTCCATGTCCTCGAAGAAGCGCATCAACGGGCCTCCCCCACGGCGCGCCCCCGCCGGCCGATGATCAGCGGCGAGATCATCTCGCACAGCGCTTGGCCCGCGGCGTTGCGCGCCGTGCACTTCAACGTCACGATGCCGGTATCGGGCCGACTGCGCGAGACGCGCGCCTCCATCACGTCCACCTCGAGCATCAGGTCGTCGCCGGGCCGCAGAGGCGCGAGCCAGCGCAGCTCGTTGACGCCGGGCGAGCCGAGCGAATAGGCGCGCCCGACGAAGCCGTCGTACAGCATCCGCATCATGATCGAGCAGAGATGCCAGCCCGAACCCGACAGCCCCTTCAGCATGGACCGGCTCGCCGCGGCCTCGTCGAGATGCATCGGCTGCGGATCAAACTCGGCGGCAAAGGCGAGGATCTCCTCGCGCGTGACATGACGCGGTCCGAAACTGCCGAAACGACCGGGTGGGAAATCTTCGAAGGTCAGGGTGATCATGGGAATTGCGGCGAGGAAGGTCAGATTGTGGCCGTACTTTCCGGCAATCTCAAGCGACTTGCCTGCATGGCCGATGCTCGATCTTGCCGGACGGCGCGTTCGGGGCTAGGCGGATGCCGTCAGCCATCAGTTCGAGTGTTGCACACATTTGGATTTGCCGGGGGAGCCGACCGATGTTTGAATTCCGGGACCTGTTTCAGTGGGACCGTTTCATTACGCCGACCGTCATCAAGACCTTTTATTGGCTGGTGATTGCGCTGATCTGCCTGTTCGGCCTGTCCGGAATCTTCTCGGGGCTCTCCGCCATGGCGATCAGCCCGTTCGGCGGATTTCTGGTGCTGCTCTCCTCGATCGCGAGCATCGTGGTCGGCATCGTGTTTTCGCGCATCCTGGCGGAATTCGTCCTGATCGTGTTTCGCATCAACGAGCATCTCGGCGCCATCCGCGACCAGGGCGGAATGCGCTAGGCGTTCCGCTGGTCTTACGTGTTGAACCTGAAATGCATCACGTCGCCGTCGGCGACGACGTAATCCTTGCCTTCCAGCCGTAGTTTGCCCGCATCGCGCGCGCCGGCTTCGCCGCCGAACGCGACGTAATCGGCATAGGCGATGGTTTCGGCGCGGATGAAGCCTTTTTCGAAATCGGTGTGGATCACGCCCGCCGCCGCCGGCGCCCTGGTGCCGCGGTGAATGGTCCAGGCGCGGGCCTCTTTCGGACCCACGGTGAAATAGGTGATGAGGTCGAGCAGCTGATAGCCGGCGCGGATCAGGCGGTCGAGGCCGGCCTCCTGCAAGCCCAGCGTCTGCAGGAACTCGGCGCGCTCCTCGCGCGACAAGGTCGCGATCTCGGATTCGATCTTTGCCGAAATCGCCACCGCCACCGCGCCCTCCTTCGCCGCATAGTCGGCGACGGTCTGGGAAAACGCGTTGCCGGTGGCGGCAGCCGCCTCCTCGACGTTGCAGACATAGAGGACGGGCTTGGAGCTCAACAGCCCCAGCATGGAGAAGGCGCGCTCTTCCTCAGCCTTGCGCTCGAGCAGGCGTGCCGGCTTGCCTGCGCGCAAGAGCTCCAGCGTGCGGTTGACGAGGTCGAGCTGCTCCCTGGCCTCCTTGTCGTTGCCCTTGGCCTTCTTCGCAAGATTGTCGACGCGCTTCTCCAGGCTTTCGAGATCGGCGAGCATCAGTTCGGTCTCGATCGTCTCGATGTCGGCGAGCGGCGCGATCTTGCCTTCGACATGGGTGATGTCGGAATCCTCAAAGCAGCGCACGACATGCGCAATCGCGTCGACCTCGCGGATATTGGCGAGAAACTGGTTGCCGAGCCCCTCGCCCTTGGAGGCGCCACGGACCAGCCCGGCGATGTCGACGAAGGTCAGCCTGGTCGGAATGATCTGCCCCGACTTGGCGATGGCTGCGAGCTTTTCCAGCCGCGGGTCGGGCACGGCGACCTCGCCGACATTGGGCTCGATCGTGCAGAACGGATAATTCGCAGCCTGCGCCGCCGCCGTCTCGGTCAGCGCATTGAACAGCGTCGACTTGCCGACATTGGGCAATCCGACGATACCGCATTTGAATCCCATTATGTCCTCGGTGCCGCTTCTCGTCAGGCCCGGCCTTGTGCCGGGCATCCACGTCCTTCTCGGCTGACCAAGACGTGGATGGCCGGGACAAGCCCGGCCATGACGGCGGAGAAATCAGACTCCGCCGGTGTCCTTGTCGAAAAATCCCTTCGCCTGCATCGCCAGATGCACCTTGTTCTGGAACGTCGAGTCCCGCCCCGTCGCGAGCAGCGCCGCGTTGTCGGCGACCGCCTCGCAAAGGGCTGTGACCCAGGGCATCTCGTCCTTGGCAAAATCGGCCAGCACGTAGCTGTGCACCAGTTCCTTCACCCCGGGATGGCCGATACCGAGCCGCACCCGCCGATAGTCATTGCCGATATGCGAACTGATCGAGCGCAGCCCGTTGTGACCGGCAATGCCGCCGCCGACCTTGACGCGGACCTTGGCCTGCGGCAGTTCGAGCTCATCCTGAAAAACCGTAACCTCGCCGGCGCCCAGCTTGAAGAAGTTGGCCGCTTCCTGCACGGCACGCCCCGACTCGTTCATGTAGGTCATGGGCTTGAGCAGGATCACGCGCTCCTGCTCGAGAATGCCTTCGGAAGTCTCGCCCTGAAAGCGGCGGCGCCATGGTGCGAAACCATGACGCCGTGCCATCTCGTCAACGGCCAGGAAGCCGACATTATGCCGGTTGCGCGCGTATTTCGCACCGGGATTGCCGAGTCCGACAAAGAGCTGCATGACGCGGCATCCCGCGCCGGCTTACTTCTTCTTGTCGCCGCCGGCAGGTGCTTTCGCACCTGCTGCCGGGGCTGCAGCACCAGCCGCGGGCGCAGCAGCACCAGCCGCGGGGGCAGCAGGTGCGGCGCCGGCTGCCGGAGCGCCGGCAGCAGCGGCCGCAGCCGCCTTCTGCTCTTCGGCGTAGCCGGACGGCGGCACGATGGTCACGAGCGTCACGTCCTCGCGCGCCAGCGTCTTCACGCCCTGGGGCAGCTTGATATCGGACAGATGCAGCGAATGGCCGATCTCGAGCTCGCCGACATTGGCCTCGAGGAACTGCGGGATGTTGTCGACCGAACATTCGAGGTCGACTGCGTGGGTCACGATGTTGACCGTGCCGCCGCGCTTGACGCCGGGCGAGATATCCGCGCGCTGCACGTGCAGGGGAACGCTGATGCGGATGGTCGCGCCTTCGCCCAATCGCATGAAGTCGACATGGACCGGGAAGTCGCGCACGGGATCGAGGTGGAAGTCGCGCGGAATCACGCGGTGCTTCTTGCCGTCGAGATCGATGTCGTAAATCGTGGTGAGAAACCGGCCCGCCAGGATGCGCTGGCGCAGTTCGCGATCCTCGACCGAGATCGGCAGCGGGGGCTGGTTGTTGCCATAGATCACTCCGGGAACTCTCCCGGCGCGACGCTCTGCCCGTGCGGCCCCCTTGCCGACTGACGGACGTGCGGTCGCCTTCAATTCCTTGACGGTCGCCATTGTCTTAAGTCCTTGTTTTTAAAAGCTAAAGGCCGCAAATGCGGCCCGTTTCGCATATCCACAAGCATGCCTCCAGGGGTGCGGGGGCTGCGGATGTGGCGGGCTTTTAGCCCCAAAGCGGCGAAATGACAAGGAAATGGAGGGATTTTTCTGCGGGCCCTCGGCCCTAGCCGTCCGTCTTCGTGCCGCCGGTATTGGTGCTGTTCGCCGCAGCGCCGAGCTTGCCTTCCAGCGTGGCGATGCGCGCCTTCAGGGCCTCGTTTTCCTCGCGCGCCAGGCGTGCCATGTCCCGGACCACCTCGAACTCCTCGCGCTTGACCACGTCCATGTCACTCAGGATTTTCTCGACCTGACTGCGCCACAGAGTATCGAACTCCCGCTTGACGCCCTGCGCGGCCCCAGCGGCGTCGTTCATCAGCCGGCCGATCTCGTCAAAGAACCGATTGCTGGTCTGGGTCATGGAAAAAACTCCAGTAGGATGTGCTTTGCAAAACATCATTGATGCAAAGAATGGCGATATTGGCGACCGCGTTCAAGGCCGCAGCACCGGCTTGCGACACCTTGCCTTGTCATGCCGCAGTTTACTTGCAATCGTATGAACGGTCTTCGAAGTCAAACACACAGTAGCGCCATGATCGACCAGCAGATCGAAGTTCCGACCAAGGACGGCCACACGACGACCTTCATCACCCATCCCGAGCGTGGCGGCCCCTTTCCGGTGATCATCTTCTACATGGATGCGCCCGCCATTCGGGAGGAGCTCCGCGACATGGCGCGCCGGCTCGGCACCTCCGGCTATTACGTCATGCTGCCGAATCTGTACTACCGTTCGGGCGTGATGGAGCTCGGGCCGCTGCCAGCCGATCCCGAATCGCCGGAACGCAAGCGGATGTTCGCCCTGATGAATGCGATCAACATTCCGCTCGTGATGGAGGATACGCGTGCCCTCCTTGCCCACGCCGACACCCAGACCGCTGCGCGCGCTGACATCGTCGGCACCGTCGGCTATTGCATGAGCGGACGCTATGCCATCAGCGCCGCGACGCATTTTCCGAATCGCGTCAGGGCCGCGGCGTCGATCTATGGTACGCATCTCGCCACCGACCAGCCCGACAGCCCGCATCTTGCCGCGCAAAAGACCAAGGCCGAGCTCTATTTCGCCTGCGCCGAGACCGACATCTATGCTCCGATGGAGATCGTCGAAAAGGTGAAGTACGGCATGCAGGGCGCAAATGCCGAGGTGGAGATCTATCCCGGCACCCATCATGGCTTCGCCTTCCCGAAACGCCCGGTGTACGACCGCGACGCGGCCGAGCGGCATTGGGAGCGGCTGCTCGCGCTCTACCGCCGCAACCTTCCCCATACGACCATGGCGGCTTGATGCCCTTTCTGCTGATCGACTTCCCCGTGTTCGATCCGGTCGCGATCGCGATCGGCCCGATCGTGATCCGATGGTACGCGCTCGCCTATATCGGCGGAATCGTCATCGGCTGGATCTACGCACGCTCGCTGCTCAAGAACGAGCGGCTGTGGGGCGGACCGGCGCCGATTTCGCTCATCCAGCTCGACGATTTCATCCTGTGGGTGACCATCGGCATCATCCTGGGCGGCCGCACCGGCTATGTGCTGTTCTACAATCTGCCGTTCTTCGCGCAGCACCCGGCGGAAATCTTCGAATTGTGGAAGGGCGGCATGTCCTTCCATGGCGGCTTTCTGGGCTGCGTCGTCGCGGTGATCTGGTTCGCGCGGAAGAACAACGTGCCGATCCTCTCGCTCGGCGACATCACGACTGCGGTTGGACCAATCGGCCTGTTCCTGGGACGCATCGCCAATTTCATCAACGGCGAATTATGGGGCCGGCCGGCGGACCCCGACCTCCCCTGGGCGATGATCTTTCCCAATGGCGGGCCGCTGCCGCGCCACCCGAGCCAGCTCTATGAGGCGGGGCTGGAGGGAATCCTGCTGTTTACTATCCTGGCCGTCCTGATCCGCTTCGGCGCCTTGAAGCGGCCGGGACTGATCGTCGGCTCCTTCATCGCCCTTTATGGCCTGGCAAGGATCACCGGCGAACATTTCCGGGAGCCCGACCCACAGCTCGGATTTCTGTGGGGCGGATTAACGATGGGGATGCTTTTGTCGGTACCCATGGTGATTGCAGGCATTATCGTTATTGTATGGGCGTGGCGGCAGAAAGCGCCGCAGAGCAAAGCAGGCAGCTAGTTGATTCTTAAAAGCGTGAGGCCGTGACCGAATTTTCGCCGCTGCTGTCCGAGATCAAGACCCTGATCAAATCGTCCGGCCCGATGCCGGTCTGGCGGTACATGGAGCTTTGCCTCATGCATCCGCAGCACGGCTATTACATCGCCCGCGATCCGCTCGGACGCGAGGGCGATTTCACCACCTCGCCGGAAGTCAGCCAGATGTTCGGCGAGCTCCTCGGACTGTGGGCGGCCTCGGTGTGGAAATCGATGGGCTCGCCGTCCGTGCTGCGGCTGGTCGAGCTCGGCCCTGGCCGCGGCACGATGATGGCGGATGCGCTGCGTGCGTTGCGCGTCGTGCCGCCGCTCTACCAGACGCTGAGCGTGCACCTGGTCGAGATCAATCCGATACTGCGTCAGAAGCAGAAAGCGGCGCTGTCGGGCGCGCGCGACGTCAATTGGCACACGACCATCGACGAGGTGCCGGAAGGTCCTGCCATCATCCTCGCCAATGAATATTTCGACGTGCTGCCGATCCACCAGATGGTCAGAGAGGAAACCGGCTGGCACGAGCGCGTGGTCGAGCTCGACAGCAGCGGCACGCTGGAATTTGGCATCGCGGAGGAGCCGAGTCCTCGTTTCGACGTGCTGCTGCCGCCTTCGGTCCGCGCTGCGCCGGTCGGCGCGGTATTCGAGTGGCGGCCGGACGCGCAGATCATGAAAATCGCGGCAAGGGTGCGCGACCAGGACGGAGCCGCGCTGATCATCGATTACGGCCACATGCAAAGCGACATCGGCGACACGTTCCAGGCGATCGCCCGCCACAGTTTCACCGACCCCCTGAAGGCGCCCGGACAGGCCGACGTGACTGCGCATGTCGATTTTCAGGCGCTCGCGCGGGCGGCCGAAGACGTCGGAGCCGCCGTTCATGGTCCGGTGACGCAGGGCCAGTTCCTGAGGCGAATTGGCATTGAGACCCGCGCGGTGACGCTGATGGCCAAAGCCAGCCCCGAGGTGTCCGAAGATATTTCGGGCGCGCTGAACCGGCTGGTCGGCGGCGGCCGCAGCGGCATGGGATCGATGTTCAAGGTGCTGGGCATCTCCGCACCCCGTCTCACCTCCCTGCCCGGCTTGAGCGACAAGGCGCCGCCGGCTCCATGATACTGGAATCGCCCCTGCTCTCGGCCATTCCCGGCCTCCGCCATGCCTTCTTCACGCGCGAGGGCGGCGTTTCCAGCGGCATGTATGAAAGCCTCAATGGCGGTCTCGGCTCCAACGACGACGCAAGCGGGGTTGCGGAAAATCGCCGCCGCATGGCCGAACGGATGGGAGTCACGCCCGATCGTTTGATCAGCGCATACCAGGTCCATTCACCGGACGCTGTGATCGCGACCGGACCGTGGCAGGCCGGTGCGCGGCCGCGAGCCGACGCCATCGTCACGGCCAGCGAAAAGCTTGCGATCAGCATCACCACGGCCGATTGCGGCCCGATCTTGATGGTCGATCCCAACGCCCGGGTGATCGGGGCCGCGCACGCCGGTTGGAAGGGGGCGCTGACGGGCATTCTGGAGTCCACGATCGAGGCGATGGAAAAACAGGGCGCGCAGCGCAGCGGCATCGTCGCGGCGATCGGCCCCTTGATCCGGCAACCGAGCTATGAGGTGGGCGCCGAGTTCGTCGAACGTTTTCTCGATGCGGACGCGGACAACGCAGCATTTTTCGTCGCCTCGCACCGCGCCGGCCACGCCATGTTCGACCTCGCCAGCTTCGTCCGGATGCGGCTGGAAAATGCCGGCGTGCTGATGATCGACGATCTCGGCGTCGACACCTATTCCGATGGGCGTTTTTTCAGTTACCGCCGCTCTGTGCATCGCAAGGAGCCGGATTACGGACGCCACGTCCATGCGATTGCACTGGAATCATGATCGCAGACCATTGTCTCAATCGGAGACACGCCTGCCCTAGACGTTAATCGATTTTAACGATATCGCTTCTCTCCAATGAGGGAAGCGTCAATTCATCCAAAGCGGCAGGGCGGCTCTCACCTGCGCGCCTGCTTCGTTGCACTGTTGCTCGTGACGGCGGCCTCGCTCGGCGGCTGCGCCGGCAACGGGGGTCCCAGTGGCGCCTATGCAATGGTGAGCGACGGCCCGACCGTCGCCTTCGACTCGATCGACGGTCCGCCGCCGCAGGTGTTCGACCGGATGGTTGGTGTGCTCGACAGCGAAAGCAAGCTGCGCAATCTCGCGATCGTGTCGCGCGAGGGCCAGGCCGCCTATCACGTGCGCAGCTATCTGGCCGCGCAAGTGGTGCAGGGCCGCACCGTGATCGCCTGGGTCTGGGACGTCTATGATCGCGACCAGCAGCGCGCGCTGCGGCTCTCCGGCGAGGAGCCGGCAGGCAAAGCCGGGCGGGACCCCTGGGCCGCGGCCGACGATCTTGTCCTGCGCAAGATCGCCCAAGCGGGCCTCAGCGGCCTCTCCAGCATGGTCAATGGAATGCCGCCGGACGCCACCACGCCTCCCGCCAAGCGGGGCGAGGCCGTCGTGGCCATGGAGCCCCCCGCCCCGGCCATCACGGGCGAAGATGGCACAGTTGCCATGGGCTATACTGAGCGTTAGTCAAATCTCGGAATGAACGTGGTATTTTGACCGGGAAAAAGCGGACCGCCGGGTTGCCAGCTGCGTTAAGTCCCTGATATTCCCTCGGCCGTTGCAACTAGCCGGTTCCACGGGGAAACCCGATATGCTGAACAAAGTCTCCAGCTCTCCGCGGGGAGAAGCTTCGATGTCGGGCAAGAACGGCGCCATCAAGCTCGTCGCAGGCAATTCCAATCCCGCTTTGGCCCAGGCCATCAGCGCTGGGCTTGGGCTGCCGCTGACGAAAGCAGTGGTGCGGCGCTTCGCCGACATGGAGATCTTCGTCGAAATCCAGGAAAACGTCCGCGGCTCGGACGTCTACATCCTGCAATCGACCTCCTATCCGGCCAACGACCATCTGATGGAGCTGCTGATCATCACCGATGCGCTGCGCCGGGCCTCCGCTCGTCGCATCACCGCCGTGGTGCCCTATTTCGGTTACGCCCGTCAGGATCGCAAATCCGGCTCGCGGACGCCGATCTCCGCAAAGCTGGTCGCAAACCTGATCACGCATGCCGGCGCCGACCGCGTCATGACGCTCGACCTGCATGCCATGCAGATCCAGGGCTTTTTCGACATCCCGACCGACAACCTCTTTGCCTCGCCGGTGATGGTACGCGACATCAAGGAGCGCTTCGACCTCGAGAACGTCATTGTGGTGTCGCCCGATGTCGGCGGCGTGGTGCGCGCGCGCGGCCTCGCCAAGCGTATCAGCACGCCGCTGGCCATTATCGACAAGCGGCGGGAGCGGCCCGGCGAATCCGAGGTCATGAACGTGATCGGCGATGTCGCCGGCTACACCTGCATCCTCGTCGATGACATCGTGGATTCCGGGGGCACGCTGGTGAATGCCGCCGATGCGTTGCTCGCCCACGGCGCCAAGAACGTTTACGCCTACATCACCCATGGCGTGCTCTCCGGCGGAGCGGTCACGCGCCTGACCTCGTCGCAGCTCAAGGAGCTTGTCATCACCGACTCGATCCAGCCGACGGAGGCTGTGCGCAACGCACCCAACATCCGCACGCTCTCGATCGCCGGCCTGATCGCGGAAGCCATCGGCCGCACCGCGGCGGAAGAGTCGGTTTCGAGCCTGTTCGACTAATCTTGCTCCGTCATTCCGGGGCAGTGCGAAGCAGCGAACCATGGTGCGCAGCTGATAATCCTGGGTTCGCCTCTTCGAGGCGAATGACGCCAAGAACACGTGAATACCGAACCAGCTTGAATCGGCTTGCGAAATTCGATTTTCGCACACATGCGACTTTTTCTGCTGAAATCCGGCACGCGCGCCGACGTCACAGCGAATCGAATTGATTTGCCCTAGAGACCAATCACTTGCGTCGAATTGGCAAGATACCGTTGCTCCCGCACGCGCGCAGCGGGACGCAGTTCAATTCTAATTTAAGCCGTTCCGCCATATGCGCGGACGCGGCGATATGTTATAGCGCTGTCACCAAACTATCACAGAACCGTCAATGTCCGAAACCGATGCCATAGCTCGCGGCGGCGAAGGTGTGTCCGCCACGACCGGGCTCAACACTGATCCTGCCGCACAGGACGGGAAAGCGACGAAAGGCTCAGTCGCTTCCATCACGAAGCAGGACATGGCTGAACCCGGCGCTCGGGAACCGGTTGATGCGCAAGCCCCTTTGCATGACGAGGCATCGGCCCGTCAGGAGATAGCTTCATCGGATGCCGATTTGCCGGGCGCCGGTGGATCACGCAACAGTGAAATCGAACTCAAGCTTCTCGTCGATCCCGATCGTCTGGCCGATTTCAATGATGCGCCGGTCATCGCCGCGAACGCGCGCAGCAAAGGCTCGCGCAAGCACCTGAAGGCCGTCTACTATGATACGCCCGAGCACACGCTTTGGCGTCATGGATTGAGTTTCAGGGTTCGCCAGAGCGGTGCGCGTTTCATGCAGACCGTGAAGGCCGAAAGCGGAGACGATCCGCTCCGGCGCGGCGAGTGGGAAGCGCGCGTTCCGTCCATTGCACCCGATCTCGCACTGGCGATGCCCTTCATCCCGGCCGGGCTTCGTTCCGATCTCGAAGGACACCCGCTCGAGGCGGTTTTCACGACCGATATCCACCGGCATCAGCGCATCGTCGACATGCCGTCCGGCACGGTCGAGATCGCTTTCGACCACGGCACCCTGAAGTCAGGCGACCGCTCGGCGCCGGTGAGCGAGATCGAGCTGGAGCTCAAGGGCGGCAGCACCACCGCAATCTATGAACTCGCGCTGCGACTCGCGGAGTATGGGCCGGTGAAGCCGTCGATCCGCGGCAAATCTGCGCGTGGCTTCGATCTCGCGGCCGACACGGCGCCGGCCGCGCGAAAGCCGCGAAAGCTTCGCCTCGACCCATCGGTCCAGCTCGATGATGCCTTTGCGGCGATCCTGCGCTCCTGCCTTCTCCATCTTCTTGAATCGCTGCCTGCCGCCGAGGACGGCCGTGATCCCGAGGGGATTCATCAGCTTCGCGTTGCGTTGCGTCGCCTGCGGTCGGCGCTCGACCTGATGAGATCAGCAGGCTCATTGGATAAGCTCGAATCGCTGCGGTCGGAGGCCAAATGGCTGGCGCAAAAGCTCTCCGCCGCGCGCGACCTGGACATTTTTCAGAGCAAGACGCTGCCCGCCATCGCGAAGGGCTGTCCCTCGGTCGCCGGCTTCGACATCCTCGGACAGGTCACGGAGAAACATCGCTCGGCCGCCTACCGCACGGTACGCTCCGTGCTGGCCAGCCGCCGATGCGCCTCTTTCGTGATCGGACTTGGCACCTGGATCGAAGCGCGTGGCTGGCGCAGCGAAATCCCGCCCGATGACCTCAGCCAATTGGCCGAGCCCGCCATCAACTTCGCGCAACGCATCATGTCAGTTCAGCACGCCAAGGTGCTCAAGCGCGGGCGCCGCCTCAAATCGCTGGCGCCGGAAGAACGGCACCGGCTGAGGCTCGCCGTGAAGAAGCTGCGCTACGTCGCCGATTTCCTGCTGCCCCTGTATGGATCCGGGAAGTCCGTCAGGCGGTTCAACGACAGGCTGGCCGATTTGCAGGAGGAGCTTGGCTCCTACAATGACATGGCGACAACAGCATCACTGCTTGCCGGGCTCGGCGCGGAATCCCCTGACAGCGGCAACGCGGCGGCCGCGATTACAGGCTGGCAGGCCCACGCGATGGCCGGCGTTGAGCCGCGCCTGCGACGTGCATGGCGGGATTTCGCGAAGGCGAAAACGCCATGGTCGAGCGACGCGAAGGCGTGATCGTAGCGCAGATGAAGTTGTTTCGCCGCTGCGTCGAGCGATTGCAACCAACCTTCATTACGTTCGCGCGGGTAAGATGATCGCCGCACGGCTTCAGCCGGGTAGGCCGTCCATTGCGGATCGGTGATGTCCATCACATAGCTGGCGCTCAGACTGCCTTTGGCGTTATCGACTGGCGGACGATGGAACTGTTGCGGCTCTGCGCCGTTCAACCTTGCTGCGTTGCGTCGTCGCCGGATTCGATTGCGCGATCTTCCGAATGCGCAGACGGCGCAAAGCGAGTTTTGCGCATGGAGTAGCGCCATGGCAGTCCGCGGAAACCAAGCTGAGCTGATCCAGCCGAATGAACACCACGCGTTCGCGGGTGAAGATTTCGTTCTCGTCGACGATGTCCAGCCGCCGCGTCGCATCGAATTCGCGCGCGAGCGAATGCTGCTCAGCCGTCTTTATCTCGGCCTCATCCAGACGCTGAATGACGACTATGGCACGGAATTCGTCAAGTTCAACGACAGCGCAACCTTCAGGGCGATCGGCATCTACGTCTTCCTTCGCACGGTCATGTGCTCGCCGGCACGCGCGAGCACCATCGCACAGGCTCTCAAGATTCCGCGCGCCACGGTGCTGAGGCGTCTGCAGGAGATGGTGAAGCAAGGTTATGTCGAGCGCGTCGGCAATGCCTATCGTGTCACCGACAAGGTCAATATCCCCGACCTGCAGAGAAAGCTGCAGCACCGAATTGATATGATCCTCGAGACGGCGAAGGAGCTGACCAAGCTGGAGATTTCCAGGCGGTCAGCGAATTGATACTGAAGTCGCATCACGAATTGCTCGCGCCGCCCCGCTGCCCGCGCCGTCGCTCCACCGTGATCTCGGCCAGGATCGACATCGCGATCTCCTCCGGCGTGATGGCACCGAGATCGAGGCCGGCCGGCGCCTTGATCCGATCGATCGCAGCGGCCGCCACGCCCTGTGCCGCAAGCTTCTCGCGCAGTGCCGCCATCTTGCGCCGGCTGCCGACAAAAGCGTGATAGCACGCTTCGGTCGAAAGCGCCGCGCGAAGGGCGGCCTCATCGCCCTTGCCCTGGGTTGAGACCACGACAAAGCGCCTGGCATGATGCAGTTCGCCAAGGGCAAAGCCGTCGATCAGCGCGTCGGCATCGATCACCGCGGGACGATCCGCCCGATGTGCCGCGAGCGTCACGTGGTAACCGAGCGGCCGCGCTTGCGCCGCGAGCGACAGCGCGACCGGACTCGCGCCGAGAATCACCAGTGAGGGATGCGGCAGCACCGGTTCGACGAAAATGTCCATCGTGCCCTTGCTCGGACAGAAATTGGCGGCGAAGCGCACGCCGTCGCGGTCCTCGCCTGGCTTGACGCCCAGCTCAGTCAGCAGATTCTCCGGCTGCACCGAAACCATGCGCGGTTCGCCGTCGGCGAGCGCCTCGCGCGCCGCTTTCAAGACCGCCCCGCGGGCGCAGCCGCCGCCGATCCATCCCACGACCACGGTGCCGTCCGGAGCGATGATCGCTTTCGCGCCGGCCTTCGCCGCGGTCACCGAAACAGTGCGCACCACGGTCGCGAGCACAAAGGCCTGCTCGGCGGCTTTCATCTGCGCGACCAGATCCATCACATCGACATGGGCGGTCATGAGCGCCCTCCTAGAGTTTTGCCAAGTACGGCTCGAGCGCGGCGAGGCTTTTCAGCGTGTTCGCCGGCCCATAGAGATCGACGTGCGGCAGCGCGGCCGTGATCCCGGCGGCGACGGGCGAATAGCCCTCCCACGCCATCATCGGGTTGAGCCAGACGATACGGCGGCAGCGTTTTGCCAGCGCCGCCATCTCGCGGCCGAGCAGCCTTGCGTCGCCTGTTTCGTAGCCGTCGGAGACGATCATCACGCAGCTGCGCGAATGGATCACCCGCGCCGCATGGTGGCGGTTGAAGGTCGACAGGCTCTCGCCGATCCTGGTGCCGCCGCCCGCGCCCTGCACCAGCATCGAGAGCCGGTCGAGCGCGCGTGCCGCATCCTTTTCCTTCATCGCATCGGAGATGTGAGCGAGCCTGGTATGGAACAGGAACGCCTCGGCTTCGCGGAATTCGTCGAGCACGCCATGGATGAAGCGCAGGAACACCCCGGTATACAGGCTCATCGATCCCGAGGCATCGAGCAGCACGATCAGCCGCAACGGCTTGTCCTTGCGCTGCCGCTTCACCAGCGAGATCGGCACGCCGCCATGACTGATGTTGTTGTGGATGGTCCGCCTGAGATCGAGCCGGTAGCCGCGCCGGCGCGCCAAGTCGCGCCGCGTCAACCGCGTGCGCATGGCCTTGGCCAATTGCGCCGCGGCGGCGTGTGCCTGTTCGATCTGATCGGGATCGGCAAGGTTGCGAAAATCGGTCTCGGCGAGATTTTCAGCACGTGTGGCGCCTTCCATCCGCCCCTCGCCGCCACCTTCCGGCGCTGCGTCGGCCGAGGGCACCTGATCGGCTGAAGACGGGCTATCGATCGTGCCCTTGTCCTGCAGATTCTTCAGCGACGGACTGTTGGCGGCCTTCGCCGCCCCGACCGTCGTCGAGCGCGACCGCACGCGCCGGCCCAGCCAGAACGCATCGAACAGCCCGTCGAACTTGTTCCAGTCGGACCTGCGCGCCGAGAACAGATGTTTGAACGCCGAACGCAAGAGGCCCGGCGTTGCCGCATAGGGTGAGGCGATCAACGCCGCGGCGTCGCGCCCTTCCGCAAGGCCGGCGGCAAAGCCGTTCTCGCGCAGCGTGCGCAGGAACGCGGCGAGCCTTCGCGAGACGAGGCGCGACACCTCGTCGATCTCGTCAAACGAAGGACTGTTGCCGCAGCAGCTCATGCGACCTTCCCCAACAGCCGTTCGCTGACCTCGCGCGTCATTCGCGCCTGGTCCTCCTTGGTCTTGAGCAGGCACATCAAGGTCGCGTGTACCGCTTCCGGAGCATCATGCAGGTCGCGCACCTCGAGCCCGACCAGGGCCGCCGCCCAGTCCAGCGTCTCGGCGACGCCCGGCACCTTGCGCAGCTCCTCTTTGCGCACCCCCTCCACCATCCGCGCGATCTGCAGCGACAGCGAAGCGCCGGCACCCTCGATCCGCGCCATGATGATGCGTGCCTCGCGATCGACATCGGGATAGTCGACATAATGATACAGGCAGCGCCGGCGCAGCGCGTCGGACAGTTCGCGCGTGCCGTTCGACGTCAGCACCACATGCGGGATCGAAATCGCCTTGATGGTGCCGAGCTCGGGGATCGAGACCTGGAAGTCCGACAACAGTTCCAGCAGGAACGCCTCGAACTCGTCGTCGGCACGGTCGATCTCGTCGATCAGGAGCACCGGCGGCCTGTCGCGCCGGATCGCCGACAAGAGCGGCCGCTCCAGCAGGTATTTTTCCGAGAAGATCCGGTCTTCGACCGCATCAGCCGCCTCGCCGCGATGCGCCTGGATTGCCAGCAATTGCCGCTGGTAGTTCCACTCGTAGAGCGCAGAGGATTGATCCAGCCCCTCATAGCATTGCAGACGGATCAGCTCGGTCGCATGTACGCAGGCAAGCGCCTTGGCAACCTCGGTCTTGCCGACACCCGCCTCGCCTTCGAGCAGAAGTGGGCGCTTCAACAATTCCATCAGCGAGATCGCGGTCGAAAGCTCTGCGTCGGCGATATAGCCGCACACCGCCAGGCTCGTCGCGATCTCTTCGCGAGTTTTC
>CAYVVB010000541.1:0-4032 GCA_964454955.1 uncultured Bradyrhizobium sp. | reverse complement strand
TATAAGGGCTATACGCATCACGCGAGTCCCGACGACCCGCAATATGAGATCAAGAGCGACAGGACCGATCACGTCGCCTTGCACAAAGGCCGGGCGTTACGCCACCTGTCGCGCTGAATGTCCGCCCGGATCGAACCGGCAAAGCTGGACCTGACGAATGGCGCATCCGTTCCACACCATCGGCCACGGAACACGCCCGCTCGGCGAATTCGTCGCGCTTCTGCAAAACGCCGGGGTGACGCTGCTTGCCGATGTTCGCACCGTGCCGCGTTCGCGCACCAATCCCCAATACAACCTCGATGTCCTGCCGCAATCGCTGGCGCCGTTCGGGATCGGCTATGAACACCTCGCGGCGCTCGGAGGCCTGCGCGGTCGTGAACGCAGCGTGGCGAGCGAGGTCAATGCGTTCTGGGAGAATGAGAGCTTTCACAACTACGCCGACTACGCGATGAGCGCGGGTTTTCGCGACGGGCTGGCGCATCTGCGCGCGCTTGGGCGCAGGCAGCGCTGCGCCATCATGTGCGCGGAAACGGTGTGGTGGCGCTGTCACCGGCGGATCATCACCGATTATCTGCTCGCAGCCGGCGAGACCGTGTTCCACATCCTCGGTCCCGGACATGTCGCGACGGCAGCCATCAACGAGGCGGCGCGGCTGCAGGCTAATGGCAGTCTGGTCTATCCTGCGGCGCCGGCGGTGCAGCGCGATCTTCTCGATCCAAAGCGATGAATCGGTGGCTTAGCGGTGAATGCCGCCCGCGGGTTTCATCGTCCGGAACGTGATCGAGGTGCGGCGCTGTTCGACGCCCGGAATGCTGTGCTCCCAAATCCGCCGCGCCTCGCCGTCCATCAAATAGAGCGAGCGTGGTTCGGCGCGAAGCGTGAAGCGCTCCCATTTGTCGCCGGCCCTGCGGCGAAAGCGGAACTTGCAGGGGCTGCCCAGCGAGAGCCCGAACACCTTGTCGAAATGCGGCTTGTCGCGATGCCAGCCGATCCCGACGCCGACATCATATTCGGTGCACAGCACCTGCCGGACGCTGCCCGCAGGCAACTGGTCAAACGCTTCGACCGAGCGCAGGATGGCGTGAAGCCATTCCGGAATCGGCTCGGCCGCCAGGAGCTTCTGTTCCGTATAATCGTAGCGGAAGCCGAACGACTTGACCCGCCGATGGCCTTCGAAGGCGCCGAACTGAAACGGCTTGAGCGGCAACTCCGCGACACGCGCGATCAGCTCCCGCTCCATCTCGGGCGAGACAAAGTCGGGCGTATAGCGCAAGCCCTTCGGACCGGCCGCCCGATGGTCTTCAAACAGCGCGAGCTGAGCATCCAAGGCGATGGGTCTCCACGATCCAACAAGGCAACTTTGCTGATGTGGGAGCGGTCCGCCGATCCGGTAGGGCTCAATAGGCCTTCCCTGCCGGCTTTGCGCCAAGTTCCGCGTTTGCCGGGCCTCGCACGCGCCCGATGAGATAAAGCGTCGCGATCGCCGCTGCCAGAAGTCCGGATGCCGCGCCGACGGCGAGCGCCCAGCGCGGGCCAAGATGGTCGGCGACCCATCCGACGATGGGCGCGCCGATCGGTGTGCCGCCGAGCGCGATCGCGATCAGGATCGCAATGACGCGGCCGCGCATCTGCGGTTCGGTCGACATCTGCGTCAGGGCATTGGTCGAGGTCGTGAATGTCTGGGCGGCGAGGCCGACGGTGAAGAGAATGAGCCCGAATGCGAGATAGCCGGGCGCCATGGCCGCCGCAGCGCAGGTCACGCCGAAGATCGCGGCGGCCGTCAGCAACAGCGGGATGCTCGGGCGCGCCCGTCCCGCGGCGAGCAGCGCCCCGGTGACGGAGCCGCCGGCCATCATCGATGTCAGCAATCCATATTGCCCGGCGCCGACGTGAAACACGCTGACCGACATGGTCGAGATGAAGATCGGAAAATTCAGTCCGAACGTGCCGACCAGGAACAGCATGGACAGGATGACCTTCAGGTCCGGTCGTCCCAGGACGTAGCGAAACCCGTCGGCAAATCCGCTGCGATGGGCAGGCGGCCGATGGCCGAGCTTTGTCCTGTCGGGGCGCAACAGCGCGAGCGAGCTCAGCACCGCGAGGAAGGAAGCCGCGTTGACCAGGAACACGTAGCCGGAGCCGATCGCCGCAATGATGCCGCCTGCAACCGCCGGCCCGATCATGCGCGCGGCATGGAAGGAGGTCGAGTTGAGCGCCACCGCGTTCGGCAGCAGCGGCTCGTCGACAAGCTCGGCGATGAAGGTGTGCCGCGCCGGCGAGTCGAAGGCGGCGGCGCATCCGAGCAGGAACGCGAACACATAGACGTGCCAAAGCTGCACGAGGCCGGTTACGACGAGCAGGCCGAGGCCGAACGCCAATAGCCCCATCGCTGCCTGCGTGCCGAACAGGATCCTGCGGCGGTCGAGATGGTCCGCGGCGTAACCGGTCAGCGGCAGCAGCAGGATTTGCGGGCCGAACTGCAGCCCCATCACGATGCCCATCGCGGTGGCATTCTGATGGGTGAGCGCGGTGAGGACGATCCAGTCCTGCGCGGTGCGCTGCATCCACGTGCCGACGTTGGAGACCAGCGCGCCGGCCGCCCAGATGCGGTAATTGGCGTTTGCCAGCGAGCGAAACGGACCTTTCAAGACGACGCCGTTCCCTCAAGCCTGCGCGGGATGCCGGCTCACGAGATCGAGCAGCTCCTGCGTCGTGCCGGTCTCGCTCATCTTCGGGAAGACGCGTGTCACGCTGTTATGATGTGCCTCCGGGTCCATGTCGGTCATGGCGTCGACGGCGAGCGCGACATTGAAGCCGAGCTCGTGCGCCTGCCGCGCGGTGGATTCGACGCCGGCAGAGGTCGCGAGCCCCGTGACGACGACCTGCGTGACGCCGCGCCCGCGTAGATACTGTTCGAGGCCGGTATTGGTGAAGGCGCCCCAGGTCCGCTTGGTGACCGTGTGATCGCCCGGCTGCCGCTTCAGTTCGGGCAGCAATTCGGCCCAGTCGGCGGGCATGCCCGTGGTCGAGAACGAGCGTTCGGCCCGGCCCGGCGCGCGGGCGTCGACATTGATCAGCACCACGGGAAGCTTGCGGCGCCGGAATGCGTCGAGCAGCGCAACGTTGTTGCCGACGACATCCTTCATCGGATGTGCGGTCGGCAGCCCGGCAATGCCCTTCTGCAGATCGACGACCAGAAGGGCGGTCGTGGGATCGAGGGTGCTTATCGTCATCTTCGGTATTCTCCGTCTACTCGGGTTCGACAATGCGGTTGAGCAGGCGGATCGCGGCCTTGAGCTGCGACTGTTCCTGCATCGTGAGTTTCGATTCAATGGCGTGGAGCAGCCATTCATGGCGTGCGGCGCGCCCGCTCCGGATCATCTCCCGGCAGGCCGGTGTCAAAGAGAGGATCGTCTGCCGGCCGTCGGTCGGGTCGGGCGAGCCCTTCACCAGTCCCATTGCTTCAAGGCTTCCGATGATGGCGCCCATGGATTGCGGGCGCACGCCTTCCAGCCGCGCCAGCGCACTGACGGTGGCCTCGCCGTTGCGGTCGAGATGCCCCAGCACCGCCGTCTGAGACGGCGTGAGGTCGCCGGCGGATGCCTGCGCGCGCAGCCGGCGCTTCAATTTGCCGAACAGCGCATGAAGGTCCGAGGCCAGCACGGCAGCCGGTGACGAACCTGGGTCCGCTTTGCGTTTGCTCATGCCGGTGAGCTAGCAGATATGAAGGCAAACTTCAAAGTATAACTTGGTAGTTTACCTTCATATCAAGGGAAGTTGATCGGGAGCAAGCGAGGGTCGTGGTGGTGTCACCGCGTCGCTGATTGATTTGCCCGACAGGTGGGGAGCCCGAATTCCCGTCAAGCCTCGCGCGCAAAAATATTTCTGTTTTTCCGAAGCTAGAATCAGGCGTCTGGTTCAGCCATCCCGCCTCATTGCAGAGGGGCGTGTCGCGAACGTCACGAACGCGAGGCGGGATGCGGTGGACGCGAAGGTGCTGTCTGACGAGCGGCGCCGGCGCGGACGGCGAAG
>CAYVVB010000540.1:0-4409 GCA_964454955.1 uncultured Bradyrhizobium sp. | reverse complement strand
AAAATCGTTGCGGACAGAATCCCTTAAGCTTCGCCGGCCGCGGAAAGCGCGCCCGGACGTCTACGCCGAACTAGCGAACTCTTGGGATCAAAACCGCCGCACGAAATGTCGTACCCGACGGAAAGAAAGCTACAATATGGCGTGACTCCCGCGCAAGAGTCCGCGCAGGCCTTCCACATGTTCCATCGCGCGCAGCACCAGCAAACGCTTGTGCGAGACCGCGATCCACTGCGTCTCGTGTGCGCCGTTCCGGGCGGATTCTGGCATGTTGACAGCCTCCGCCGTGCGCTTAGAATGGCTTTATGTGCCGCCCTGAAAGGGCGGCACATTTCGTTTTCCGGACCGGTCGTCGATGCGACCGCGCCAGTTGCGCGCATCATGGCCGGCTACAACGCAAGTGACTGCCATGACAAACAGCGCCGCGTCGCACCTGCTCCCCGTCTTCGCCCGGGTCGATCTCGCGTTCGATCGCGGCGAGGGCGCGTGGCTGATCACGACCGATGGCGAGCGCTATCTCGATTTCACCTCCGGTGTCGCGGTGAATGCGCTCGGGCACGTCCATCCGCATCTGGTGAAAGCCCTGCAGGAGCAGGCGACGAAACTCTGGCACATGTCGAACCTGTTCAGGAGCCCGGACGGCGAACGCCTCGCCGCACGCTTGTGCGAGCAGAGCTTTGCCGACTTCGTCTTCTTCTGCAATTCCGGCGCCGAGGCGATGGAAGGCGTGATCAAGGTCGTGCGCAGACATCACGCCGCCAAGGGCCATCCGGAGCGCTTTCGGCTCGTCACGTTCGAGGGGGCCTTTCACGGCCGCACCCTGGCGACGTTGGCTGCGACCGGCGCCGCCAAATATCTCGAGGGTTTCGGCCCTCCGATGGATGGCTTCGACCAGGTGCCGCACGGCGATCTCGACGCGGTGCGACGTGCGATCGGGCCGAACACTGCGGGCATCCTGATCGAGCCGGTGCAGGGCGAGGGCGGCGTGCGCACCGCACCGCATTCCTTCTTCAAGGCGCTGCGCGAACTCTGCGACACGCATGGGCTGTTGCTGGCGTTCGACGAGGTGCAGACCGGGATGGGCCGCACCGGCGATCTCTTCGCCTACAAGCGGCTCGGCGTCACGCCCGACGTGATGTCGCTCGCCAAGGCGCTCGGCGGCGGGTTTCCGATCGGCGCGGTGCTTGCGACCGCGGACGCCGCCGCCGGCATGACGCCCGGCTCGCACGGCTCGACCTTCGGCGGCAATCCGCTGGCGGTTGCAGCGGCGAGCGCCGTTCTCGACGTCATGCTGAAGCCCGGCTTTTTCGAGCACGTGCAGAAGATGTCGCTGCTGCTCAAGCAGAAGCTCGCCTCCGTGGTCGATCGCTATCCGAACGTCCTCTCCGAGGTGCGCGGCGAAGGGCTCTTGATCGGGGTGAAGGCGGTGGTGCCGTCGGCCGACCTGGTGACGGCCCTGCGCGCGCAAAAACTGCTCACGGTCGGTGCCGGCGACAATGTGGTGCGCTTCCTGCCGCCGCTGATCGTAACCGAGGCCGAGCTCGAGGAGTCCGTGGGCATGCTTGAGCGCGCCTGCGTCGCGCTGTCGGGCGCGCCGTCGAAGCGGGCGGCCGGCCAATGAGCAAGCCGAGGCATTTTCTCGATATCAACGCGCTGCCGCTTTCGGATCTGCGCCTGATGCTCCACGCCGGCTCCGCGATGAAGGCGAAGCTGAAGGCGCACGAAAAATCGGGCAAGCCGCTCGAGGGCAAGACGCTCGCAATGATCTTCGAGCGGCCCTCGACCCGCACGAGAGTCTCCTTCGATGTCGGCATGCGCCAGCTCGGCGGTGAATCGATCATGCTCACCGGCGCGGAGATGCAGCTCGGGCGCGGCGAGACCATCGCCGATACCGCCCGCGTGCTGTCGCGCTATGTCGATGCCATCATGATCCGCATTCTCAATCACGAGGCGCTGCTCGAGCTTGCCGCATACGCCACTGTGCCGGTCATCAACGGGCTGACGCGGCGCTCGCATCCCTGCCAGGTGATGGCCGACCTGATGACGTTCGAGGAGCATCGCGGATCGATCGAGGGCAGAACCGTCGCCTGGACCGGCGACGACAACAACGTGCTGGCTTCCTGGGCGCACGCCGCCGAGCGCTTCAAATTCACGCTCAATGTCGCGACCCCGCCGCAGCTCGCGCCGAACAAGGCGATGCGCGACTGGATCAAGGCGACGAATGCGCCGATCGTGCTCGGCAGCGACGCGGAAGCGGCGGTGCGCGGCGCCGACTGCGTCGTCACCGACACCTGGGTGTCGATGGGCGACAAGGACGGTGAGCACCGCCACAATTTGCTCCGGCCCTATCAGGTCAACGAGAAGCTGATGTCGCTGGCCAAGTCCGACGCGCTGTTCATGCATTGCCTGCCCGCCCATCGCGGCGAGGAGGTCACCGATGAAGTGATCGACGGCCCGCAATCGGTGGTGTTCGACGAAGCCGAAAACCGCCTGCATGCCCAAAAGGGCATTCTGGCCTGGTGCTTCGATCTGGCGTGACCCTTACCCTCCCCTGCAGGGGGAGGGTCGCTCGCATCGAAGATGCGGGCGGGGCGGGGTGACAGCCTATCCGCGTCGTCAGTGCTGATGTTGCCCTCGCTCGTGACATCGATCGGACCGGCTGTGAGATTATTTTCGCGGCTTCACCCCACCTCGCCCGCTTGGAACGATGCTCTGCATCGCCCCGAGCGAGCGATCCTCCTCCTCGAGGGGAGGATGGGACTTCGCCGCCAGATCGATCGAACCGGCAAGCTGCTCAAGCTCTAACAAGGTGACGGCAGAACTCCCCCTTTCGTTTTGCACGGTCCGACCCCAGATAGAGGCCCATGATCTCTCCATCCCCCGACAGCAAAATCATTCTCGACAGCCCGGTCAGGGCTCCATCGTCCGTACCCGTCGATGACGCGGTGCTTCCTTTCGAAGTGGCGGCGCTCGATCTGCGAGGCCGGTTGACCCGGCTCGGGCCCACGCTCGACGACCTTCTCACCAAGCACGATTATCCGGCGCCGGTGAGCAAGCTGCTCGGCGAGGCGATCGTGCTGACGACCCTGCTCGGCTCCTCCGTGAAGTTCGAAGGCCGCTTCATCCTGCAGACCCAGACCGATGGTCCGGTGTCGTTCATGGTGGTGGACTTCCAGGCGCCGGATCGCCTGCGCGCCTATGCCAGATACGATGCGAGCCGCCTGACGCCGGGTGCGGATACCGGCGCGCTGCTCGGCAAGGGGCATCTCGCGATGACCATCGACCAGGGGCCCGACATGAGCCGCTATCAGGGCCTGGTGGCGCTCCATGGCGGCGGCCTCGAAGAGGCTGCGCATGAATATTTCCTGCGCTCGGAGCAGATCCCCACGCGCGTGCGCCTTGCGGTCGGCGAAGAATGGCGCGGCGGCGACGGCGGCGCCAGGCATGGCTGGCGCGCCGGCGGCATGCTGATGCAGTTTCTGCCCAAGGCGCCGGAGCGCGCCCGGCAGGCCGATCTGCATCCGGGCGATGCGCCCGAAGGCACGGTGCCGCATGAGGTCAGGGAAGACGATGCGTGGGTCGAAGGCCAGTCCCTGATGGCTACCGTCGAGGATGTCGAGCTGATCGATCCGGATCTGTCCGGTGAGCGGCTGTTGTATCGCCTGTTTCACGAGCGCGGCGTGCGCGTGTTTTCGCCGCAGCTTCTGTCCGCGCAATGTTCCTGCTCGCGCGATGCGGTGGCCTCGATGCTGAAGAGCTTCGGAGCCAAGGACCGCGCCGAGATGGTGCAGGACGGCAAGGTGGTGGTGACCTGCGAGTTCTGCAGCTCCGTCTACCAGTTCACGCCGCACGAGGCAGGCGTCGACGAAGGCGCGGCGTAGCGCCTCCGCTAGAGCGCCATCGGATTGTAGGTTGGGCAAAGGCGCGCAAGCGCCATGCCCGCCATGACAAGTGCCGCGTTGGTCGGTGGGCACGCTGAGCCTGTCATCGGGCGCGCGTTCGCGCGACCCGTTGGCTTTGCCCACGCCTACGAGATTGCTACGAAACTCCACCGTCATTCCGGGCTCGCGCTTCGCGCGTCCCGGAATGACGGCAGAGTGTGATTCGCCCGTCGCGTTAAAGTGCCGCATCCCGTCGCCTTGCGCCGTCGGGCAAATCAGAAGCATCGTCCCGCGCATCCTGTCCCGGCAAGAGGGGCGCATCGCGATCGTCACGACACGCGGGGCAGGTGGCGGTGGACGCGAAGGTGCTGTCTGACGAGCGGCGCCATGGCGGACGGCGAAGTCGTGTGGTTCTGGCACACCCATGCAAGTGCCAAGTAGGCGACGATGCTTCGCATCGCGCTTATGACGGTGACAAACGCTGGTTCACCGGGAAGAGCGCGAAGTAAGCCGTAAACCACTGCGCAGGGA
>CAYVVB010000539.1:0-7793 GCA_964454955.1 uncultured Bradyrhizobium sp. | reverse complement strand
ACGCCGTAGATCGTCTCGATGCCGTTGAGCTTGAGCGCGTCGATGACGAGGTGAAAGCCGTCCGTCAGCTCCTGCTCGGTATCCGTTGCTTCGTTTTTCTGTGCGGCATTGAGCATGGGCTCATCTCCTTATCGTCGCTTCCCCGCGCGACATGTTGATTGGCTTGTGTTTTGAAGGTTCAGCCGTATCAGCCAAACAGTTCCTGGCCATGTGCCTCGACATAAGCGGCAAGTCCGAGCGTGTGATCGCGCGCGCGCTTTTCGGCAAGTTCGGTGTCGCGCGCCTCCAGCGCCTCGATGATCGCAAGATGCTCCGGCAGCGAGGCCGCGATCCGCTCGGTCCTGCCAATCGTGAGCTGCCGATAGCCGCGCACGTGCAGCAGGATGTCGTTGGTCATGTCGACCAGGACCGGCGACTCCGACAGCGAAATCAGCGCCTGGTGGAAGGCGATGTTCGCTTTCGAATATTCCTCGATATGGTTCTGGGGCAGGCGATCCTTGCCGAAATCCTTGAAGAAGTCGCGCAGCGCCGAAATGTCCTTCTTGCTGGCGGTGGTCGTAATCAACCGTGCTGCCATGCTCTCGAGCGCGGCCCAGGCGCGAATCATGTCGACGATTTCGTTCTTGGTCCGGCGCACCACCATGATGCCTCGGCGCGGCACGGTCTTCACGAAGCCGTCCTGTTCCAGCATCGCGATCGCTTCGCGGATCGGGGTGCGGCTGACGCCAAGTCGCTCCGACAACGCCCGCTCGTCCAGCATCACCGGCTCAGGCGTCGAATAGATATCCATCTTGAGGATCGCCTCTTTGAGCGCCTCATAGGCCTTGTTCTTGAAGCTGGACTCCGGGGCAATCCTGACAATTGCGATGTCTGCCTCGGCCATATTCGACGCCGCCTTGGTCTGTTTCCTGGTGGTCACGACAATCTCCTCGGGAGGGGATGTGTCTCATACCACACCGCGTTATGGGAATGGTTTTGGCATGCCAGATGCCAGACTGTCAAGCTGCCAGCTTTTTCGACGTTCCCGCACAATGACTTGTCTTGACAAGGTTCTTGCTGGCATACCAAATGCCATAAAGCGAGCCCCCAGGAGGAAGCGAATGTCCACTGCCAAAGAAGCCGTCCGTAAAATTCTCGATCAGGTCAAATCGGACAAGCGCAACAGCCTGACGGCTCCAGAAGGCAAGATCGTATGTGATGCCTACGGCATCCCGGTTCCGAAAGAGGGCCTGGCCAAGTCCGCGGCCGAGGCTTCGAAGATCGCAAGCGGGATGGGCTATCCCGTCGTGATGAAAATCGTCTCGCCGGACATCCTGCACAAGACCGAAGCCGGCGGCGTCGTGGTCGGCGTGAAGACGGCGGCCGACGCCGAAAAGGCCTACGACACCATTCTCGCCAACGCCAAGAAGTACAAGGCCGACGCCAAGCTCGAAGGCGTCCAGGTCCAGCAGATGCTTGCCGGCGGCACCGAGGTCATCGTCGGCTCCATCACCGATGGTTCGTTCGGCAAGCTCGTGGCCTTTGGCCTGGGTGGCGTGCTGGTTGAAGTCCTCAAGGACATTACCTTCCGCCTGGCCCCGGCAACGAAAGAGGATGCCCTGTCGATGCTCGACGGCATCCAGGCGCATGAGATGCTCAAGGGCGTGCGCGGCGGCGATCCGGTCAATCGCGAGGCTCTGTCCGACGTCATTGTAAAGGTGTCTCAGCTCGTCAGCGATTTCCCAGAGATCGTCGAGCTCGACCTCAACCCGGTCTTCGCCACCAAGAACGATGCAATTGCCGCCGACGTGCGCATCGTCGTCGATTTCGACTACAAGCCGCGGCCGGCGCCACGCTCGAACGAGGAAATCGTCACGGCGATGAAGCGCATCATGCAGCCCAAAGCGGTCGCCGTGATCGGCGCCTCCGCGGAGGACGGCAAGATCGGCAACTCCGTGATGAAGAATCTCATCAACGGCGGCTACAAGGGCGAGATCTATCCGATCCACCCGAAGGCGGACGAGATTCTCGGCTACAAGGCTTACAAGAGCGTCAAGGACGTTCCCGGCGTGATCGACGTCGCGGTGTTCGCGATTCCTGCAAAATTCGTCGCCGGGGCGCTTGCCGAATGCGGCGAGAAGAAGATTCCCGGAGCGGTCCTGATCCCGTCGGGCTTCGCCGAAGCAGGTCATCCCGAACTGCAGGCGGAAATCGTCGAGGTAGGCAAGAAGTACAATGTCCGCCTGATGGGTCCGAACATCTACGGCTTCTACTACACGCCGGCCAATCTCTGCGCCACGTTCTGCACGGCCTACGACGTCAAGGGGCACGCCGCGCTGTCCTCGCAGTCCGGCGGCATCGGCATGGCAATCATCGGCTTCTCGCGCTCCGCCAAGATGGGCGTCTCGGCGATCGTCGGCCTCGGCAACAAGGCCGATATCGACGAGGACGATTTGCTCGCCTTCTTCGAGCAGGATCCGAACACCAACCTCATCGCCCAGCACTGCGAAGATCTGAAAGACGGCCGCGCCTTCGCGGAGGCCGCCAAGCGCGTCTCCAAGAAGAAGCCGGTTGTGGTGTTGAAGGCCGGCCGCACCTCGGCCGGCGCGAAGGCGGCGTCGTCGCACACCGGAGCGCTCGCCGGCAACGACAAGATCTACGAAGACGTGTTCAAGCAGTCCGGCGTGATCCGCGCCCGCAGCTTGAGGCAATTGCTCGAATTCGCCCGCGGCGTGCCGGTGCTGCCGACGCCGAAGGGCGAGAACGTCCTGATCATCACCGGCGCGGGCGGCTCCGGCGTGCTGCTGTCCGACTCGGTGGTCGATAACGGCCTGTCGTTGATGGCGATGCCGCCGGATCTGGATGCGGCGTTCAGGAAGTTCATTCCGCCGTTCGGCGCGGCCGGCAACCCCGTCGACATCACCGGCGGCGAGCCGCCGATCACCTATGTCAACACGGTCAAGCTCGGCCTGTCGGACGATCGCATCCACTCGCTGATTCTCGGCTACTGGCACACCATCGTCACGCCGCCGATGGTCTTTGCCCGCAACATGGTCGAGGTGAAGAAGGAGATGGAGGCCAAGGGCTTCGTGAAGCCGATCGTCGCTTCGCTTGCCGGCGACGTCGAAGTCGAAGAGGCCGCCGAGTATCTCTACGAGAACGGCATCCCGGCCTACGCCTATTCGACGGAGTTGCCGGTCGAGGTGCTGGGCGCCAAATACAAATGGGCGCGGGGAGCGGGACTGCTCTGATCGCCAGAATGGCAAAATAGAAAGTCGCGAAAAAGCCGCCTGCTACCAGGCGGCTTTTTTGTTCCGTGCACAACGCCGATCAATGCAGCCATGCGCAGCCGGAAGCCGTCCCGCGCGGTGAGTGTTTGTAGGTCGTCTACAGACACTGGAGGATTTTGATGAGAAATCGTTTGGCTGTTTCGGTGTTCGCTACCGCGCTTCTTGCGTCAGGCGCGGCGCTCGCGCAATCGACTACCGTCGAGGGCGCTGCCAATGGTGCCCGTGCCGGCGGCGAGGTCGGAGGTCCCGTCGGCGCTATGGTCGGCGGCACGGTTGGCGCGGCGGTCGGAGCCGGATTGGAAATCCCGAATGCCGTGGTTCACTCGATCGCGGCGGAGCGCGCACCGTCGGTCGTCGTTCATGAGCACGTGGTTGTCGGCGAGCCGCTGCCCCCGGAGGTCGTACTGCGGCCGGTGCCGCACTACACCGAATACCGCTACGCCGTCGTGAACGATCGACGGGTCATTGTGGAGCCGCGGACACGCCGGGTGATCAAGATCATCGAGTGATGAAGGTCCCATCAGTTCGACCTTGGCGAACTCGCGGGCGTCGACCCGCGAGTTCTTTCTAGAGCGCAGTCGGCGTTGAGCGCCGCGTTCGCGCGACCAACAAGTCCAGCAGGGCTGCAATGACAAAACCTGCGATCGCCGCCAGCGCGTCGACGACAAAGTCCTGCAGACGCGCATGCCGCCCCGGCGCCATGAGCTGCAATAGCTCCAGCGCGCCGATCAGCGGTACGGAGATGATCGCGGCAAGCTGCCGTTGTTGCGAATAGGCGAGTCCAAAAGCCAGGCCGACCAGGACGAAGGCGAGGGTGTGCTCGCCGTCCTGACCAAGACTGGAATGGGGGCGATATTGCGGCGGCCCGAGGGTTGCGAAGCTAACGGCAGCCGCGAGCAGCCATGCGAACAGGCGAAGGAAATTGATCATTCCCCCACATAGCACGGATCGGAGGCGGATTTTCGTCAGTCCGCGGACACTCCGGCGGCTATCGCGGACGTTGGTTAAAGCGGCTGCCGAACGCCGAGCCCGAGCATGAAGCGTTCGCGGATCTGTGCGGGATCGCGCCGCGTGGTTCCGACCCCCGGCTTGTCGTCGATGCGCACCCCGATCAGCATCGGACCGCGCGTCGACAGCGCCTGGTCGATCAGGCGCTCGAAATCCTCCTCGTCCGAAGCCCAGACGCTGTTGGCAAGCCCGCTTGCGGCGGCGATGGCCACGATGTCTGCGACGCCGGCCGCCGGCGTCGGCTGCGCGCCGGTGATCTGATAGATGCCGTTGTCCATCACCACCATTGTGAGATTCTCCGGCGCAAGCGCCGCAATGGTCGTCAGCGAGCCGAGCTGCATCAGAAGGGAGCCGTCTCCCTCGAGCGCGAACACGCGACGGTTCGGCTGCGCGAGCGCGACGCCGAGCGCGATGGGAAGCGCGAGCCCCATGCTGCCCAGCATGTAGAAGTTCTGCGGACGATGGCCTGCGGCCCACAGGTCGAAATTGGTGTTGCCGATGCCGCCGATCACGGCCTCTTCGTTCCTCAGCCTCGTGACCAGCAGCGAAGTGAGGTCGAAGCGGTTCATCACCTTGGTGTTGCGCATTGCGGGGCTCATGGACTGGTTCGCCTGGGGTCGTTCATTTGTCGAACACCTTGCCGCCGGTGAGCAGCGGCGAGAGGATCAGCGCCACCGGCGCCTGCGTAGTGATGGCCTGCTTGATCGAGCGATCGATGATGAACTCGGATTCCTCCAGCCGCGTGATGGTGTGGTGCTCCATGGCGAGCGAATCCAGCACCGGGCGCATGGTGCGGCACACCAGCGACTGGCCGTAGTTGAATTCACCAAGGGTGCCGCGTTCGGACACCAGCATGATGAGCGGGATTTGATAGGGCACCGCCAGGGAAGCCAGCACGTTGGCGAGCGTCGCAAAGCCCGAGGTCTGCATCAGCACCGCGCCGCGTACCCCGCCCATCCAGGCACCGGAGACGATGCCCACCGCTTCCTCCTCGCGCGTCGTCGAAAAGGTCGTGAAAAAGGGATCAGCGTGCAGGTTCTTGATCAGCGGCGTCAGCACGCGATCGGGGACGTAGGGAACCAGCCGGATGTCGTTGCGCTTCAGCGTCTCCAGCACGATCCCGTGCCAGGTAGGTCCCTCGGCGGCGGCGCGACCGGAAGGCCCCGATGCGGCGCGTCCCTCGGCGGGTGCCATGCTTCTCTCCCTGCTTCACGGCGACCTTGCAAGCCGTCTTGGTCCCGAACTTGACGCGACCGGCGGGATTGTCAACATGCCGCGATCGCAACGCGACCTGCACCGTGCGCCGATGCGCCGGGGCGGTCGGGCGTGTCATAAGAACGACAACAGAACGACAACAAAAGCAGGGGAGGAGAGCCATGGGGAGCTGGTTTCGGGCCGCGAGCGCAGCCTGTGCGCTGCTGGCCGGGGCGGGCGTCGCCTCCGCGCAGTCCACCTTTCCATCAAAGCCCGTACATATTTTCGTTCCCTACGCGGCGGGCGGCGGCGTTGACATCCTGGCGCGCACGCTAGGCGATGTGGTCTCGCATCAATGGGGCCAGACGATTGTGGTCGAGAATCGCCCTGGCGCCGGCGGCGTCGTCGCCTCGCAGGCGCTCGTATCCTCGCCGCCCGACGGCTACACGCTGATCGTGGTCGCAAGCGGTCATGCCACCAACCCGTTTCTCTATCCGAAACTGCCCTACGACACCTTCAAGGATTTCACCCCGATATCGCTGCTTGCATCGTCGCCCAATTTTCTTCTGGTGCGTGCCGACTCACCGTTCAAGACGCTCTCGGACGTGATCGCGCAGGCAAGAGCCAAGCCGGGCAGCTTGTCGTTCGGGCATGCCGGCCTTGGCACGTCGACCCATCTTGCCGGCGAACTGTTGAAGAGCTTAGCCAAGATCGATCTGGAAGCCATTCCCTACAAGGGCGGGGCACCCGCGATCAACGATCTGCTCGGCGGGCAGATACCCCTGTCGTTCAACAACGGGCCGGAGTCGGTCGGGCAGATCGAGGCCGGTACGGTGAGGGCGCTGGCGGTAACGACCGCAAGCCGGGCGCCGTTCCTGCCGAACGTACCGAGCATCGGCGAAACTCTGCCCGGCTACGACACCGAAGTCTGGTGGGGATTGCTCGGGCCTGGCGGCATGCCGCCTGACCTCGTGGAAAGGCTCTCGAAGGATTTCGTCGCTGCATTGAACACGGAAGCCGTGAAGGAGCGCCTGGCCAAGCTGGGCGCCTATGCCATCGGCAGTTCGCCGAAAGCGTTCGACGCCAAGATTCATGCCGATTACGAAAAATGGGGCCCGATCATCAAGGCCGCCGGTATCAAGGCCGAATGATGCCGATCGCTCCGCCTTGCCTGCCGCCGCGCGAGGTGACCCGCCCGAAGCTGCCGCCGCCGGCAGGGGCCTGCGATACGCACGCCCATGTCTTCGGCCCGGCCGAGCGGTTCGCTTACGCGGACGACCGCAGCTATACGCCGCCGGATGCGCCGCTGGCGAAATATCTCGGCATGTTGGATCAAATCGGCTTTGCGCGCGGCGTGCTGGTACAGGGCAGCGCACACGGTCGCGACAACTCCGCGATGCTGGATGCGCTCGAGCGATGTCCCGACCGCCTGCGCGGGGTTGCGGTGGCCGACGCCGATGTCGCTCCGGCCACTTTGCGGGACTGGAACCGGTGTGGGGTGCGCGGATTGCGCTTCAACCATTTCTTTCGCGGCGGGCAGTTGCACTATCGCGGCGGCGTGCCGCTCGACACGGCGAAGATGCTTGCGCCTGTCATGGCGGAACTCGGCTGGCATCTGCAGCTCTGGATCGACGTGAAGGACCTGCCGGATACCGTTCCGCTCCTGAAGTCGTTCGGCCTGCCTATCGTGATCGACCACATGGGCCGCACCGACGCCCGCGCCGGCACGCAAACGGCGGGCTTTCAATGTCTGCTGCGCGCGGTCGGCGAAGGCTGGTGCTGGGCCAAACTGTCGGGGGCCCATCGCCTCAGTCAGAACGCCCCGGACTATCCGGACGCCCGGCCGTTTCATGAGGCGCTGGTTGCCGCCAATCCGGAGCGACTGGTCTGGGGCGGCGACTGGCCGCATCCGCGCGTCGACGGCGAAATGCCCGATGCGGGCCATCTGTTCGAACTGTTCCAGCAATGGACGCCGGACCCCGCAGTCCAGGAGCGAATCCTCGTCACCAACCCTGCAAAGCTCTATGGCTTTCCGAAACTGAAAGTTGCTCGATGACGGTCAACAACAAGCGCGTCTTCTATGTCAAATATCTGGCCCATCCGATCTATGCCGACATGCTGCGTGCGCGGCCGGACGTGCGGCTCGACCGGCTCGAGAACGAGAGCGCGGAGGAGGCCTTTGCGCCGATCCTGCGCGAGGCACATGCCTATCAGATCGGGGCGGCTCGGGACGAGCTCGCACCTCATTTTCATGTCCACGCCGACCTGTTGCGGCGCTCGCCCAACCTGCTGATCGTTTCCAGCAACGGCGCAGGCTTCGAT
>CAYVVB010000538.1:0-19041 GCA_964454955.1 uncultured Bradyrhizobium sp. | reverse complement strand
TCACCTCGTCGGCGAGGTAGACCGCCTCGGTGAGGCTGTGCGTGACGAACACCACCGTCTTGCCGGTGGCGGCCCAGATCCGCAGCAGCTCGTCGCCCATGGTCATCCGCGTCTGCTCGTCGAGCGCGGCGAACGGCTCGTCCATCAGCAGCACCGGCGGATCCTGCACCAGCCCGCGCGCGATCGAAACGCGCTGCTTCATGCCGCCGGAGAGCTCGTGCGGATGGCGCTTGCCGAATCCCTCGAGGCCGACAAGTTTCAGCGCCTCTTCCGCCTTCGCCCGGCGCGCAGGCTTTGTGACGCCGCGCAGCGCAAGAGGAAACTCGACGTTTTCTTCCGCTGTGAGCCAGGGAAACAGGCTCGCCTCCTGGAACACGACGCCGACCCGGTCGGGATCAGGCTTGGGGATCGCTGCGCCATTGATCCGGATCGTGCCGGAGGTCGGCTGGCTCAGCCCCGCGAGCATCATCAGGAGCGTCGACTTGCCGCAGCCGGACGGGCCGACCAGAACGACGAACCGCCCGGGCTTGATGTCGAGCGAGACATCCGACAGCGCGACGACCTCCGCGCCCGAGGTCTTGAAGACGTGGCCGACACGGCTGATCTCGACGGCACCGGCGCGGCCGGACAGTTTCAACGGCGTTATGTTCGCCAATGGCTGCATCGCGCCTCCACCCATCGCACCATTTCGTTGAACAGGATCGCGACCGCGGCGACCATCACTACTCCGGCGAGCAGTTGCCGCATCTGGAAATTCTCGCCCCAGGTCGCGATCTGGTGGCCGATGCCGTCACGCGAGGCATACATCTCCGCGAGGATCACGCCGGTGAGGTTGAAAATCATGGAGATGCGGAGCGCCTCCAGGAGCACCGGGAGCATGCTCGGCAGATAGACGCGAAACGCCGTCTGCGCGGATGTGGCGCCGTAGGAGCGCGCCACGGTCAGGTATTCGAGCCTGACCGATTCGACCGCCGTGGTCGTCGACATGATGACGATGAAGATCGTGGAGAAGAAGCCGAACCCGACCTTCTCCGAAAAGCCGACGCCGAACACCAGGATGAACATCGGCAGGAAGATCGATTTCGGAATCGAGAAGGCGAAGAACAGCAGTGGCTTCATCACGTCCGCAAAATAGCGGTTCTCCGCGATCAGGAACCCGATCAGGCAGCCGAACGGCACGGCGAGCGCGAACGCCGCGAGCACTTCGGTTGCGGTGGCTGCGAGGTCGGTGCGGACGCTGCCGCGCCCAAGCAATTCGCCGACCGTGTGCAGCGTGTCGGAGGCCGAGGGCAGCAGCCGCGGATTGACCAGGCCGCCGCGCGACAACGCCTCCCACAACGCGAACAGCGCGGCGACGATCGCGATCCGCGCGAGGCTCATGGTCAGGCGGCCAGTCATCGGGCGCACACCTTCTTCACGGCTTGGTCGGCACCGGCTTGAACCTGGTCGAGATCACGTCGTCGGTCGGGACGATGTCCTTGAGGCCGCCGAGTTTTGCGAGATCGAGCGACAACTGGACGGCATCGTGCACGTTGGGCGCGGACATGTCGCCGCTGGTCTCCAGATTCATGATGGTGTTGTCATATTCGAGCGCGGCGATCTCGGGTGGCATCTCGTAGAGATCGGCGATCAGCTTCACCGTGACGTCGCGGTTGTTGCGCATGAACTGCACCGCGCCGTAGAGCGCGTTCAGCGCCTTCTGCACCACTGCCGGCTTCTCGTCGGCGAACTTGTCGAGGACGATCCAGCCCGCGGTGAGGTTGGGCGGTACGGCCTTGGCATAATCGAGGATGGTGCGGGCGTCGCCCGATTTCAGGATCTGGAAGCTGAGCGGTGAATACACCACGGCCGCATCGACGTTGCCGGCGAGGAGGTTGGGCACGATGCCGCCGCCGCCGACCGGCACGCGGGTGAATTCGATCTTCCTGTCCTGTATGGTCCACAGCGCAAGCAGGTCCGAGCCCGAGCCTGCGGCCGTGATCGCGACCTTCTTGCCGTTGAGGTCCTTCACATCGAGCGTGGACTTCGTCGGCACCATCAATTGCCAGCCGAAATTGCCCATGGCCGCGTTGGCGACGATCTTCGACATCACGCCCTTCTTGCGGCCGGCCGATACCAGCGAGGGCGGATCGAGAATGATGTCGGCGGCGCCCGCCGCCATGCCTTCGAAGGTCTCCGCGCCGCTGCGATAGATGGTCAACTCGGCGCTGATGCCCTCCTTCTCGAACAGCTTCTGACGCACCGCGGTCTCCGCGACCGTCGTGGGCCAGTAGGTCTTGGTCGGCAATCCGACCCGGATGGTCTCGGCCGCAGAGACAGCGGGAACAGCGAGCAAGGCGAGTGCCGTGAACAACGCCACGGCACAGGCGCAAATGCGCTTCATTTTTTTCCTCCCCGGTTGTTTTGCGGCATTGTCGCCGGGCACCGCCGCCATCGTCAATCCGAAACCGCCTTTTTGTAATTGACCCTTTAGGAGGCCCCCGCTACCTGTTTGCCCGCATGGCTAGCTGCGCTGTGCGCAGGGAAACACAATGAACGACAGCAATGAGGCGCCCGAATTCGATTACATCATCGTCGGCGCAGGCTCGGCCGGATGCGTGCTCGCCAACCGGTTGTCGGCCGATGGCAAGCACACGGTGCTGTTGCTGGAGGCGGGCCCGAGGGACAAGAACATCTGGATTCACGTGCCGCTCGGCTACGGCAAGCTGTTCAAGGAAAAGACCGTCAACTGGATGTACCAGACCGAGCCCGAGCCGGGGCTTGGCGGCCGGCAAGTGTTCCAGCCGCGCGGCAAGGTTCTGGGCGGATCTAGCTCGATCAACGGGCTGCTCTATGTCCGCGGCCAGCACGAGGATTACGACCGCTGGCGTCAGCGCGGCAACGCGGGCTGGGGCTTTGACGACGTGCTGCCCTATTTCAAGAGAGCGGAAGACCAGGGCCGCGGCGCGGACGCCTATCACGGTGCGGGCGGACCGTTGCCGGTATCCGACTGGCGGCACGCCGATCCCTTGTCGGAGGCCTTCGTTAAGGCTGCCGTCGAGACCGGCATTCCCTTCAATCGGGACTTCAACGGCGCAACCCAGGAAGGCGCCGGATTTTTCCAGACCACGACCAGGAAGGGGCGCCGCGCGAGCACCGCGGTGGCTTACCTGCGCCCCGCGCTGCACCGGCGCAATCTGCATGTCGAAACCTCGGCGCTCGGCCAATGCGTCCTGTTCGACGGCCGTCGTGCGGTCGGCGTCGAATATCGGCAGAATGGCGTCGTGCGACGAGTGCGGGCGCGAAACGAAGTCCTGCTCTCCGGGGGCGCCTATAACTCGCCGCAACTGTTGCAGCTCTCGGGCGTTGGACCTGCGGAGCTGTTGAAGCAGCACGGCATCGATGTCGTGCTCGATGCGCCCGGGGTCGGCAACGACCTGCAGGATCACATGCAGGTGCGGCTGGTGACGCGCTGCGCCAAGGCGATCACGCTCAATGACATCATCAATCATCCGTTGCGCCGGATCTGGGCTGGCGTGCACTACGCGGCTGCGCGCAAGGGGGCGCTGACGATCGCGGCGGGCACCTCCGGCGCATTCTTCAAGACCAGCCCGCGCCTTGCCACGCCGGATATCCAGATCCACTTCATTCCGTTCTCGACCGACAAGATGGGCGAGAAGCTGCATTCCTTCTCGGGTTTCACGGCGTCGGTCTGCCAGCTGCGTCCGGAGAGCCGTGGATCGTTGCGCATCAAGAGCGCCGATCCGGCCGCCCCGCCTGCGATCCACATCAACTATCTTGCCACCGAGACCGATCGTCGGGCCTTCATTGACGGCATCAGGATCCTGCGGAAGATCCTGGCCGCGCCGGCGCTGAAGGATTACTGCACCGGCGAGGTCTATCCGGGACCTGAGGTCACCAGCGACGAGGACCTGCTCGACTACTGCCGCCAAACCGGCTCGACGGTCTATCATCCGGTCTCGACCTGCCGCATGGGCAGCGATCCGCTTGCCGTGGTCGATCAGCGCCTGCGGCTGCGGGGCATCGACGGGCTGCGCGTGGTCGATGCGTCGGTCATGCCCGATCTGGTGTCGGGCAACACCAACGCGCCGGTCATCATGATTGCGGAAAAGGCGTCCGACATGATCTTGCAGGATGCGCGATGATGCAGGAGTGCTTTCCGTGGTAACCAAATTGCGGATCGGCACGCGCAAGAGCGCAATGGCGCTGGCGCAGACGGAAGAGATCGCGCGCCGGCTGAGCGCGGCCGTTCCTGGCCTCGAGGTCGAGATCGTCAAGTTCGACACCACCGGCGATATCGACCAGACGAGCAAGCTGCTGCCGCATGGCGGCAAGGGTGGGGCCTTCGTGGCGCAAATCCGCGCTGCCATGCTCGCGGGCGAATTGCAGGCGGCGATGCATTCGCTCAAGGATATGCCGGGAAACGAGGACACGCCTTCGCTCGTGATCGGCGCGACGCTGGCGCGCGATCCGCCCGGCGACGTGTTGGTGCTGCGCGCCGGCCTTTCGCTCGACGAACTGCGCCGTACGCGCGGCAGGGGATTCAAGATCGGCACCAATGCGGTTCGTCGCGCGGCTTATGCGCACCGGCTGTTTCCCGACGTCGAGGTGATCCATTTTCGCGGCGCCGCCGATACGCGCGTGCGCAAGCTCGACCATGGCGAAAAGCAGCGGCTGCCGGATGGCGGCGCGGCGGGGCCGGCGGACGCGCTGATCATGGCGCGCTCGGGGCTTGAACGCGTCGGCCTCGCCGACCGCATCTCCTATGAGTTCTCGGTCGCCGAAATGCTTCCCGCGGTGGGGCAGGGCATCGTCGCCGTGGAATGCGCGGCGGCCGACTGGCAGACGCGGCGCCTGCTGTCGAGCATCGATGATGCAAGCGCACGGGCCTGCGCCGACGCCGAGCGCGAGGTGCTCTGGGTGCTCAACGGCCATTGCAATTCGCCGATCGCAGGCTTTGCGCAGATCAAGGGCGCCGCCATGTCGCTCAGCGCCTCCGTGCTCGACCTGGGCGGCGGCATCATTCTTGAAGCCTCGCGCTCCGGCCCGGCCGACCGCCCGCGTGAACTCGGCCGCGCGGTGGCATTCGATCTCCTGGCCAAGGGCGCCGCCGACATCATCGAGCGCAGCCGGCCGACCTGAGTTTTCCCTCTCCCCTTACCTGGAAGGGGTAGCGAGTTCGTGTCAGTCTATCCCCCATACGCCCGCACGCGCCTCACCATCTGCTCGACATGGACGATCGGGGTTTCCGGCAGGATGCCGTGACCGAGATTGAAGATCAGCCGGCCGCTTGCATAATTCGCCAGCACGTCGTCGACGGCTGCATCGAGCGCGGCACCGCCCGCGATCAGCGCGAGCGGATCGAGATTGCCCTGGACCGCAACCTTGCTTTGCACCTGCGTACGGATCAATGTCGGCTCGGCCGCCCAATCAATGCTCACGGCATCGACCCCGGTTCGGGCGACATAGGCCGGCAACAGCGCGCCGGCGCCACGGGGGAAGCCGATGATCCTGGCGTCGGGCTTCCGCTTGCGCACGCCTTCGACGATCCGTCGGGTCGGCTCGATCGACCAGCGCTCGAATTCGCGCACCGGCAGCACACCGGCCCACGTGTCGAAAATCTGCAGCGCATCGGCGCCGGCCTCAAGCTGACGGAGCAGATATTGAACCGAGTTTTCCACCAGCACATCGATGATCGCCGCGAAAGCGTCGGGATGGGAATAAGCGAAAAGGCGCGCCGGCGCCTGGTCCGGCGTGCCATGTCCTGCGACCATGTAGGTCGCAACCGTCCACGGCGCGCCGCAGAACCCGATCAACGCGACGTCGGAGGCCAGTGCAGACCGTACCCGGGAGAGCGCCTCGAACACCGGTTCGAGCTTCGTCAAGTCGGCTTCCCGGGCAAGCTGGCCGACCTTCCCGGGGCTGTCGAGCGGATCGAGCCGCGGCCCTTCGCCGACTTCAAAGGCAACCTTGCGGCCGAGCGCATATGGAACGACCAGGATGTCGGAAAAGATGATCGCCGCGTCGAAGTGAAAGCGCCGGATCGGCTGCAGGGTGACCTCCGCGGCCAGTTCGGGCGAAAAGCACAGATCGAGAAAGCCGCCAGCCCTGGCACGCACCTCGCGATACTCCGGCAGATAGCGGCCCGCCTGCCGCATCATCCAGAGCGGCGGCACCTTTTGCCGGCGCCCTGCGAGGACCTCGAGAAATGGCTTGGTGTCAGGATGAGGGTTCAAGCGCGGGCTCCGCGGGCGTGTCGGGAATAGGATGGCTGCACCTGATACACTGTGGATGGCGGCAGGGGAACAGCCCGGGTCCGATTACGGAGGGAACGCCCCCTCAGGCGGTCGCGTTGACCGGCCAAGGAGGTTGCCATGGCCAAGACATTCAATCCTGCGCCGCATGACAAGCACGCTGCCGATACGCGGGAGGCCCAGCGGCTCGATCAGGAACTCCACGCCAAACTGGAGACGGGTCTGGTCGATACGTTTCCGGCCTCCGATCCCGTCAGCGCAGCACAACCTGCGCCGACCCGGCACGACCGCCGGCCGAGGCACAAGCATGTCGAGCGCACGCGGCGGCGCGCCCGACGTCAGTAATGCGGTGGCGGTTCGTTGGCCGGCCGCGGCAGGCCGGCTTCTGCCTCTTGTAACCGATCGTTCAACTCGGCGACCCTCCGCTTGAGCGCATCGATCTCACGCCACTGCGAGGTGACGGTTTCGTTCAGGGTTTCGATAGTTGTGTCCTGGAACATCAGGCGCGTCTCGAGCGCCACGATCCGGGCTTCGAAGGAACCGGTTTCACTCATCGGCTGCTCGCTCGTCCGAACGTTCCTTCAGACCATGACCGAGTGCAACGCGTTCGTCGAACACAAAGCACTGGCCGCGCCAGCGGCTCTCAGTTTCGCTCACGTCTTCCAGATATTTCAGGATGCCCCCCTTTAGATGATAGACCTCGTGAAAGCCGCGCGCCAGCAGATGGCTGGTGGCCTTTTCGCAGCGGATGCCGCCGGTGCAGAACATCGCGATCTTGCGATGCCTGGCAGGATCGAGCCTTTGCGCAACGAAATCCTTGAATTGTCCGAAGCTCTTGATTTGCGGATCGATCGCGCCTTCGAACGTGCCTATCGCCACCTCGAAGGCGTTGCGCGTGTCAATCAGGAGCGTGTCTTCGCTCCCGATCAGGGCGTTCCATTCGGAGGGTTCGACATAGATTCCAACCTGCCGGGTCGGATCGGCCTCGGCATCGCCGAGTGTGACGATCTCCTTCTTCAGGCGGATCTTCAGCCGGCCAAACGGGATCGCCCTTGCGGTGGAGAATTTCAACTCGAGATGATCGAGGCGGTCGCCGAACAGTGGACCGCAGCGCAATTCCGCAAGCAGCGCCTCGACCGCCTCCGGCCGCCCCGCGAGCGTGCCGTTGATACCTTCCTGCGCCAGCAACACGCTACCCTTCAGATCAAGCCGTCCGCAGATTGCGCGCAATGGTTCGCGCAGCGCGCGAAAGTCGGGCAATGCCGTGAATTGATAGAATGCGGCTACTTTGCAAGGCATGATGGCGGTTTAGCAGGCATGGAATGGCCGCTCAATTGAACCTTGCCTCTCGAAGGACATGGCATCCATTCACCGGCATGCCGGCCATTGCGGAACGCTGCACGAATATGTCATGTAGGTCCGCTTTCGGCCGCAAGCCGCGGAAAACCCACCATAAAGTGAGCCCATCCTGATGAGGAATTTCCATTTCCCCGGCCGCTCCACGGTCCACGCCCAGAACGCGATGGTGGCGACATCGCACCCGCAAGCGGCGCTGGCAGCGGTCGAGGTGCTCAAGGAGGGTGGGACCGCGGCGGACGCGGCCGTGGCGGCTTGCGCGCTGCTCGGGGTCATCGAGCCGCAATCGACCGGCATCGGCGGCGACTGTTTTGCGCTGATCCAGCCGCGCGGCGAGGGCAAGATCATGGCCTATAACGGCTCGGGCCGTGCGCCGATAGGCGCGGACGCCGCCTGGTATCTGGAGCGCGGCATCCGCACGGTGCCGCTGACCTCGGCACATGCCGTCAGTATTCCCGGCGCCGTCGACGCCTGGGAGACCATCCTGCGCAACCACGGCAAGTTCGGTCTCGACCGGCTGCTGCGGCCTGCAATCAAGGCGGCGGAAGAGGGCTATGTGGTCGCGCCCCGCGTCGCCTTCGACTGGAAGAACCAGTTCGAGAAGTTGAAGAAGGGCACCAACACTGAGCGCTATCTGCTGCCGCACGGCAAGCCCGCGGTCGCTGGCGACGTGATCCGCCAACCCGAGCTTGCCGGCACACTGCGCGCGATCGCTGCGCGCGGCCGCGACGCCTTCTATTCCGGCGAGATCGCCGAGGACATGGTGGAGACCCTGCGCGGCATCGGCGGCCTGCATACGTTGGAGGATTTTGCGGCCCACGCCACCGAAGTGACCTCGCCGATCGGCACCATCTACAAGGGCCTCGATGTCTGGCAGTGCCCGCCGAATGGCCCCGGCATCACCATGCTGGTGATGCTCAACATACTCTCCCGTTTCGACCTGAAGAAATTCGCTCCCGTCAGCGTCGAGCGCTTCCATCTCGAAGCCGAGGCCGCGCGCATCGCCTATATGATGCGCGAGGAGCATATCGCGGATCCCGCCCACATGACCGTGGACGTCGCGAAGATTCTCGCGAAGGAATTTGCCGAAGAGCACATCAGCGGCATCCGGATGGATCGCGTGCTCGATCTGCCAAACGTGGCGCCGCCAATGAATCCGTCGACCATCTACGTGTCGGTCGTCGACAAGGATCGCACCGCCTGCTCCTTCATCAATTCGATCGCGCATTCCTTCGGCTCGGCGATCGTTTCCAACAAGACCGGCATTCTGCTGCAAAACCGTGCCGGGGGTTTCCGTATCCAGCCCGGCCATCCCAATTGCATCGCGGGCGGAAAACGGCCGCTGCACACGATCATCCCTAGTCTCGTCACCAAGGCCGGCCGCGCCGTGATGCCGTTCGGCGTGATGGGCGGGCAGTACCAGCCGGTGGGCCAGGTGCATGTGCTGACCAATATGCTGGACTATGGCTGCGACGTGCAGGAAGCGATCGATATGCCGCGCGGCCTGCACTATGAAGGCGTCTATCAGCTCGAGGACGGCGTGCCGGCGGAGGTCGTCGAGGGCCTCAAGAAGCTCGGGCACAAGACCGTCAACGTCGTTTCCCCGCTCGGCGGCGGACAGGCGATCTGGATCGACTGGGACAAGGGCACGCTCACCGGCGGCTCCGACCCGCGCAAGGACGGCTGCGCGCTCGGCTACTGAGCAACTTCCGGTTTGACCGGGGTGGCCACGTCGGTTGGGTTGCGCTAAACACCTTGCGCATTTTCGAGAAGGAAGGTGGTTGCGATGCTGCGTGCACGAATTTGGGTCATCTCGGCGATGGCGCTGGTTGCCATGCTGTTTGCGCCCGATGTCGCCTCCGCCCAGAACACAGGAAAAGCCGTGACCACTCCCTCAGGCCTGCAGATCATCGACACACAAATCGGTACGGGTGCGTCTCCCAAGCCTGGCCAGACCTGCGTGATGCACTACACCGGCTGGCTCTACGAAAACGGCCAGAAGGGCAAGAAGTTCGACTCCTCGGTCGATCGCAACGAGCCGTTCGAATTTCCGATCGGCCAGCACAGGGTGATCGCCGGCTGGGACGAGGGCGTCGCCACGATGAAGGTCGGCGGCAAGCGCACGTTGATCATCCCGCCCGCGCTCGGTTATGGCGCGCGCGGCGCCGGCGGCGTCATCCCGCCGAATGCGACACTGATCTTTGACGTGGAACTGCTGGCCGTGAGGTAGGCAGCGCCTATATTTCTGTGTCGTTGGTTCAAGGAACACTCGCGGGAGCGGTGCTATGACCCTGCAGCACGATCACGACCATTCGCATGACCACGACATGGAACGCTGGAAGCATGACGGCGTCCGCGTCATTCCCGGCAACCAGCTCGATCCCAATGTGCCCTCGACGGCGGGCATGGACCGCAAGGCCGCGATCAATTTCGCTCGCACCGGCGCGCAGAAACTGTGGGCCGGAACGGTCACCATCAAACCCGACGCCAAGACTGGTGCCCATCATCACGGACATCTCGAAAGCGTCATCTACGTCGTGAAGGGCAAGGCGCGGATGCGCTGGGGCGAACAGTTGCAGTTCACCGCGGAAGCGGGACCCGGCGATTTCATCTTCGTGCCGCCCTACGTGCCGCATCAGGAGATCAACGCCAGCCCCGACGAGGTGCTGGAATGCGTGCTGGTGCGAAGCGACGGCGAGGCGATCGCGATCAATCTCGACATCGAGCCGGTGGAGAAGCCGGAGACGGTGTTGTGGGTCGATCCCATCCACCGCGATCCCGCGGAGAAGAAGTGACGCAGGTGCGCGTCATGGCGGGGAAACGCGCGTAAGCGCGAATCGCGGGTCCGGATGGCGCGGCTTCGGCCGCAGCAATGCTCGGCCAAAGGCGTCACCCCAAGACTGGGCGGAAAAACATCGCTTCGCGGGGCGGAGCCCCCGGGCGCGCTGCGCGCCGGCGCCTGCTTTTCCGCACCCGGAAGTGACAAAAAGAACAACCCGCCTGTCGGGAGTGGTACTGGTCATCCGTCCTCAGGGCGTACAACCCTCGAAGGAGCCCATGATGGCCAAGCTGATTTTCGTCAATCTGCCGGTTAGCGACCTTGCCCGCGCCACCGCGTTTTATCAGGCAATCGGAGCGGCCAGGAATCCGCAGTTCAGCGATGATACCGCATCCTGCATGGTGTTTTCGGACACGATCTACGCCATGCTGCTCTCTCACGACAAATTCCGGCAATTCACGCCGAAAAAGATCGCCGATGCAAGAACCACCAGCGAGGTCCTGATCTGCATCTCCGCCGACAGCCGCGAGGCCGTGGACGATGTCCTCGGCAGGGCGAATGCAGCGGGCGGCACGCCAGATCCGTCGCCAAAGCAGGATCTTGGCTTCATGTATGGCCGCAGCTTCGAGGATCCCGATGGGCACATCTGGGAGGTGACGTGGATGGACGTCGAAGCTGCCGGCAGGGCGCATTCTGCCAAGGCCGAGGCCTGAGTTTGGCCCCTGATCCGAGGAGCTTTACCGACCGCGCTGTCAAAATACGTCGGCGGGCTGGATCGCGAAGGTGCCAAGCGAGCCATGCTGTCGATGATCAAGCTCGACATTGCAGTGTTGAGGCGGGCCTATGAAGGCTCCTGAATTCGCTGCCGCTCAACGCCGCGCAGGACGCCATACGCGGGGCGACAGCATGATGAGCGAGCAGATCGCGGCATAGGCTATGAGCGAGGTTGCGACCATGACGGCCAGCCCCGCCATGCCCGCTCCGAAAAAAGTGGCCGCGACCCAGCCGAGGCCGGCGGCGATCAGGATGCGCACAGTGGAGGCGACGAACGGCCACAGTACATGGCCTGCGCCTTGCGCGGCGAAGGCGAGCACGAAGCCGAAGCCCAGCGCCGCATAGGTCGGCGCCACGATCCGCAAATAGGTCGAACCCGTTCGCAGCACCTCGCCGTCATGGCTGAACAGGGTGAGCCAGAGCGGTGGATGGGCTGCGACGATCACGCCGATGGTTCCCGTCACGGCTACGCCGGCCGCGCTGGAAACCCAGGCGATCCTTCTCGCGCGCGCCATTTCGCCAGCGCCGACCGCGATGCCGACCATGGTCAGCGTCGCGGTGCACAGCCCGAACAGGATCGGGATCAGGATGTAGTCCAGCCGCGAGGCGATGCCGTAGGCAGCGAGCGCGGTGGTGCCGAAAAGCCCGACCGCGCCGGTCACCAGAATGACGGTCAGGTTGGTGAGGACCGCGTTCACGGCGGTCGGAATGCCCACGCGCAAGATGTCCGCGAACAGCCTGCCCTGAAGTGGCGAGAGCTTGAGCGTCAGGCCCGAGTGTCCGGTCGCCATGTAGCGCAGCAGGAACAGCATCGCCCCGCAATAATAGATGGCAAAGGCGATGCCGGCGCCAGCAATGCCAAGCCGCGGTATGCCGCCGAGGCCGAAGATCAGGATGGGCGAGGTCGGGATCATGACCAGAGCACCCACCAGCGTCACTGCGGCCGGAACCCTGACATTGCCGGAGCCGCGCAGCGCCGCCGCCTGCAGATTGACGATCCACACCGGAATGGCGCCCGCAAACAGATAGTTCGAATATGTCAGTGCAGCATGCAGCGCCTCGTCGCGCCCGCCGAGCGCGCGATAGAGCAGCGGGCCGCCCCAGATTGTCAGTAAAGTGAACAGCGCGCCGGCCACGATGCCGAGAATGATGGCATGGAACACGAGCGCGTCGGCATCCTCCTTGCGCGCGGCGCCGATGGCACGCGCCACCGCCGATGAGACGCCGCTGCCGACCCCGCCATTCGACATCATCGTCATCAGCATGAACAGCGGGAAGACCAGCGCCACGCCGGCGAGTGCATCGGTGCCGAGAAAGCCGACATAATAGGCCTCTGCAATGTTGACCGCGGTCTGTGCCAGCAGCACGACCACGGTCGGCAGCGCCAACCGCAAGAGCGTCGGCAGCACCGGGCCGGACAAGAGCGCTGCGCGGGTGGCCTCGCTGCGCGCCGGCCGGGATGCCGGCGATTTGGGGATGGACCGGCCCTCATCCCTGGCCTTGATGGCGCTGCGGTCGTCCTCCTGCGCGGGTCCGCGAAGCGGCGTCTCTGTCACGTCGGTCATGTCGTCCGCGTTGCTCGTCGCCCGGGGGGCGGTTCCCGTCGAATTGTATTACGGTCATAATGCATATGATGGGTGTAATACAACTGCAAGGCGGTCACGATTCCGTTGGCCTGTTCGTGCAGTCGCGGGTCGCGATGCTGGACATTTTCGCGCTTTGTTTCGGCCTGTTCGGGATTGCGGCGTTCATGCAGGCCAGAGATCCGGCCGGTACCAGTCGGCGGCATTGGCGTCGGCAAACTGCGTGCGCCAGCCCTGCATCAGCCTGATCACCGCGACGATCAGAAGGGACGTCGCAAGCGGAAACAAGCCGCTCCATTTGCAGGCGGCAGACAGGCCGAAAGCGAGGCCGGCCAGCGCGAACCAGGCGTGGGGCCGCTCCCTGCGATAGCCATGTAGGCGCGGCGGCGGCGGGCGCTCTTCCGCTTCCGGTCGCAAAGCAGTCGCGGCGCTGCCGGTCTTGGGACAACAAATTACCCAGAAGCGTCCCTAACAGTGGCGGCTCTGAAGGAACAAGAACAAAAACCAGTACGGCAGACCCCGTGTTTTCTCCCAGCAAGCGACCGAGTGACTATCAAGGATATCGCGTAAGCACGACCGACCGAACCGGCTCGAGCAATTCAATGTCGATCCTGATCGGGGCTGCGATGATCGCTGCCGCGATCCTGCTCTCTACCTTGATCAATGCCATTGGCAGCCGCTATGTCGGCATCGAGGGACCGACCGACGAAAGCGCCTGGCTGGTCGACCGCCTCACCGGCGTCATCTACAAATGCGAAGCGCAGGGCCGCGGCAAGGCGTCCTGCGAGCCGGACACCGCCACCGGTAGCGTGGACGCGAAGCCGAAGCCATGATGCCGGCATAGTCCTGGCCATTGCGTCCCGCGCATTGCCTGCCGCAACGAATCCGTTTGACTCCGTCGGCTCAATGTAAGAACCCAGCCACAACATCAAGAACGGGCAGGGGAGAAACCGTGAGCCAATCCGCCATCTTTGCGTCCGCAAGCGGCACCAGAAACGACATCGAAACCTCGACCATCCGCGCCATATCCTGGCGGCTCATTCCGTTCCTGATACTGGCCTATTTCTTCTCCTATCTCGACCGGGTCAATCTCGGTTTCGCCGCGCTGACCATGAACGGCGAACTGAAGTTCTCGCCGCTGGTCTTCGCCTGGGGCGCCGGCATCTTCTTCATCGGCTATTTCATCTTCGAGGTGCCGAGCAACCTCGCATTGGAAAAGTTCGGCGCCAGCCGCTGGATCGCGCGTATCATGGTGACCTGGGGCGTGATTTCCGCGCTGATGGCGACAGTGAGCGGGGAATGGAGCTTCTATATCCTGCGCTTCCTGCTCGGCGTGGCGGAAGCCGGCTTCTTCCCCGGCATCATCCTTTACCTGACCTACTGGTTTCCGGCCGAATATCGCGCGCGCTTCCTCGCCGCGTTCGCCGTGGCCGTGCCCGTTTCCACCGTGATCGGTGCACCCATCTCGGGCCTGCTGCTCGGACTTGATGGCGTGTGGGGGCTGAAGGGCTGGCAATGGCTGTTCATCCTCGAGGGCATCCCGTCTGTGCTGCTCGGGATCGTCACCTGGTTCTATCTGACCGACAGGCCCGAGCACGCCGACTGGCTGACCGCCGAGCAGAAGGCCTGGCTGGCCTCGCGCCTGAATGCCGAAATCGTCGCCAAGAAGGCCGCCAAACACATGACACTCGGCGAGGCGCTGACCTCGCCCAAGGTGATCATGCTGAGCCTGATCTATTTTTGCTTTGTCGCAGCTCTCTATGGCATGCAGTTCTGGCTGCCGCAGATCGTGAAGGCCTTCGGCCTCACCAATGCGCAGATCGGTTTCGTGACCGCAATCCCCTATGTGTTCGGCACCGTTGCGATGATGCTGTGGGCGCGGCGTTCCGATGCAACACGCGAGCGCGTGTTCCATGTCGGCGCGCCATTCTTCCTGATTGCCGTCGCGCTCGGCCTCTCCAGCACGATCACCAATCCGGTCGTGACCATAGCGGTGCTGACGCTCGCCGCGATCGGCATCTTCTGCATCTTCGGCGTGTTCTGGACGCTGCCCACCGCCTGGCTCTCCGGGACGGCGGCCGCTGGCGCGCTCGCGCTGATCAACTCCATCGGCAATCTCGCAGGCTTCGGCGGGCCGTACCTGATCGGCTGGGTCAAGGAAGCCACCGGCAACACCTCCACCGGCCTGCTTGTGCTCGCCGTGCTGCCGCTGATCGGCGGGCTGCTCGTCTTCCTCGGTGGCCATGAAAGCAAGGTCGAATTCGCCGCCGACCGGGCGAAGTAGCGTGCAGCCGTGATTCCGGGGCGCTCGCGACAGCGAGCGAGCCCGGAATCTTGAGGTCGGGGATGTTCTCAAAACAAGCTCGAGATTCCGGATCGACGCGCCTTGCGTGTCGTCCAGAGCGACCTGACTGGTCGGCGGCCTCTGGGTCGCGGCGAGACCATCAATTAAACTTCACGAAATCATGATGACTGACGATTATTGACTTTCGTCACTAGACACTCGACACTTCCCATCACCTGAAGCCGAGGGAGTGTCCGATGCTGGTCCGGTCGATTTTATCGAGCTATTCGAGGCTGTTAGCTGGCGTAGCCTTGGCCGCGATGGCGGTGGCGCTGGCCGGATGCAATAACAGCGTTGCCCAGAAGGCCGAGCCGATCCGGCCGGTCCTGGTCGCAACCGCCCATTATGAGGCCGAGACGCCGGAGCGCAGCTTTGTGGGCACCATCCGCCCCCGGATCGAGAGCGATCTGGGCTTTCGGGTCCCCGGCAAGGTGGCAAAGCGGCTCGTTGAGGTCGGCCAGCGGGTCGATGTCGGCCAGCCGCTCGCAACCCTCGATGAAGTCGATTTGAAGCTGCAGGCCGAGCAGGCGGAGGCAGAGTTACGGGCCGCGACCGGCGTGCTGGCGCAGGCCGCCGCCGCCGAAACCCGCGCCAAGAACCTGCGCGTCAATGGCTGGACCACGGATGCGCAGCTCGACCAGGCCAAGGCCGCAGCCGACGAGGCCCGCGCCCGGCTCAACCGCGCCGAGCGATCGGTCGATCTCACCAGGAACTCGTTGTCGTATGCGACGCTGGAGGCCGATGCCCGCGGCGTCGTTACGGCCACGCTGATCGAACCGGGTCAGGTGGTGGCCGCCGGCCAGACCGCCATTCGCGTCGCGCGCCTTGCCGAGAAAGAGGCCGTGGTCGCAATTCCCGAAACGCTCGTCGAACGCGCCAAGTCGGGAGCCGCTACGGTGACGCTGTGGTCGGACCCCAACAGGAAATATGCGGCGAAGCTGCGTGAGCTCTCGCCGAGCGCCGATCCCGCCACGCGTACCTATCTGGCAAAGTTCTCGCTGCCTGACGCGGGCGAGAATGTCGAACTCGGCATGACCGCGACGCTGACGCTTGCCGATGCCGCAACCGAGCGCGTCGCGCGTCTGCCGCTCTCGGCGCTGTTCCGGCAGGGCGGCGATGCCTCGCTCTACGTCGTCGACGACAAGGGCGAGGTGGCGCTCAAGCCGGTCAAGGTGAAGTCCTACGAAAGCAACGACGTCGTCATTTCCGGCGGCGTGGAGGAGGGCGCAAAGGTCGTCGCGCTCGGCGTGCAGAAGATCGATCCGAGCCAGCGGGTTCGGGTAGTTTCGTCACTGTCGTTTTGAGCCGCCGTCATTCCGGGGCGGCGCGAAGCGCCGAACCCGGAATCTCGGGATTCTGGGTCTGGTCCTTCGGACCATCCCGAAATGACGAACATGAAATAGGCCGAAGTCGTTGAACTGGAGGGTTCCGATGAAGCGTTTCAATCTTTCCGCCTGGGCCGTCAGCCATCCCGCGCTGGTGCTCTTCCTGATGGTGGCGCTGGGCGTGGCCGGCCTGTTTTCCTATCAGCGGCTCGGCAGGGCGGAGGATCCGTATTTCACGGTGAAGGTCGTCAACGTCTCCGTGATGTGGCCCGGGGCGACCGCCGAGGAAATCCAGACGCAGGTTGCCGACCCCATCGAGAAGAAGCTGCAGGAGCTGCCCTATTTCGAGAAGGTGCAGACCTATTCGAAGCCCGGCTTCACGGCGATGCAGGTCACCTTCCGCGATTCCACGCCACCGAAGGAAGTACCTTATCTCTTCTATCTCTTGCGCAAGAAGCTGGTCGACGTACAGGGCGAGCTGCCGTCCGGCATTCTCGGCCCCGTCGTCAACGACGAGTTCTCGGACGTCGACTCCATCCTGTTCATGTTGACCGGCGATGGTGCCGACTACAAGCAGCTGAAGACGGTTGCCGAGGCCTTCCGTCAGCGGCTTCTCAAGGTCAATGGCGTCACCAAAGTCGACATGTACGGCAATCAGGACGAGCGCATCTATGTCGAGTTTTCACATGCCAAGCTCGCGACGCTCGGCATCACGCCACAGGCGCTGTTCGACTCGCTTGCCAAGCAGAACAATGTCGTGCCGGCCGGCACGGTCGAGACCTCTTCGCAGCGCGTGCCGCTGCGCGTCACCGGCGCGCTCGACGGCGCCAAGGCAGTGGCGGAGACGCCGGTCGAGAGCAACGGGCGCGTGTTTCGCCTAGGCGACATCGCAACCGTCACCCACGGCTTTGTCGATCCGCCGAGCTTTGTGGTGCGTCAGGAAGGCAAGCCTGCGATCGGCATCGGCGTCGTCACCGCCAAAGGCGCCAACATCCTGGAACTGGGCAAGGACGTGAATGCCGCGACCGCCGATTTCATGAAGGCGGTGCCGCAAGGTATCAATGTCGATCAGATCGCCGACCAGCCGAAGGTGGTCGAGAGCGCGGTGGGCGAGTTCGTGCACTCCTTCATCGAGGCGCTCGCGATCGTGCTGTTCGTCTCCTTCCTCGCGCTCGGCTGGCGCACCGGCATCGTGGTGGCGCTGTCGGTGCCGCTCGTGCTTGCGATCGTGTTCATCGTGATGAACGCCATGTCGCTCGACCTGCATCGCATCACGCTGGGTGCGCTGATCATCGCGCTGGGCCTGCTCGTTGACGACGCCATCATCGCAGTCGAGATGATGGTAGTGAAGATGGAGCAGGGCTGGGACCGCATCAGGGCCGCGTCCTTTGCCTGGGAGTCCACCGCCTTTCCGATGCTCACCGGGACGCTGGTGACTGCAGCCGGCTTCCTGCCCATCGGCTTTGCCAATTCGGCGGTCGGCGAATATGCCGGCGGCATTTTCTGGATCGTCGCGATCTCGCTGGTCGCCTCATGGTTCGTCGCGGTGATCTTCACGCCCTATATCGGCGTAAAGCTGCTGCCGGACATCAAGGTCCATCACGATCACAACCCGCACGCAATCTACGAGACGCGCATCTACCGCGGCCTTCGCGCCGTGATCCAGTGGTGCGTTGATCATCGCATCACCACGGTGGCTGCAACCGTTGGCATCTTCGCAGCCGCAATCGTCGCTTTTGGCCATGTCCAGCAGCAGTTCTTCCCGCTCTCCGAGCGGCCCGAGCTGTTCCTGCAGCTCCGTCTGCCGGAAGGCACCGCCTTCAACGTGACCGACAAGGCGGTGAAAGAGGCTGAAACCCTGCTCAAGGGCGACAAGGACATTTCCACCTACACCTCCTATGTCGGCCAGGGCTCGCCGCGCTTCTGGCTCGGGCTGAACCCGCAGCTGCCGAACGAGGCGTTTGCGGAGATCGTGATCGTCGCCAGGGACGTCGAGGCGCGCGAGCGCATCAAGGCGAAGATCGAGAACGCGGTGGCTGACGGCATGCTCACCGAAGCGCGCGTCCGCGTCGACCGCTTCAACTTCGGCCCACCCGTCGGATTCCCCGTGCAGTTCCGCGTGATCGGCCCGGACACCAAAAAGGTGCGCGAGATCGCCTACCAGGTCCGTGACATCATGAAGCAAAATCCCAACGTCGTGGACCCACAGCTCGACTGGAACGAGCAGTCGCCCTACCTGAAGCTGGTGGTCGACCAGGATCGCGCCCGCGCACTCGGGCTGACTCCGCAGGACGTGTCGCAATCGCTGGCCATGCTGCTCTCGGGCGTGCAGGTCACGACCGTGCGCGACGGCATCGAGAAGGTCGGCGTGGTCGCCCGTGCAATCCCGTCGGAACGGCTCGACCTGGCGCATGTCGGCGATCTCACCATCACCTCCAAGAACGGCATCCCCGTGCCATTGCAGCAGATCGCGAAAATCGAATATTCCCACGAGGAGCCGATCCTGTGGCGTCGTAACCGCGACATGGCGATCACCGTGCGCTCCGACGTCAATGACGGCGTGCAGGCGCCCGACGTCACCAACCAGATCTGGCCCAAGCTGCAGGATATCCGCGATCACCTCGAG
>CAYVVB010000537.1:0-13136 GCA_964454955.1 uncultured Bradyrhizobium sp. | reverse complement strand
GGTCGCCGAGCTGCGGACGGCGACCGCGACATTGGCGCCGTATTCCTGTTCGAGCTGCCGGTAGGCCTGCTCGACCTCGCGACGCAGCTCGTCACGGTCGGTTGCGGCATAGACGATGGCGCGCGCCGCGGCGGCGCGCCTGGCGAGATCGGAGATGCGCCGCTTGTCGAGCCCGGCAAGCAGGGTGCGGAGCTTGTCCCAGGCGCCGGCTTGCGTCAGCGCGTCGCGATAGGCTGTCGCGGTCAGGGCAAAGCCATTGGGCACCTTGACGCCTTCAGGCGAAAGCGCGGAGTAGAGCTCGCCCAGCGAAGCCGTCTTGCCTCCGACCAGCGGAACGTCTTCAAGCCGGATGTCCTGGAACCACCGAACGTAAGCAGGCGCATTCATCATGTTTTCTCCCGCGCTGCAGCGACGGGCGCGCCGCTGTGGCGCCCCGGTTGTGGACACTTTGGCTGCTGGGCCAATGGCTGCTTTGCGAAAGATCAAGGGCGCGGCGATGATGCGACGCTAGCTGTAAAATGTGATCATGGCCGAGAACAGGGAAGACGACCCTCATCAAGAGTGGTCGCGATTTTGGGAGAGCGCGTCCGGCTTTTGGCGAAGAGGGCGGGCTTGGCCATTCTGGCTGCTCAGCGCCTCCCTGGTTGCCGTGGTGGTCCTGCAACTCTACGTCCAATTCCGGTTCAACTACTGGAACCGCGACTTCTTCGACGCCCTGGAGAGCCGCGACCCTGGTCGGCTCAGAAGCCAGGCGTGGCTGCTGCTGCCCCTGTGCGGCGTCAGCGTCGTGCTTGCCGTCGGCTCGGTCTGGGGACGCATGACCGTGCAGCGAAAATGGCGGGAATGGCTGACCACCAAGGTGATCGACTATTGGGCCGACAATGACCGTTACGCCCGCCTGGCGGCGGTCCAGAGCGAGCAGCAGATTCCCGAATACCGCATCGCCGAGGACGTCAGAATCGCCACCGATGCACCGATCGATTTCGCGCTCGGGCTGGTGTCGTCGCTGCTGACCGCCATGATCTTCATTCAGGTGCTGTGGAGCGTCGGCGGCGACGTCACGTTTTCTCTCCTCGGCTATCCACTATGGATTCCGGGCTATCTCGTGATCAGTGTCGCGGTCTATTCGGGAGTCGTGACGATCGCGATGATCCTGGTAGGCTCGCCGCTGACCAGGATCGTTCAGATCAAGAACCAGACCGAGGCGGAATTGATCTCGGCGGCCCATCTGCTCCGGGACATCGGCGAGGGCGTCACTCCGAAAACGCGGGAGCCGGAGGTCAGGAGTAATCTCTGGCAAGCTCTGAAAAGCACCATGGAGCAGTGGCGCCGGCTGTGCTGGCAGCTCATGCGTACCACGCTGGTGTCGCAGGCGAACTCGCTGCTCGCGCCGGTCATCGGGCTCGTGCTGTGCGCGCCCAAATTCCTCGCCGGCGCCATGACGCTGGGCGAACTCACGCAGGCGGCTGCGGCCTTCACGCTGGTCCAGGGCTCGTTCAACTGGCTCGTGGACAATTACAGCCGCATAGCGGATTGGGTGTCCTCCCTCGAAAGGGTCGGAGGTCTGCTGCTGTCGCTCGATAAGCTCAATCATGTGACGCCGCCGGCCGGCCAGCCGGTAGTTCTGCCCGTTCAGCCGGTCAGCCCGCTGTAAGGATCACCTGTTCGGCGAGCCGTTTGACGTCGTTGGGCAGGCAGAGTTCGGTGCCCTGATTCAAGAGCGCCGCGGCGCCGGCCGCGACGGCCTGGCGGAAGGACTCTTCGAGATCGGCGCCCGACGCCCGACGCCAGATCAGCGCTCCGAGAAAGCTGTCGCCGGCTCCGACCGCGCTGACCGGCTTGATCGCAAGCGGGTGTGCCCGCAGGATCCGCTCCCTGGTGACCAGCACCGCGCCGAGATGACCCATGGTCAGCGCTACCACCGCGGCCTTGCCGCTGTGCACCAGCGCCTTGGCGGTGGTCTCCCACTCGATGGCGTCGGATGGCTCATGGCCCGCGAGTTCGCGCATTTCCCGCAAATTCGGCTTGATCAGATCGACGCCCTCGGTGACGGCGGCCACCAGCGCCGGCCCCGACGTGTCCAGAATCATCCGGGCGCCGCGCTGCTTCGCGATTCTTGCCACTCTTGCGTAGAAATCGTCGGGCACCCCGCCGGGCAGGCTTCCGCTCGCGACCACAAAGCGGGGAAACGGCTCTACGTTCGCAAGCAAAGCGAGGCACTCCTGCCACTCGCCTTCAGTGAGCTGCGGACCGGGCAAAATGAAGCGGTAGGGTTGACCGGTGCTGGTCTCGCTGACGAAGAAATCTTCGCGCGTTTCCTGAATGATCGGAAAGGTCCGGCTCGGAACCCCTTCCCTGTCGAGCAGCTTGCGCAGCAAGTCTCCCGTCACGCCGCCAACGGGATAGAGCGCACTGGCGCGGCCGCCGAGACGCCTGACCACCCGCGCCACGTTGATGCCGCCCCCGCCGGGATCGCGGCGCTGCGAGATGCCGCGGAGTTTGGCGACAGGGACAATCCGTTCAACCGAGGTCGACACGTCGACCGCCGGATTGAGCGTAATTGTCACGATATCGGTCATCGGTCCTGGACCACGGATGCGCCGCTTGCCGACAGGCTCAGCTCGAAGAAGGCCTTGAGCCCGAGGAAGCTGATGTCGGGTGCCACGACGATACTGGTCGGGATATTCCGGAGATAGGACACGTAGCGTCCCTTACTCTCGAATTGCCGGCGAAACGCCGTTTCCGCCAGACGGTCCGCGAAGCGAGGCACGATGCCGCCGGCAATATAGACCCCGCCGCGCGCGCAGAATGTCAACGCAAGATTTCCGGCGACACTGCCGAGAAAGGCGCAGAACATCTCGAGCGCGGCGCGGCTGACGTCACAACTGCCGTCCAGCGCGGCTTGGGTGATCGCGGCCGCATCGCGCGGGGGCGGCGTTACGCCATCGACCACCGCCAGCGCCTCATAGAGATTCTCAAGGCCGGACCCGGACAGCGCCCGTTCGATCGAAGCGTGTCCGAACCGCGCCCGCAGACGGGCGATGACCTTTTCTTCACGCTCCGAAGTCGCCGGCAAGGTGGCGTGCCCCGCTTCAGTGATGACGACGACGGGCTGTGCGTCTGTCGGGACGAAGCACGCCGCACCAAGGCCTGTCCCGGGCCCGAACACGAGCATCGGTTGGCCCGCGGCCGCCGGCTGCTCGCCAAGCGGGAAAAGATCGGCCGGCTGAAGGGCAGGGAGCGCCCAGCCAAGGGCCTCGAAATCGTTGAGCACACGAACAGTCGCAAAGCCGAACATCTTCGTGAGTTCGGCGCCATCAATCACCCATCCGCTGTTGGTGATGACGCACCGGTTGTTCTCGACCAGCCCGGCGACGCCGAGGACGGCTGCCGCCGGCGGTCCACCGGCAGCGTGACCGGCCAGAAATGCGGTGATCGCGTCGGTCGCGGCGGGAAAATCGGCGACCCTCAAGTGCTCGACGGGCCCGATGTTGCCGTGCTCCATCAGCGCAAAGCGCGCATTGGTGCCGCCAATGTCAGCAAGAACAACTCGATCGCTTGTCGCCGTCCGGCTGCCAATCATCCTTCCGCCGCTGTCACGTTTTGCGGATTCGCGCTCACTGCGGGAACCGGCGAACTTCGTCTTGCTGCGATGAGGTCGGCATACCACCGTGCGGATGCTTTGGGAATGCGCCTCTGTGTGGCGAAGTCAACGTAGACGAGGCCGAAACGTTGCGAGTAACCGGATGCCCATTCGAAATTGTCGAGCAAGGACCACACAAAATAGCCACGCACATCTGCTCCCGCCGCGATCGCCTCGCCCATCGCGCCGGTGTAGGCCTGCAGATAGGCGATCCGGCCGGGATCGTCGACGCGGCCCGCGCCGTCGAGCTTGTCGTCGGAGGCAGTTCCATTCTCGAGCACGTAGATCGGCAAGCCGAAGCGGTCGTGGATATCCAGCAAGGTGTCGCGGAAGGCAGCGGGCACGATCGGCCAGCCGATCGTCGTCCGCGGCACGTCCTCAGGCGGCGCGCCAAAGCTGGCGCCGAGAATATTCGGGTCGGCCTTGATGTAGTGCGGCGAATAATGGTTCAGCCCGAACCAGTCCACCGGCCGTGCGATCTGCGCCATGTCGCCAGGCTTCTGGTAGGGCTCGATGGCATCCGCAAGGTGCGGAGGATAGTGCGCGAAGTGCTGCGGATAGGGAAACGCATCGTTCCAGTATTCAGCGAAGCGTTGAGCCGCGGCAGCGTCCTCGGGAGCTGCCGTGCAGGGAAAGCACGCTTGGCGATTGTGGATGGCGCCGAGCGAGGCGTGTTGCACATCGGCCCGCAGCACGTCGACGGCGGCGCCGTGACTCAGATTGACGTGGTGGATGGCCCTGTGCAGGGCAGCCTTGTCGGCAATCCCGGGTGCATTCCAGCCCAGCCCGTATCCGAACAGCGTGAACACGCATGGCTCGTTGAAGGTGGCAAATCGCTTGACCCGATCGCCATAGCGGCGGGCGACGAGCGCCGCATAATCGGCGAACCATCCGGCGATGTCCCGGTTCTGCCAGCCGCCGAGGTCCTGGATCGCCTGCGGCAGGTCCCAATGATAAAGGCAGACCCACGGCTCGATGCCGGCGGCCAGCAACGCGTCGATCAGCCTGTCATAAAAGGCAAGCCCCAACTCGTTCGGGCTGCCGCGCCCCCTCGGCAGAATGCGTGGCCATGAGATTGAAAAGCGGTAGGCGCCGACGCCCAATTCGCGCATCAGCGCAACGTCGTCGGCGTAGCGGTGATATTGATCGCAGGCGATCTCACCGGTGTCGCCATTCTTGATGCGGTCCCGTTGCCGGCAATAGGTATCCCAGATGCTGTCGCCGCGGCCGTCGATATGCGCGGCGCCCTCGACCTGGAAGCTCGAGGTCGAGACGCCCCAGAGGAAGCCGGGCTTTGTGATCACGGGCGCCCGTTCGTGAACTTGCAAGGTGGCCATGCCGTCGTCTACCTCTATTGCCGCTGAACTGCGGCCCCGAAGTTGACACATTGCAAGCGCCTGCCGGCCAACCTTTGACGAAGATCAAAATAAGGCTCTCCAGCGACTCTAGGTTCAAATTGCGTTTCGAAGGTTGCGCAAAAAGCAGATGCTGCGTCCGTCCCTCAAACTGCGAAGTTCAATCATGCCCTGTCGGAATCCTTTCCCGCTCCCCGATCCGCTCGATGCCAGGCTGCAGGCCGTCCTGTCTCTCTGGCAGGGCCTGAGGCGATCGGAAAACGGCATGCCGTTTTCCGACGATCTCGCCTTGCCTGCATTGTCCAACCTGCCGGCAAAGCCCTTCCTGTTGCAGGTCTTCAACTCGCCGGAGCGCTTCCGCTTCGAATATCTCGACCAGGCCTTGCAGGGCGCGGCAGCCCTCGGGAAGTTCATCGACGAGATCTCGGCGGATGCACCGTTCGGCTATTTGCGTGCCCAAAGCAGCGCCACGGTGGAGGCGGCCGAGCCGACCTTCCTTCGCCTCACCGAAACCTCTGGCCGGCATTGTTCAAGGCTGCTGCTGCCGCTGTGGGGGGAGGGCCAGATCAGTCTGCTCCTGGGCGCGGTCGACATCTGACGGTTGGGGCGCTCCGCCGCCCTGATATGGACTCCGGGCTGGCATGATCGAACAGCTCACGATCGGCGTCGGCAAGTCGGCGTCCGTCTCCGCGCTGCTGACGCGGCCTGCAGTTGCGCGCGCCTGCTTCGTGTTTGCCCATGGCGCGGGCGCCGGCATGACCCACGCTTTCATGGAGGCGGTTGCCGCGGGCCTCGCGAACCGCCACATCGCGACGCTGCGTTATCAGTTTCCCTACATGGAAAAGGGCAGCAAGAGGCCCGATCCGCCCGCACTCGCGCAGGCGACCGTGCGGGCCGCCGTTGAGCAGGCCGCGCGCGCCTGCCCCGACCTGCCGCTGATCGCCGGCGGCAAGTCCTTTGGCGGGCGCATGACCTCCCAGGCCCAGGCAAAAAGCGCGCTTGCCGGCGTGGCCGGTTTGGCGTTTTTCGGCTTCCCGCTGCACCCTGCGGGCAAGCCTTCGCTCGATCGGGCGGCGCATCTTGCCGATGTTCATACTCCCATGCTGTTTCTGCAGGGCACGCGCGACAAGCTCGCGGAGCTCGACCTGCTGAGACGCGTGGTGGATGGGCTGGGGTCTCGCGCCACGCTCCATCTCGCCGAAGGTGCCGATCATTCCTTCCATGCGCTGGCGCGTTCGGGGACGAGCGACGCCGCGGTGATGGACGACATGCTCGACGCCTTTGTGGCATGGGTCGGGAGCATCGCCGCAAAGGTCGGTTGACGCTGCCATCAACTCTTGCCTAATCCACCTGGCCTGCTGGTCAGGCGGCGGCCGGGATGCCATAAGGCGGCCTCTCGAGTTCCAGGAGGACAGCGAATGCTAGACGTGCGGGACGAAGCGGCTTTGTCGGCGCCATCGACCGAGACGCCGGAATGGACGAGCGAGGCGGCTCTCACGCTTTACCGGCTGCCGTTCAACGATCTTCTGTTCAAGGCCCAGTCCGTGCACCGGGAGCATTTCGATCCCAACCGCGTGCAATTGAGCAGGCTGCTCAATATCAAGACCGGCGGCTGCCCTGAGGATTGCGGCTACTGCAGCCAGTCCTCGCATCATGAGACCGGGCTTGCGGCCTCGAAACTGATGAATGTCGAAACCATCGTCGCTGAGGCCCGCAAGGCCAAGGAGAGCGGCGCGACGCGCTATTGCATGGGCGCGGCCTGGCGCAGCCCGAAGCCGCGCGACATGGATGGTGTGGTGGAGATCATCGGCGCGGTGAAGGCGCTCGGGCTCGAAACCTGCATGACGCTGGGCATGCTGGACCGCGAGCAGTCCGACCGCCTCGCGCAGGCCGGGCTCGATTATTACAATCACAACGTCGATACGTCGGAACAATATTATCCAAACGTGGTCTCGACGCGCAGCTATGCGGAACGTTTGGAGACGCTGGAGAATGTCCGGCAGTCCGGCATGAAAGTGTGCTGCGGCGGCATTCTCGGCATGGGCGAGACCGAAGCCGATCGCGTCGACATGCTGGTGACATTAGCCAATCTCGCCACGCCGCCCGAGAGCGTGCCGATCAACAAGCTGATTCCGATTCCCGGCACGCCTCTTGCGGAGGCGGCCTCGGTCGGCCCGATCGAGTTCGTCCGGATCATCGCGCTGGCGCGCATCATGATGCCGACCTCCTATGTGCGGATCGCGGCGGGGCGCACGGCGATGAGCGACGAGATGCAGGCGCTCTGCTTCTTTGCCGGCGCCAATTCGATCTTCGTCGGCGATACCCTGCTCACGACAGGCAACCCGGAAGACGCGGCCGACCGCAAGCTGTTCGGCCGGCTTGGATTGCAGGGGCTGTGATCGCGGATTCGTGCCATGCGTTCCTGGCCCATCCTTCGAGACGCGGCCTAGCGGCCGCTCCTCAGGACGAGGTCTTTATGCTGGATGCACACTCAAAACCCTCATGGTGAGGAGGCGCCGAGCGCCGTCTCGAACCATGAGGCCGCAGCACCAGTCGGATCAGGCCTGATACAGCCCCTTGTCGCGGGCTCTCTGGATCGCGAGCGCAGCGATCAAGTCGAGCATCGGCGTCGAGAGGTCGGCCGCTCGTGCAAAAGCGGCGGGCGCCCGCACTAGGGCGTCGATCTCCATCGGGCGGCCGAGCTCGTAATCCTGCAGGATCGACGGCTTGTGATTGGGGGCCGGTGCGCCGCGCGTCACGCGCTTGACCTCGGGGATGTAGCTCTGGGCGACGTAATTTGCTTCCTCGAGCAGGCGCGGGATCACCTCCTGCATGACCGGATCGTCGCGCACGGCCCTTGCGGTCTGTCCGGTCAGGAGGCACAGCACGGAGAGCGACATGTTGGTCAGGAGTTTCGACCAGATCGCCTCCCTGATCTGCGCCACCGGCGGCGATTCGATCGCGGCGTCCTCGAACATCAGGCGCAGTTCCGCGATGCGCTCGCTTGACGCGTCGTCGCATTCGCCGAGCAGAAGCCTGTTGCGGTCGGGCGACAGATTTTCGACGACGCCCGGTACGATCACCTCGTTGGAGGAAAAGATCACGCCACCGATGATCCGCTGTTTCGGGATGGCCGCGCGCAGCTGTCCGCCTGGATCGAGAAAGGAGAGATCGGGCGGCGGCGGATGATCGGCGGGCAGGCCAAGATCGTACCACCAGGGAATTCCGTTCTGGGCGAACACGACCGGCGTGTCGTCACCGAGCAAGGGCGGCAGCCCCTCCGCAAGGCTCTTCACCGCGGTTGCCTTCAGCGTGCTGATGACGAGGTCCTGGCGCCCGAGCGCGTCCGGATCGTCTGACGCCTGGACATTCGCCCGGAGCTCGACGTCGCCGACGCGAAGCGCGAGCCCTCCGGCCTTCACCGCGTGAAGATGCGGCCCGCGCATGACGCAGGCGACGTCATGTCCGGCAAGCGCAAGCCGCACCGCAAAATGGCTGCCGACCGCGCCCGCGCCGAAAATGCATATCCGCATGGTATGTCCCGTCCGAGGGTTCACGGCCTTTCTACCGGGCTCGTCGGCTTTGTGCGAGTGCGGCCTTTACATCGACGGCTGCTTTGGCGAGATAGCTGTCACCCGCCCTGGGTAGACGCCAACCGACCAGCTCCGGAACCGAAATTGCCGATCCAGACCATCGAAGAACCCGCCCGTCAGTTACAGGTCTATGGCGAGTATGAAGTCGTCGTCCTCGGCGGCGGCCCGGCGGGGATTGCGGCGGCGGTGGCGGCCGCGCGGGCCGGGCGGCGGACGCTGCTCATCGAGCGCTACGGCTTTCTGGGTGGCATGGGCACGGCGGCCGGCGTCACCAATTTCTGCGGGCTGCATGCCAATGTGCATGGCCAGATGCATCGTGTGGTGCAGGGCGTCGCTTCCGAACTGCTCGCGCGCATCGACCGCCTCGGCGGGCTGAACACACCGCATCTGGTGCTCGGCAAGATCCTGGCCCAGGCCTACGACACCGCCGCCTACAAGATCGCAGCCGACGACCTCTTCGCTGCCCACAAGGTGGATGTTCTTTTCCACGCCCTCGGCGCAGGCGTCGTGATGCTTGACGCGCAGCGCATCCGTGCGCTGATGGTCGAAACCAAGGCCGGCCGGCAGGCGGTCGTTGCGAATATCTTCATCGACTGCTCGGGTGACGGCGATCTGGCCGCGTGGGCCGGCGCGCCGTTCGAGCTCGGCGACAACGAGGGGCACATGCTCTACCCCTCGATGATGTTCCGCCTCAACGGCATCGATCCGGACAAGGCGGGCGAAGCCTGGCGCACCATTCCGCAAGCGATGGAAGCCGCCGTCGCCAAGGGCACGCACAAATTCCCGCGCAAGGGCGCGATCGTGCGCCCGCAACGCCGTGCAATCGAATGGCGGGTGAATTTCACGCAGCTCGCGCGCCAGGACGGCAGCGCGATCAACGGCATCGACCCAGACGACCTCACCCGCGGCGAGATCGACGGCCGCCGCCAGGCGCTGGCGGCATTCGAATTCCTGCGCACCCTGCCGGGATTCGAAAACTCCTACATGATCGATCTGCCGCCGCAACTCGGCATCCGCGAAACGCGCCGGGTCAAGGGCGGCTATCAGCTCACGGGCGAGGACGTGCTCACCTGCGCCTCGTTCGAGGATTCCATCGGCGTCAACGGCTGGCCGATGGAGGTCCATGCTCCGGGCGACGTGATTTTCAAATTTCCTGACATCCCCGAGTCGCGCGGCTTCAACGAATTGCCCTATCGCATGCTGCTGCCTGAGCGCATCGACAATCTTCTGGTTGCCGGGCGCTGCGCCTCGATGACCCATGAGGGGCAGTCCGCCGCCCGCGTGTCCGGCGCCTGTTTTGCGATGGGGGAGGCGGCGGGCCTGGCTGCGAATCTTGCGCTTGCGGGCAATGTGACGCCGCGCGGGATCGCGGCCGAGAAGCTGCAGCAGGCGCTCAAGCGCGAGGGCGCTTTCATCGGGCGCGATCAGGCCGTGCCCGCGCGGCTTTAGAATTGGACGGAGGATATTGGATGAGGGGATTTGCGCGCGCGGCGCTTCTGGGTCTTCTGGTGCTGGCGAGCGGCGGCGCACGGGCTGAAGATGCGCTGAAAGCGAGTCTCGGCGTGTTGCGGCTGTCATCGTCCGCACCCGTGTTCATCGCGCAGGACAAGGGCTATTTCCGCGACGCCGGGTTGAACGTCGATCTCAAATTCTTCGATGCGGCGCAGCCGATCGCGGTGGCCACCACATCGGGCGATGTCGATTTCGGCATCACCGCTTTCACCGCGGGGCTCTACAACCTCGCGGGCAAGGGCACACTGAAAGTGATCGGCGGCATGAGCCGCGAAAAAGCCGGCTATCCCCTGATCGGCTATTTCGCCAGCAACAACGCCTATGCGGCCGGATTGAAAACGCCGAAGGATCTCGCCGGCAAACGTGTGGCGGTGACGCAGGTCGGCTCCAGCTTCCACTATTCGCTCGGCCTGCTCGCCGACAAATACGGCTTCAAGCTTTCGGACGTGAAGATCGTTCCACTGCAATCGCTGTCGAACGCGGCGGCCGCGCTGAAGGGCGAGACCGTCGATGCGGCATTGCTGCCGGTCTCCACCGCGCGCAAGCTGATGGATGATGGCGGCGCCAGTCTGTTGGGCTGGGTGGGTGACGAGACGCCGTGGCAGTTAGGGGCGGTGTTCGCTTCGCCGAGGACGCTGGCCAGCAAGGCGCTGGTTACGAAGCTGCTGGCGGCGCTCGATCGTGCCGATCGCGAATATCACGATGTCATCCTGTCCGCGATGAAGGACGGTGCCGCGCCGGTCAACGAGCAGACCAGGCCGCTGCTCGAGATCATCGCCAGATACACCAACCTGCCGCTGGAGCAGGTGGTCGGCAATTGCGCCTATATCGATCCGGACGGCAAACTCGACGTCAAGAACGTCGACAACCAGATCAAATGGCTGCAGGCGCAGGGCTTCGTCGACAAGGGCTTTGATGCGGAAGCGATCATCGCCAGGGATTTCGTGAAGCCGGATTGACGGATATGCTGCCGCGCGAGCGCAATATCCCCGTCATCCTGAGGAGGCCGCGAAGCGGCCGTCTCGAAGGACGACGGCCCGCGCTGGGGCCGCTCATGCTTCAAGGCGCGCTCTGCTCGCGCCTCAGCATGACGGATCGAGAGAGTGCCACCTGATGGACCTGATCGTCGACCATATCTCTCACCGCTTCGGCGCACTCGACGTCCTCGACGACGTGTCGTTCACGGTTGGCGCCGGCGAAGTCGTGGCGATCGTGGGTCCGTCCGGCTGCGGCAAGAGCACGCTCTTGTCGATTCTCGGCGGCCTGTTGCAGCCGATCGCGGGTGGTGCCGAACTCTGCGGCGCGGCTCCTGCCGACAGCCTCAATCCGCTGACCTTCGTGTTCCAGGATTTTGCGCTCCTGCCGTGGTGCACGGTGGAAGCAAACGTGGAGTTTCCGCTGCTGCATGCGGCGCTTTCGAGCACTGAGCGGCGCGCGCTGGTCGACGACGCGTTGCGCCGCACCGGGCTTGTCGATTTCGGCGCCGCCTATCCGAAGCAACTGTCGGGCGGCATGCGCCAGCGCGTCGGCATCGCGCGGGCGCTTGCGGTGCGGCCGGCGATCCTCCTGATGGACGAGCCGCTGTCGGCGCTGGATTCGCAGACCCGCGAGCTCTTGATGGAGGATTTCATCCGCCTGCTCGCGGACGGCGCGATGGGGGCCGTCTATGTCACGCATAATCTGGAAGAGGCTGTGCGGCTCGCCGACCGCATCGTGGTGCTGTCGCGCCGCCCGGGGCGGGTGCGGGAGGTGGTCAGCATTCCGATGACGCGCGGCGAGCGCGGCAGCGTCGATGCCCGCGGCAGGCTGCTCGCGCTACAGACCGATCTGTGGTCGCTGATCCGGGGCGAGGCGATCGACGCCGAACGCGAGGTTCAGGATGCTTGAACGCGCCACCGGGCAGCCGGAGCAAGCCGATTCGAAGGCCGAAACGCGGCCGGTCGAATTTCGCGGCGCCGGCTTCGTGCCGGGCACGAGCCGCCATGGCGGCTGGGTCGCACTCGCCGTCGTGGTCGCGATCTGGCAGCTTGCCGGCAGCGCCGGCTGGGTCAATCCGCTGTTCCTGCCGACGCCGTTTGCGATTGGCCGCGCCATTTATCAGCTCGCGCTGTCGGGTGCGCTCTGGCACCATCTGTCCTCTTCATTGATGCGGATCGGCGTCGGCTGGATGCTCGGCACCGCCGCCGGCGTCGCGGTTGGCTTCGCGATCGGCCTGTCGACACTCGCCCGCAGCGTCGGCATCACCTTCATCTCGGCGCTGTTTCCGATTCCGAAGATCGCGCTGTTGCCGCTGCTGATCCTCTGGCTCGGGATCGGCGAGGAGCCCAAGATCGCAACCATTGCGCTCGGCGTGTTCTTCTCCACCGCAATCTCGGTCTATAGCGGCGTCGATGCGGTGCCGCGTAACCTGATCCGGATGGCCCAGAGTTTCAACGTGCCGTTCGCAACCATCGTGCGGAGGGTGGTCTGGCCAGGCGCACTGCCGTCCATTCTCGCGGGCTTCCGCATCACCGCGTCCATCGCGCTGCTCCTGGTGGTGAGCGCGGAAATGATCGGCGCCGACTACGGCATCGGCGCTTTCGTGCTGCAGGCCGGCAATCTCATGCAGACCGATCAATTGCTGGCCGGGGTCGTGATCCTGTCGGTGTTCGGGCTGGCGGTCGGGAAACTGATCGGCTGGCTGGAGACGCGGCTGTTGCACTGGCGGTGAGTTATGCCGTCATTGCGAGCGAAGCGAAGCAATCCAGATCAAGTGCGCGGTTCTGGATTGCTTCGTCGCTTCGCTCCTCGCAATGACACCTACGCGTTCCCGCGATCTTCCCGGAACAAGTCGAGCTTCTGCTGCACCGGGCGATCGGAAAAGGAAAACAGCACCGCGTCCTCGTCGGCTTCGTGGGTCACCCAGTGCCAGCTCGGCACGACAAAGAGGTCGCGTGGGCCCCATTCAAACGTGTGCTCGCCGATCCGCGAGCGTCCCTTGCCTTCGATCGCAGTGAACACGGTCGCATCGGTTGCGCGATAGCGTGCGGTGTT
>CAYVVB010000536.1:0-9375 GCA_964454955.1 uncultured Bradyrhizobium sp. | reverse complement strand
CCAGCGCCAACGAGCTTGCGGGCGCGCGCTATCAAGGGCGCGTGATCGCCGAGACTGCGAAGAAACTGCATGGCTGATGCGTTTTGGGGCGGCATTGCGAGTTGCGCAGGCCGCCCCACGTCGTTTTGCATCAGCGAAGGACATGATCATGGTTGAAATTCTGTTGATGGCGCAGCTTGTCAGCAAGCCGCTGGAGGCGGTGGCGCGCCGCTGGTATTGTCGCAGTCTCTTCCGCGCCACGCGTGGCCGGCTTCGCTGCGCCGAATGCACGCGTTCGTGATAGGGCCGCTTCGGAGGAAAGGCTGGTGGCGACCGGGAACCGGACTACACTGACCTGGATTGCATGAGGCGCAGCGTCGCGCCTGGAGATCTGTCATGACGAAGTCGAATCCCAAGGCTCCCAAAGACAAGTCCGCGGTATCCCATCCCGGCATGATGGGCGACGAGACCGAAGAGCAGAACCTCAATGAGCCGGGTAACCCCGATGCCCGTATCAAGAAGGACGAAGTCGAAGACGCTTTCGGCAAGAAGCCGTCCAAATCCAAATAGCGCAGCCCTTTGCCCTATCCGAGCGAACTCCGCTGACGGTGGCGCATGAGCAAACTCACGCAAACGGCGTGGCCGGAACTGCCGACCGCGGCGTGGCGGGAGACTTGCGCGACATTGCATCTGTTCACCCAGGTGGTCGGCAAGATCAGGCTCTCGCGCGCGCCCTGGCTGAACCATTCCTGGCATGTGACGCTCTATGTGACCGCCCGAGGGCTCACCACCTCGCCCATTCCAGACGGCACGCGTGCGTTCGAGATCGAATTCGACTTCATCGATCATGGCTTGCGGATTTCGACCAGCGACGGCGGCACGCGCCAGATCGCGCTTGCCGGCCATTCCGTTGCGAGCTTCTACGCCGCGACGTGTGCTGCACTCGCCGAGCTCGGCATTGACGTCGCGATCGACGAGATGCCCAATGAGTTGCCGGACCCCATCCGTTTTTCACAGGACACGGGTCACGCGTCCTATGACGCCGACGCCGTGCGGCGCTTTTTCCAGATTCTCGTCGACGCCGATCGGGTGTTCAAGCAGTTCCGCACCGGCTTCCTCGGCAAGGCGAGCCCGGTGCATTTCTTCTGGGGCAGCTTCGATCTTGCGGTCACGCGTTTCTCCGGCCGCCGCGCGCCGCACCATCCCGGCGGCGTGCCGCATCTTTCCGACGAGGTCGCCTGCGAAGCCTATTCGCATGAGGTGAGCAGCGCCGGCTTCTGGCCCGGCGGCGGCGCGATCGATTACCCCGCGTTCTATTCCTATGCCTATCCCGAGCCGCCGGGGTTTCGTTCGGTCAAGGTCAAGCCCGACGCGGCCTTCTTCAGCGAAGCACTCGGGGAATTCATCCTGCCCTACGACGCCGTTCGCACCTCAAACGATCCCGATCAGACGCTGCTGGATTTCCTGCAGAGCACCTATGAAGCCGCAGCCGACGCCGCGAAATGGGACCGCGAGGCGCTGGAATGCGCGCTCGGCAGGCCCGGCGTGGTCCGGGAGATCCGCTAGCGATTCAACAAACGGTCGTTTTGATGGCACTCACCCGTTCGTCGGTGTGACATCAAGCCATTGGCCGCTATTGGACTTGGTCCGAACGGAATAGTAAACTCTCGTGCGGCGTTCTGGCGCGCACTTCATCCGTTGAGCAAACCCCTCCGACACGGGCCGGAAATATCGATGACAGCATTGAGTGACAGGCCGACCATCCTGGTGACGGGCGGCGCGGGCTATATTGGTTCGCATGCCTGCCGGGCGCTTGCAGCGGCGGGCTTTCGTCCGCTCGTCTACGACAATCTGTCCACCGGCCATCGCCACTTTGTCCAAGGCGAGCTCGTGGTAGGTGATCTTCTCGACCAGGCCCGGCTCGCGCGCGTTTTCGCGCAAGCCGACATCACGGCGGTGATGCATTTCGCGGCGGCAAGCCTGGTCGGCGAATCCGTCGCCGACCCGCAGAAATACTACGTCAACAATGTCGCAGGCACCCTGTCGCTGCTGGCGGCGATGCGCGAGGCCGGATGCGGCCGCATCGTGTTCTCCTCCACCGGTGCGGTCTATGGCCATGCCGACAGCAAGGCCCTGCCGGAAAGCTATTCCTGCGCGCCGATCAATCCCTATGGCGCCTCGAAATGGACGATCGAGCGCATCCTGTCCGACTATCGCAACGCTTACGGCTTCGGCGCGTTCTGCCTGCGCTATTTCAACGCCTCGGGTGCCGCCGCCGATGGCGGCATCGGTGAACTGCGCGATAACGAAACCCACCTCATCCCGCGCGCCATGATGGCGCTGCAGGGCCATCTGGGCGACTTCGCGATCTTCGGCGACGATTACGATACGCCCGACGGCACCGCGATCCGCGACTACATCCACGTCACCGACCTCGCCGCGGCGCATGTGTCGGCGCTGCGACTCCTCATCGAGGGGCATAAGGGCGGCGTGTTCAATCTCGGCACCGGCAAAGGCTTTTCGGTGCGCGAGATTCTCGCCGCAATCGCCGACGAGACGGGCCGCGAGGTTCCGCATGTCATCAAGCCGCGCCGGCCCGGCGACCCCGCCTATCTCGTTGCCGATCCTTCCGCCGCCCGCGCGGTGCTCAAATTCGAGCCGCGCCATTCGGACCTTGCGACCGTCATCCGCACCGCCTGGGCCTGGCACGAGACGGCGCATCCCCGAAAAGGATGAGCCAGCTCCAGACCATGTTTCAGCAGCCGTTGATTACAGCGGCTTGATCTGGACCTTGCGGAATTTCACCACGCCGGAGCCGTATTGCAGCGCGAACGGTCCGGCGTTGAGATGCGTGGAGTCCTGCACGTCGGCGGTCTTCTGTCCGTTCAGGACGACGACGAGATGCGGGCCCTGCGCGGTGATTTCATAGGTGTTCCATTTGCCGGCGGCCTTCGGCATCGGGTCGACCTTGGCGACGTCGACGATCGCACCGGTGCCATAGGTCGGATCGGGCCGCTTGTCGAAAATGTTGACCTCGTAGCACGTCTTGCCGCCGACCTTGCGGGGATCCTCGCAGCGGATGAAGATGCCGCTGTTGGCTTCCTCGTCGACCCAGAACTCGGCCCTGATCTGGAAATCCTTGTAGGAATTCTGGCTGACCAGATAGGCAAGATCCTTGCCCTCGAGCTTGTCGGCGGTCATTGCGCCGTCCTTCATGTCCCAATTGGCCTTGCCGACCTCGCTCCAGTTTCCCTTGTTGCTTGAATCGAGCAGCGTGATCCAGCCGTCGTCACTCGAGGCCGCATCGGCGAATTGAAAAGTTGCAGCGCCGGCAAGAAGTGCGACGGCAAATATCGACCAGCGTTTCATGAGCATAAGCCTCCCTTTGTTCTTGTTGGACGCAACCTAGCATCCCTGCAAACGGCGTAAATCCAGTTTGCATGCTGCGCTTGCGTGCGGACGATGGCTTGCCGCAATGCTGCGCGGCTGGCGGCGCTCATGTGATGGACCCGCTAGCATGGCTCTGCATTCCACCCATGACCCCGCAAGGCTTTTTGCGGCCATAAATCCGTTGCGAGCGGCCGATCTCTTTGAGACCATGCCGCAATCAAGAAAGAAGACCCGCTTCGACTTGCGGGCGTTCGAGTGAGGAAATCCCATGCCGGTCGTGAATGCCGATCGTCTGAGGTGCATCGGCGCAGCGCTTCTCAAGGCCTCGGGCGCTTCGCCGGAGGAGGCCGATGCGGTGGCTGTCGGTTGCGTCAACGCCAATCTCGCCGGCCATGACTCACACGGTATCATCGCGATCCCGACCTATATCGACCGCATCAAGGCGGGACACATCGTGCCCGGCGCGAAATGGACGATCGTGCAGGAATCGCCGACCACCACCGTGATCGACGGCAATTGGGGCTTTGGCTTTCATGTCAATGCCAGGGCGATGGCGCTCACCATCGAAAAAGCCAAGACCGCCAATGTCGCGGCCTGCACCGTGTTCAGGCAAAGCCATGTCGGCCGGCTCGCGGCCTATCCCTTGATGGCGGCCAAGGCAGGCATGATCGGGCTCGCCACGGCGGATTCGGGACGTTCGCCCAAACATGTCGCTCCCTTCGGCGGGCGCGAGGCGCGGCTTGGGACCAATCCGATCTCGATCGCGGTGCCTTCGGATCTCGAGGCGCCGTTCTACCTGGACATGGCGACCTCGGCGGTCGCGGCCGGCAAGATCCAGCTCGCGGTGGCCCGCGGCGAGGAGATCCCCAAGGGCTGGATCATCGACGCCGAGGGCCGGCACACCACCGATCCCAAAGCCTACCGCAAGGGCGGCGCGCTGCTGCCGCTCGGCGGCACGGAGGGTTACAAGGGGAGCGGCCTCGCCGCGATGGTGGAAGTGCTGTGCGGCCTGCTCACCGGCCTTGGCTTCGGCGTTGAGCCGACCGGCCGGCACAATGACGGCTGCTTCATGGCCGTGTTCAACGTCGCGGCGTTCCGTCCGCTTGCGCAGTTCAAGACGGAAGTCGCCGATTTCGCGCGCTATCTGAAATCGACCCCGCCCTCGGAAGGATCGAGCGGCGTGTTCTATCCCGGCGAGATCGAATATCTGCGCGAGCAGGAGCGCAGGAGAGACGGCATCGAGATCGAGGACGCGACCTGGGACAAATTGCGCGCGCTCGCGCACGACTACGAGCTCGCAGCAGAGCTCGATCTCGCGTGACGGAGCATGATCCGGAAAAGTGGAGACCGGTTTTCCGAATAAGATCATGCTCAAACAAAAGAGCACAGGGAGGGCGGCATGACACGGCAAATGGCGATGGTCGGCTTTCTGCAGGCGCAGAACTGCACCAACCTGCCGAGTTCATGGCGGCATCCCCTATCGCGCGACGATTCGATGTCGGCGGACTACTACCAGGAGATCGCCCGCATTCTCGAAGCCGGCAAATTCCACATGGCGTTCTTCGACGATCGCCTCGCCATGCCCGACCGCTACGGCAGCGATCACGCCCATACCGTCGAATACGGCATCCGCTGCGTGAAAATGGATCCCCTCATCGTGCTGACCACCATGGGCATGGTGACCGAAAAGCTCGGGCTCGCGTCGACCTGCTCGACCACCTATTTCGAACCGTTCGACGTGGCGCGCCGCTTTGCCACCCTCGACCTGATGACCGGCGGCCGCGCCGCGTGGAACGTCGTCACCTCGGTGAACGACGGCGAGGCCCTCAACATGGGCAGGCAAACGCATCTCGAACATGATCTGCGCTACGACCGCGCCGACGAGTTCATGGACGTGGTGCTCGGCCATTGGGATTCCTGGGACGACGGCGCGCTGATCATCGACAAGACGAGCGGCCGCTTTGCCGATCCGGCCAAGGTGAAGCGGCTCGACCATGAGGGGGCGTTCTTCAAATCGCGCGGCCCGTTCACAGTGCCGCGCTCACCGCAGGGGCATCCCGTCGTCATCCAGGCCGGCGCCTCCGGCCGCGGCCAGCGCTTTGCCGGGCGCTGGGGCGAAGTGATCTTCACGGCCGCACGCAACCTTGCCGGCGCCAAGCAAGGCTATGAGGCGATCCGAAACGAAGCGGCGAAGGCCGGCCGCGATCCCGAGCAGATGTTTCTCTGCAATCTGGTGACGCCGGTCTGCGGCGCGACGAAAGCGGAAGCCGAGGACAAGATGGCGGTGATCGAAAAGCTGCCGCTCGAGATCGACGCGCTCTCGCTGCTCGCGGAGGGACTGAATTTCGATTTCGCCGCGAAGGGCATGGATGAGCCGCTGACCACGGAAGAGCTGCAGGGCATGCAAGGCATGCTCGGCATCCGCGATGGCGTCTTGAGGATCTCCGGCAAGACCAACCCGACCACGCGCGACTTCATCAGCTTTTCCGGCCGCGGCCAGACCCAGGACGCGATCGTCGGCGGACCGAAGGAGATCGCCGACAGGCTGGAAGACATGTTCGTGAACCGCGGCTGCGACGGCTTCGTCGTCGCCGCGACTTACGTGCCGGGCTCCTACGCCGATTTCGTCAACCACGTGGTGCCGGAATTGCAGCGCCGCGGGCTCTTTCACGCCGATTACACCGGCAAGACCTTGCGCGAGAATCTCGGACTGCGGCGGCCCGTGCCTGGAGCCTGGAAGACCCCGCCGCGCGCTGCGGCCGAATGAGGAGCTTTGGATGCGTTGGCTGAAATTCACTGCCGCTGGTCAGACCTCCTGGGGCATCGTCGAAGGCGAAACGGTCATCGCGGTCGCCGGCGATCCGTTCGGCGAATGGCAGCGGACCGCGCGCACCCACGCACTTTCCGAGGTGAAGATCGAGCTGCCGCTGATCCCGCGCACCTTCTATTGCGTCGGCCTCAATTACCTCAAGCATCTGAAGGAAGCCGCGGACAAGCGTGGCGAGGTGCCGAATATTCCCGACCGGCCGGAGATCGGCTATCGCGCGCAGAACGCGCTGATCGGGCATGACGAGGACGTGATCATCCCGGCCACCGCGACGGAAAGAATTCACTACGAAGGCGAGCTCGTGGTCGTGATCGGCAGGAAGGTGAAACACCTCACCGAGCAGAACGCGCTTGCTTGCGTGTTCGGCTACACCATCGGCAACGATGTTAGCGAGCGCACATGGCAGAAGGCCGACCGCGGGCTCTGGCGCGCGAAGAATTGCGACACCTTCAAGCCGATGGGACCGTGGATCGAGACCGATGCGGCTCTCGACAGGATGGAGACCATCGTCCGCGTCAACGGCGGACAGACCGGCCACTTTCGCACCAACGACATGATCTTCGGCGTCGTGCCCTTTCTCGTCGAGCTCACCAAGTATTTCACGCTATGGCCCGGCGACGTGATCTGGATGGGCACCGACGGCGCTTCGCCCGACCTGAAGGACGGCGACGTGGTCGAGATCGAGATCACCGGCATCGGGACATTGCGCAACAGGTTCGTGAAGGAAAGGCAGTAGAGACGAGCGCAACGACAACAGGAATGCGGCCCTTTGCTCCACCGTCATGCCCGCGAAGGCGGGCATCCAGTACGCCGCGGCCTCTGGGCTCAAGCACGGGCGTCTCTGCAATACTGGGTCGCCCGCCTTCGCGGGCGACGACAGCAGAGTGAATGGCTGCTGCCGCCGCTATCGCATCAGTCCAACGATCACCGGCGCAAGGGCGACGTTCATCAATCCGACCAGCACCATCACGAGACCGGCGACCGCTCCCTCCTCGCGTCCGATCTGATGAGCCCGCGCCGTTCCAGCCCCATGCGCACCGATGCCGAACAAGGCTCCCTTGGCTATCCTTGAGCGCAACGGCAGTCGCGCCAGCACGACGTCTCCGATCACCGCACCGATGACGCCGGTGAATACGACGAACACCGCCGTCAGATCGGGGATGCCGCCAATTTCGCCGGAGACCTCCATGGCAAATGGCGTGCTGATCGAACGCGGCAGCAGGCTCAGGCGGAGCGGTCCGTCGATCCCCAGCAGACAGGCGAGTGCCCAGCTCGATGCGATGGCCGTGAGGCTGCCGACCACCATGCCAACCAGCAGCAACGGCCAGCGGCGGCGGATCAGCGCCCGCTGCTCATAGATGGGGACGGCGAAGGCGACCGTCGCAGGGCCCATCAGCGCCACCAGCCAGTGCGTACCCCGGATGTAGTCCCCATAGGACTCGTGCAGGACGAGGGCCGCGACGATGAGCAGGACCGGCGCGACCGCAAGCGGCATCAGCCACCAGCGCGGCCATTTGCGATGGACGCGCTTGGCCAGGACGTAGAACAGGATGGTCGCCAGCGACCACCCTGCCGCGTGCAGGAGAGGCTCATGCCACAAGGTTTGTCCGCTCATGGCGCTCGTTCCAGCGGTAACACAGATCGACCGTGAGTGCGGTCACGCACATCACCGCGGTCGTGCTGATCAGGATGATGCCGAAGATCTTCAGCCCCAGGATGCCGAGGAGCTCGCGGTGATCGAGGATCGCCAGAACAGCGGGCACGAAGAACAGCAGCATTTCGGCCAGGAACCAGTTGGCGCCGCGTTTCAGGCTCGCAACCCCCAGACCGCGAGCCCATAGCACAGCCAGCGCCAATGCCATGCCGATGATGCCGCCCGGCACCGGAAGACGGGTCATCCCGGCGATCGCCTCGCCGGCTACCCAGAAGGCGCCGACAAGACCGATCTGCAGCAGCCGGCTGCGGCGTAAGAGTCGGTGAACGAGCAGGATATTGCCGCGCATCAGGAAGATTCCCCCGGAAAAGATCGCTAGAGAACCATATACCGCGATGCAGCATGTACATAATGAATTGATTGACTTATATTAAGTCGCTTTTGGAATAGACATGGAACTCAGAACGCTAAGGGCCTTCGTCGAGGTCGTCCGCCAGGGCGGCTTCTCCCAGGCCGCCAAGGTGGTCTTCGCCACGCAATCCACCGTCAGCAAGGCGGTCAAGCAGCTCGAGGACGAACTCGGCCTGCCCCTGCTCGATCGGCTCGGGCACAAAAGCCGCCTCACGGCGGCCGGCGAGATCGTCTATCGGCGAGCAATCCGGCTCCTCGCCGAGCGGGACGATCTGGAGGCCGAACTCAAGGACTTGCGCGGACTGAAGCGTGGGACGTTGCGCCTCGGCCTGCCGCCGATCGGCAGCAGCATGCTGTTCGCTCCGCTGTTCGCCAAGTATCGCCAGCGCCATCCCGAGATTGACATCCGGCTGGTCGAGCACGGCAGTGATCGGCTCAACGAGTTGCTCGAGGCCGGCGAGATCGATTTCGCCGGGCTGCTGCTGCCGATCGCGGCGGAGTTCGCGTGGGAGGTCGTGCGCCGCGAGCCGCTCATGGCCCTGCTGTCGGCCGACCATCCGTTCGCCGCGAAGTCCAAGGTCAGCTTCAGCGACCTGCGCGAGATGCCGTTCGTTCTCTTCGAATCCGGCTTCGCCCTCAACCGGATCATTCTCGACGCGTGCCGGCGCAACGGCTTCGAGCCGACGGTGGCGGCGCGCAGCAGCCAGATCGATTTCATCGCCGAGCTGGCGGGTGCGGGGCTCGGCGTTGCGTTTCTGCCGCGGATGATCGCGACCCAGCGCACGCAGGTGCCGATCAGTCTCGTTCTGCTCGACGAGCCCGGCATCGAGTGGGCGATGGCGATGGCCTGGCGGCGCGGTGCCTATCTCCCGCCTGCGGCCGAGGCGTGGCTGGCCCTGCTGCGCGACAGCCGGAACGGCGACGCTTCGGGTTGAAGGCATTAGCGCCAATCGATTTGCCCGACGGGCAGCCGTCGCAACATCGCGTCAAGCCTCGGCGCAAAAATATTTCTGTTTTTCCGAATATAGAATCAGGCGTATGGTTCAGCCATCCCGCCTCAGTGCAGAGGGGCGTCTCGCGAACGTCACGAAACGCGAGGCGGGATGCGGTGGAC
>CAYVVB010000535.1:0-10514 GCA_964454955.1 uncultured Bradyrhizobium sp. | reverse complement strand
CTTCGAGCCGCAATCCCTTGCGCTCGTTGAGGCGATATTCGTCCTCGGCATGGAAGGCGGCGCGGCGGCGGATCACCTGGAAGATCCTGCGCAGGCTCTCGTCGTCTTCCACCAGCAGGGCCCCGGTGGACGAGCCAATGAAAACCTTCACCCCCGCGCAGCCCGGCGCGCGCTCCAGTTCCGGCAGATCCTGCACATTCTCGCGGGTGCCACCGATGAAGAAAGCGAAATCGCAATGCATCCGATGGCGGCCGCTCTTCATCTTCTCGGTGAAGGCCGTCTCGGTGACGGTCAAGGGCGAAGTGTTCGGCATTTCGAACACCGCCGTCACCCCGCCCATGACCGCGCTGCGGGAACCTGTTTCGAGGTCTTCCTTGTGCGTCAGCCCCGGCTCGCGGAAATGCACCTGGGTGTCGATCACGCCGGGCAGGATGTGCAGGCCCTTGCAGTCGATCACTTCGCCCGCCGACGCGCTCGCAAGGGAGCCGATCTCCGCGATGCGGCCTGCCGTGATGCCGATATCGCGGACGCCCTCGCCGTCCTGATTGACGACCGTGCCGGATTTTAGAATGGTATCAAATCGTTGATTCATGGCTCCTCAGCGCCTGCATCAGCTGAAACGCCCCTCGCACAGGCCTTGTTGGGCGCACCTTAGCCGCTTACCTTGCCACGTAGTATCCGCCAATTGCCTTTCAACAAGAACTTCAAGAGAAACCGATGAAAGCAGCGTTTCTTCCCGATCGGGGCGTGGTCAAGGTTTCCGGCGAGGACGCGCGCAATTTTCTCAATGGCCTCGTCACGAGCGATGTCACGGAGCTCAAGCCCGGAGAGGGACGCTTCGGCGCGCTGTTGACCCCGCAGGGCAAGATCATCGTCGACTTCCTGATCACGGAAGCGCCGAGCGGCCATGGCGGCGGCTTCTTGCTGGATTGCCCACGGCCGCTGGCGCAAGCGCTGGCCGACAAGCTCGGCTTCTACAAGCTGCGCGCCAAGGTCACCGTGGAGAATCTCTCCGACGGTCTCGGTGTGATCGCCGCGTGGGACGGCAATCCTGCCGTGCAGCCCGACCTCAGCTTTCCCGATCCGCGCGAGGGCGCGCTCGGTTTTCGCGTCCTCGCACCCCAGGATCTGGCGCAAAAGGTCGCCGACCTGATCGGCGCCGACCTCGTGGACAGCGCGGCCTATGAGGCCCATCGCATCACCTGCGGCGCCCCGCGCGGCGGCATGGATTTCATCTATGGCGACGCGTTCCCGCACGAGACCAACATGGACCGGCTGCACGGCATCGACTTCGACAAGGGCTGCTATGTCGGCCAGGAGGTGGTGTCACGGATGCAGCACCGCGGCACCGCGCGCACCCGCACGGTGAAGATCGTTCTCGATGGTCCCTCGCCGGAGGTCGGCGCCACCATTCTCGCCGGCGACAAGGTGGTCGGCACGATGGGATCGACAGCGGACAAGAAGGGTCTGGCGCTGGTGCGGACCGACCGTGTCGCCGATGCGGTTGCCGTGGGCGCGCCGCTGACGGCGGGCGGCCTGCCGCTTCACATCGCCGAGCCGAAAGCCCTGCTGGCCGCCAACAAGCAGGGCGCGGCATGAGCCGCTCGGCACGCCTGCATCCCGACGGCAAGATGCGCTGCCCCTGGCCGGGCGACGATCCGCTTTATGTCGCCTATCACGACAATGAATGGGGCGTGCCGGAGTATGACGACCGCGCGCTCTATGAAAAGCTGATCCTCGACGGATTCCAGGCCGGCCTGTCCTGGATCACCATCTTGAAAAAGCGCGACAACTTCCGCCGCGCGTTCGACGATTTCGAGCCGGCGAAAATCGCGCGCTACAACGCGAAGAAAATCCACGCGCTGATGAACGACATCGGCATCGTGCGCAACCGCGCCAAGATCGAGGGCGCGATCGAAAGCGCAAAGTCCTATCTGAAGGTCATGGAAGAAGGCCAAGGGTTCTCGAAGCTTTTGTGGGAATTCGTCGACGGCAGGCCCAAGGTCAACCAGTTCAAGACCACCGCGAGCGTGCCGGCCTCGACGCCGCTGTCGGCGAAGATTTCCAAGGAGCTGTCCTCGCGCGGCTTCAAGTTCGTCGGGCCCACCATCGTCTACGCCTTCATGCAGGCGACCGGCATGGTCAACGATCACCTGGTCAGTTGCTTCTGTCACGAGACCTGCGGCAAGCAACACCGCGCTCCACGCCTTGCTGTCAAATGACGACAGCCAAACCGGTCCGTGCGCGCGCCTGGCAGCGCATGCTGTCGGGGCGCAGGCTCGATCTGCTCGATCCCTCGCCGCTCGACATCGAGATCGCCGACATCGCCCACGGGCTCGCCCGGGTGGCGCGCTGGAACGGCCAGACCTCGGGCGCGCATATTTTCTCTGTTGCCCAGCACACGCTTCTCGTCGAAGCGGTGATGCGCGCGCAAAATCCGAAACTCGATGCCGGCGTGCGGCTGGCTGCGCTGCTGCATGATGCGCCGGAATATGTCATCGGCGACATGATCTCGCCGTTCAAGGCAGTGCTGGGAGGCGACTACAAGTCGGTCGAAAAGCGGCTGCTTTCGGCGATCCATGTCCGCTTCGGCCTGCCGGCACAGGTCGCGCCGGAGATCGAGCGGCAGATCAAGGTGGCCGATCGCGGCGCGGCGTATCTGGAGGCCACCGAACTTGCGGGTTTCTCCAGGGAAGAGGCCAAGCGCCTGTTCGGCCGGGATCCGGACCTGCCCGAGACCGTCAGGCAGGACTATCTGACGCCCTGGAACGCAGCCAAGGCGGAGAAGCGGTTCCTCTCTCGGTTCAAGTCGCTGCAGGCTTGAATGAGGGCGGCGAAGGTGCTTTCACCGGCTGGCACGAGGGCCTGTTTGGGCCGGAAAAAGGACCGCCATGATTCACGTCTGTTCGCTTGCCGCCCTGCCCGAGATCGTCAGATTGACGGGCGCCAGCCACGTGCTGACGGTGATGGGCAAGGTCGACCAGGTGCTGCGGCCGCAATCGGTCAAGCCGGAGCACCATCTGAAAGTGGCCGTGGACGACATCACCGAGCCGATGGACGGTTTTGTCGTGCCCTCGGAAGAGCATGTCGCGCAAGTCCTCAACTTCGTGCGGAGCTGGGACCGCGGCGCGCCGCTGGTCATCCATTGCTACGCCGGCGTCAGCCGCTCGACCGCGAGCGCCTTTGCCGCCGCCTGTGCGCTCAACCCGCACCGCGAGGAGATCATGATCGCCCGGCAGATCCGCGCCGCCTCCCCGATCGCTTCGCCGAACCGGCTGATCGTCAGCCTCGCAGACAAGGCGCTTGGGCGCGAGGGGCGGATGCTGCGTGCGCTCGATGCCATCGGCCCCGCGTCGATGATGGTGGAAGGCCAGCCATTCCGGATCGAGCTCGACTGATCCGGCGTGATAGGCTTTTGCCCCGAACTGATGGATGTCGGATTCGGGGCAGCAGATGAGCGCGAGCGAGACGCCTCTCAAGCCGATCGAAATCGGCCTGACCGCGGCCATTGTCGCCATCGAGGACAATGAGCCGCTGATCCTCACTGCGTCCGGCGAGGACAATGGCGGGCTTGCCGGGCTGCCGTTCGGTCCGTTCGATGCGGTTGCGCACCGCACGTTCGAAATCGGCCTGCGCGCCTGGGTCGAGGAACAGACAGGCTTGCGCCTCGGCTATGTCGAGCAGCTCTACACGTTTGGTGACCGCGGCCGCCACGCCCAGGCAGCCGACACCGACGCTCATCTCGTCTCCATCGGCTATCTCGCACTCACCAGGAAGGCCGGCGACAAGGCCGCACCCGTGCCGGGCGCCGCCTTCGAGCCCTGGTACCGCTACTTCCCCTGGGAGGACTGGCGGCAGGCGCGCCCCGAGATCATCGCGCGCGACATCCTTCCCGAGCTCGCCGCATGGGCCGGCCGGAGCGAGGAGCCGGAAGCGGCGCGCGCGCTTGCCCGCAAGGATCGCGTGCGGCTCTATTTCGGCACCGAAGGCGCACATTGGGACGAGGAGCGTGTGCTCGACCGCTATGAGCTGCTCTACGAGGCGGGCCTCGTCGAGGAAGCACGGCGCGACGGACGGCCTGCGGCACTGGCGCGCGGATCGCTCCCTCCGCTCGGCGCCTCCATGCGCTTCGATCACCGGCGTATCCTGGCGACCGCGATCGCGCGGCTCCGGGCCAAGCTGAAATATCGCCCGCTGGTGTTCGAACTCATGCCGCCTGAATTCACCCTGACCGATTTGCAGCACACCGTCGAAGCGATTTCGGGCCGGCATCTGCACAAGCAGAACTTCCGTAGGCTCGTGGAGGCCGGTGCCCTGGTCGAGCCGACCGGCGTGACGTCCACGCAGACGGGAGGACGCCCGGCCGCGCTGTTTCGCTTCCGCCGCGAGGTGCTGCAGGAGCGCCCCGCACCGGGGCTGCGAGTCCGTGGCCGGCGCTGATGGAGGCAACGAACCGATGCGCGATCAGCGAATGCGCCGGCTCAAGCGGCGCGCACGGACTCCAGGAACTTGTCGACCTCAAGCTTGAGGCGGTTGCTGTCGGTGGACAGCGTCTGCGCCGCCGACAGCACCTGCGAGGAGGCCGACCCGGTTTCTGCGGCGCCGTGCTGCACGTCGGCGATGTTGGACGATACCTGCTGCGTGCCCTGGGCCGCCTGCTGCACGTTGCGCGCGATCTCCTGGGTGGCGGCGCCCTGCTCCTCCACCGCGCCCGCAATGCTCGAGGAGATTTCGGACAACCGCTCGATCGTGCCGCTGATCTCCCTGATGGCGCCGACCGATTGTTCCGTCGCCGCCTGAATGGCCGCGATCTGCTGGCCGATCTCGCCGGTCGCCTTCGCCGTCTGTTCGGCGAGCGCCTTCACTTCGGAGGCGACAACCGCAAAGCCGCGGCCGGCATCACCCGCGCGCGCCGCTTCGATGGTCGCGTTCAGGGCCAACAGGTTGGTCTGTCCGGCGATGCTGTTGATCAATTCGACGACGTCGCCGATGCGGGTGGCGGCGTTCGAGAGCTCGCTGACGCGATCGGTCGTGGAGCGCGCCTGACCGACCGCCTCGCCCGCCATCCGCGCCGATTCCTGGACCTGACGGCTGATCTCGTTGACTGATGACGACATCTCCTCGGTCGCGGTCGCGACCGACTGCACATTGGCGGATGCCTCTTCCGACGCTGCAGCAACCATCGTGGTCAGCTCCTGCGCGCGTTCGGCGGTCGCACTCAGCGTGCCGGCCGACGCTTCGAGTTCCGTCGAAGCCGAGGAGACGGTCTCGACGATCTGTCCGACCGCGGTCTCGAAACTGTCCGCCAGTCTATGCATGTCCGCCTTGCGCTGCCGTGCGACAACTTCATCCTGCCTGATCTTGGCTTCGGCTTCGTCGCGCGCCTTTTGCTCCGCCTTGAGCTTGAAGACTTCGACTGCCTGGGCCATGTCGCCGACCTCGTCCTTGCGATCGAGGCCGGGCAGCACCACGTGGAAATTGCCGCCGGCGAGCTCCTTCATGCCGGCGGTGAGACCGGAGAGCGGCCGGATAATGCTGCGCGCGATGAAGAACGCGATCGAAAGACCGAGCAGCACGACCAGTCCGGCAACCAATTCCTGAGTGGTGATGGTGGTCCCGATGCGCCCCGCAGTCTCCACAGTCGTGTTGTCGAAGGCTCCGACGATCGAGGCCTTCACGCCGTCGAGCTTCGCGATCGCCCCAGCAATGACCGGCGTGATGCGCTTGTAGTAAAGCTCATCGCTGAGCACGAGATTCGAACCGGTCTTGTCGACCGCCTCTATGTACTTGGCGAGGTCGCCCTTGACCGGCGCCAGTAGCGACGCAACATACGGAGGCAGATCGGCCTTTTCCAACTCAGCGAGCTGCCGTAGCACCTTCGTGCTGTCGGCCTTGAACGTTTCAACGCCTTTGCCGTCGCGAGTTGCCAGCGTGCGCCAGCTCTCGGCGCCAAGGAGCAGCACTCCGGTTTCCAGCGCGCCCGCCTCCTGCGTGAACGGCGTCCCTGCGGCAACCTCGACAAACGCCTTCATGTCAGCAGCCAGTTTGTCGCTTCCGCCGACAAGCTCGGCGCGGCCCGCCTGCATCTGCCTCACCGCATCGACGAGCGCCGAGCGTTGCGTTTTCAGATCGGCAATCGCTTTGCCGGCCTCCCGGTAAACCGCGCGCCGCTGCTCGGCGATGGTGACCCGAATGGTCTCTTCAAGCATGTCCGACAGCTTGGCCAGGCGATTATCGGATTCCGCCAGGGAGGCTTCGTCCTGATCGACGGTGTATCGCAGGATGGAACGCTGGATCGCCTGCAGCTCGGTCGTGAGATTGGCGGCGCGGATCGTGTTCCTGGATTGCAGGGTCAGCAAGCCGACCTGATCGCGTATGGCCGTCAGCTGCCAGACTCCGAAGCCGGCGAGCACGGCGGAAAGCAGAACCAGCGCGGCAAAGCCGCCATAGAGCCGGGCCCCGATCCGAACATTCAATAACGACATGGAGACATGTCCCCTACGATTGTGATGAGCTTGCAGCACGTCGACGAACCCAACCGCCGGCGCGAAACGCGCTCGCGGAAACGCCGGGTGCCGCGCGGCGCCGCCCCGTATCCGAAAGCTACGGCTTGAATGTCACATCGAGGTTAATTTGGAGGCAGTAACAGTACGGGGCGGGCGGGCGCGCCAGCGTCAATGCCGAGAGCTGTCCGGACTGAAGCGTTGAGATGGCCGATGTCCGCTAGCCCAATGCCTCTCCCAGCAGCCGAATCCGAAACACCGGATTCCTGGTGTCGTCCAGAAGCTCCATCTGCCATTCGGCATCGGGCTTGAGGCTGCGGCAGATACCGCCGAGCAGGCTGGCGCAAACGGCCCTCATTTCGGACCATGCAGCGTCGTGCGTCTCGAACTCGTACGGCATATCGGAAGCGCCGGAGTAACGGCCGTGGCTGATCCGGAAGAAATACAGCGCCATCGTGAACCCATGCGTTGGGCCGATCCGGCGCAAGACTGGACCGGGAAAACTACCAAAGCATGAAATGCGCGATCCGTATGAATACGGTCGCGCTCGCCTACTCGGTCGAACGACGCAGTTCAGGTGGGGCTTCCACCTTCGCGGGCTCGGACTTGACCGGCTCGATCTTGGCGCTCTCGACCGGCGGGGTTTCCACGCGCGCGGAAACCTCGGCCCGCGGCGCATCAATCGCCCCGGTCTGCTCCGCGTGGTGGCGCGAGCGCGGCCGCGCGACTGCACGCGCCATCAGCATCTGGGCCGCGCCCTGATGGTGGAAATCGCAATAGGCGAAGCTCATGCCGGAAACCGAGCCGCGGAAGTTGCGGTCATCCTTCTTGTCGAGATTGAAGCAGGGCTCGAAAGGCAGGCCCCGCAACGAGGCGCACACCGCCTGTCCGCGAATCTGCAGTGTGTTGCCCGGCAGCCGGATGTGGCGGATCGGACCAGAGCCGGAGAACTGCACGGCGCCGGCGGCCCCCATGTCATCGAGAATGCGCCCGGCGCCCCGGGTGCCGTCGAAACAGGTGAACGCGAAGACCTTGCCGGCGACGAATTTGCGCGCCTCGTCGGCCGTCATCGTTCCTGCCAGTGCGGGGGCGATCATGGCCCCGGCGGTGACGGTACCCAACAGGAAACGCGCAAACATGCTGCAACTCCAACTCTGACCCAGGCGCGAGCAAAGTCTGAATTCTTTACCCACTGCTTACCATACCAACCGTGGCAACATTGGAGCAGCTTGGTTGGTAAAGTCTGAACGTCCTCAGTGAATTTTTACCACGATACGCCCGCGAATCTGGCCGGCGAGGATTCTTGGCGCCATTTCGGCGACCTGGTCCAGGCTTATTTCGTGAGTAATTTCAGATAGTTTTGATCGGTCGAGATCGCGCGCCAAGCGCTCCCAGGCGGCTTCTCGCGATCGAATCGGGCACATCACCGAATCGATGCCGAGAAGGCACACACCGCGCAAAATGAATGGCGCGACGGAAGACGGCAGGTCCATGCCACCGGCAAGGCCGCAGGCCGAGATCGCCCCACCATAGCTCGTCATGGACAACAGGTTGGCGAGCGTGGTCGAGCCGACGCTGTCCACCCCGCCCGCCCAGCGCTCCTTGCCGAGCGGCCTCACCGGTCCGGTCAGTTCGTTACGGTCGATCACCTCGGCGGCACCGAGATCCTTCAGATAGGGCGCTTCCGACATTCGGCCGGTCGAGGCGATGACCTGGTAGCCAAGCTTTGCCAGCACGGCCGTGGCGACCGAACCGACGCCGCCGGCAGCGCCCGTGACGACCACGGGGCCAGCCTTCGGCGACAGCCCGTGCTTTTCCAGCGCCAGCACCGCGAGCATGGCGGTGAAACCGGCGGTGCCGACCGCCATCGCGTCGCGGGCGGAGAGACCATCAGGCAGACGCACCAGCCAGTCGCCCTTCACCCGCGCTTTTTCGGCATATGCTCCGAGATGGGTCTCGCCCATGCCCCAGCCGGTGCAGACCACCTTGTCGCCGGCCTTCCATGCCGGGTGCGAGGACTGCTGGACCGTGCCGGCGAAATCGATGCCTGCAATCATTGGGAAACGTCGCACCACCGGCGCCTTTCCGGTGACGGCAAGACCGTCCTTGTAGTTCAGCGTCGACCACTCCACGGCAACTGTGACGTCGCCGTCCATCAACTCGGCTTCGTCAAATTGCGTGAGCGCGGCTGTGGTGCCTTTGTCGGCCTTGTCGATACGGATTGCCTTGAACGTGGCCACGAGAGAACTCCCTGAATTCCGACCTGGCGGGTTTTATCGCATCAGGCCGGTTGCGCACCAGACCAGCTCTTCAATTCGCAAGTTCGCGAAGCGTTCTGGCGCGAATAACTGCGCTGCAGGAACCTCAGATCGCCGGCACGGCCCGGGCCACCGGCTTCTCGACGATCGGCAGGTTGATCAGCGCGGACAGGGCGCCGAACAACACCGAAAGCCACCAGATCGGCGTGTAGGAGCCAAATCGCTCGAATACCACGCCGCCCAGCCAGACACCGAGAAAGCCGCCGACCTGATGGCTGACGAAGGCAAAGCCATAAAGGGTCGCCAGCCAGCGCGTGCCGAACATCACCGCGACCAGCGCCGAGGTCGGCGGCACGGTGGAGAGCCAGGTCAGGCCGGAAATCGCGCCGAACAGGACCGCTGAGGTGGGCGTGACCGGAAACGAGATGAACGCAATGATCGACAGCGCGCGGATGAAATAGATGGCCGACAGGATGTAGCGCTTGGGCAGGCGGTTCTGCAGCCAGCCGACCCCGAGCGAGCCCATGATGTTGAAGAGCCCGATCGCGGCGATCACCCAGCCGCCGGTTTGGGCGGGCAGACCGCGATCGGCGAGATAAGCCGGCAGATGCACGGTAATGAAGGCGAGTTGAAAGCCGCAGGTGAAGAAACCGAGCACGAGCAGCACATAAGAGCGGTGGCCGAAGGCCTCGGCAAGCGCGGTCTTGAATGATTGCTGATCGGGGGCGGCCACGTGAGCTGGCGAAGCCGGCGGCGTTGCGATCGCAATTGACAGCGGAATGATCAGAAGCATCAGCGTGGCGAACACCACCAGCGCCGCCTCCCAGCCGAAATTGTCGATCAGCGCCACGCCGAACGGCGCGAACAGAAACTGGCCAAATGATCCGGCCGCAGTCCCTGCGCCGAGCGCCAGCCCGCGCCACTCCCTCGGCAGCAACTTGGTGAAGGCCGACAGCACCAGATTGAACGAGCAGCCGGACAGGCCAAGGCCGACCAGGACGCCCGCGCCGAGGTTCAGCGACAAAGGCGTCGTGGCATAGCGCATCAGCAGCAGTCCGCCGGCATACAGCAGAGCGCCGATGATCATGACGCGCGTCAGGCCGAAGCGGTCGGCAATTGCACCGGCGAGCGGCTGGCCGAGACCCCACAACAGATTTTGCACGGCGAGCGCAAGCCCGAATACGTCGCGGCCCCAAGCGTGCTCCTCCCCCATCGGCCTGATGAAGAAGCCGACGCTCGAGCGCGGGCCGAAGCCGAGCATGGCAATCGCGCAGCCGCAGACGATGACGACGAGCGGCGTGCGCCAGTTGGAAGCGGCGGAGGCCGGCCGAAAGCCGCCTACTGTCGACATGCAAATTCCCAGCTTGTTCCCGGCCGCTTCCCAGGAGGGCGACCGCGCGCGCCATGGTTAATGCATCTGCATGAAAAGCCAACCGTCATGTAAAAAAAATTTTTCGCCGCAAGGCAGTCCTGCAAAGGGAGCCGGTCAGACGCGCGGCGAATTGATGGATGGAACATCTGGCGCCGCGCCCGGGCCCATGCTATATTCATTTTGCTCAAATTGAGAATAATGTCTCGGCATGAACCGCCGGCCACCGTTTCAGGCCGGGTTTCTCGGGCCATAGATATACTCAATAAGAGTATATCAGGACAAACAAAATGGCGAAGGGAGGCTGTGATGCCGATCGCTGAAATTCTCGGGCCCGACGATCTCGCAAACGTGCAACGGACACCGGACGCTCCGGCGCGGATC
>CAYVVB010000534.1:0-23138 GCA_964454955.1 uncultured Bradyrhizobium sp. | reverse complement strand
GCGATGTCGCGCTACAGCCGCCATCTTGAGGCCCAGGCCAAGCCGAAGGCGTGACACGGGCGGCCGCCAGGTGTCCCGGTCAGCCGGACCTCCAGAGGCGGCAGCGCGCCGGCCTGTAAAATGCCCGCCGATTTGAATTTTCGCGGGCGTCGGGCGGCTTGACCCGCGTGGCGTTGCACCATTATCTGCCACAATGAGACCCAGGAATTCCGCCCCAAGAGCGGTCCGGCGCGCGGTCGAAACGCGGCACGCGATCGGCAGGGCCGAGAAGCAGAAGCGGCAGGCCATCATCGAGGCTTGCCGCCGGATGAACGCGCTCGGCATCAACCAGGGCACATCAGGCAACATCAGCCTTCGTCATGGCGAGGGCATGCTGATAACCCCGACCAGCGTGCCATATCACGCCATGACCGAAGACCAGATCGTCTACATGGCGATGGACGGCTCGTTCGCGGACGGGCAGCGGCCTTCCAGCGAGTGGCGGTTTCATCTCGATGTCCTGCGCTCCCGCCCGACCGCTCACGCGGTGGTGCACGCGCACCCGACCTATGCGACGATCCTGGCGATCATGGGGCTGGAAATCCCGCCTGTCCATTACATGGTTGCGGCCGCAGGCGGCGACAGCATCCGCTGCGCGCCATATGCCACCTTCGGCACGCCGGAGTTGTCGGAACATGCGGTCAAGGCGCTGGAAGGCCGTTACGCCTGCCTGCTTGCCCATCACGGCATGATCGCGATCGGCCCGTCGCTGGAAAAAGCGCTCTGGCTGGCCGTTGAGGTCGAGACGCTGGCGCGCCAATATCACGGCTGCTTGCAGATCGGAACGCCGGCGCTGCTTGCTTCCGACGAGATCGAGCGCGTCAGGCAGAAGATGGCGGGCTATGGGCACGCGGACGGAAACTCCGACGGACAGGACTGACCGGTGCTCGCACAGCTGACCAATATCATCGATCGGAAGAATTCCAGCCGGATGCTGACCCGGCTGCGCGCCCTGTTGCGCAGCAACGAATTCTACCTGATCCCGTTGGCGCTCGTGGTCGGGGTCGTTACCGGCGCGATCGTGACGCTGATGGCCGAGATGGCGCAGATCGCTCACGTCCTGATCTACGGCATCCCGGTGGACGTGCGCTTGAGCGCCAACGACCGCGTCAACCCGGTGATCGCGCTGATAGCGCCGGCCGCCGGCGGACTGCTGCTCGGTCTCATGGAATGGCTGCGCCGGCGCTGGAGAATCACCAATGCGGTCGACCCGATCGAGGCGAATGCGCTGCGCGGCGGCCGTCTGTCGCTGCGCGACAGCGTCGTGGTGAGCGCGCAGACGCTGGTCTCGAACGGGTGCGGCGCTTCGGTCGGTCTGGAGGCCGGCTACACCCAGATCGGCTCGGGCGCAGCCTCGCTGCTCGGGCAGGTTCTCAATTTGCGGCGCAACGACCTGCGCCTGATCGTCGGTTGCGGTGCGGCGGGCGCGATCGCGGCGGCGTTCGGCGCCCCGATCACCGGCGCTTTCTACGCCTGCGAACTGATCGTCGGGGTCTACTCGGTTGGCAGCGCGGCGCCGATCCTCGCAGCGTCGCTGTCGGCGGCGCTGACCGCGCAGTATCTCGGCGGCGCGCCCTATTCGCTGGAGGTGCCCCATGTCAACAGCGTCGGACTCGAGCAATATCTGGCGCTGATCGTGCTGGCGTTGATCTCCGCCGGAATCGGGATTGCGATGATGCGCAGTTCGGTATGGTTCGAGCGCATCTTCGCCCACCGCCGGCTGCCGGTCTGGATCAGGCCGGTGATCGGAGGCCTGTGCGTCGGCGGGTTTGCGATCATCACGCCGCAGGTGCTGGCGGCCGGTCACGGCGCCATGGTGCTCAATCTGCACCGCGAGGAAACCATCGCGTTTGTTGCTCTGGTCATCGCCCTGAAGGTGGTCGCCTGCCTGATCTCGCTGGCGTCGGGCTTCCGCGGCGGCCTGTTCTTCGCATCGCTGTTCGTCGGCAGCCTGGTCGGAAAGTTCTTCGCGGCGGCGCTGCATCTGTCGGGATTGAATCTGGTGGTAGACCCCCTGGTCGCCATGCTGACAGGGATGGCGACGTTGGGGGTGGCGATCGTCGGCGGGCCGCTGACCATGTCGTTCCTGGTGCTGGAGATGACGCGCAGCGTCGATGTCACCGCGGTCGTGCTGGCGGGCTGCATCGTCACCAGTATCTTCGTCCGGTTCATGTTCGGCCACTCCTTCTCGACCTGGCGGCTTCACCTTCGCGGCGAGACCATCCGCAGCGCCAACGATGTCGGCTGGCTGCGCAACCTCACGGTCGAGCGCATGATGCGGACCGACGTCGCCAAGGTTCCGAGCACCACAACCATCGCCGCCTGCCGGCGCGAATTTGCGCTGGGCTCGCGGCCGGCGGTCGCGGTCGTCAACAACTCCGACGACTATAGCGGGCTGGTGCTGCTGCCGGAGCTGTATTCCGGCGAGCTCGATTCGATCGCGGACGAAATCCAGGTGGTGGAGCTCGCGCGCTACACCGACGTCAGCCTGTTGCCGGAAATGAACGTCAAGACCGCCATGAAGATCTTCGATGACGCCGAGGCTGAGGTGCTCTGCGTGCTGGAATCGGAGAACAGCCGCAAGGTGATCGGCTTCCTCACTGAAACCCATGCGCAGCGCCGCTATGTGGACGAGATCGACCAGGCCACGCGCGGCGTCCTCGGTGCTCTGTCGTAAAATTGAAGCTGCCAGTGGCCCGTCGCCCGGAACCGATGGACGGTGGCCGGCTTTGTCGGGCGTGCGATGCGGTGCCGGATCACGTTGCCGCGATATCGCGAAGCAGCCTCAACGATCCGGCGAGGAGAAGTAAATGCTGGTGCATCTTCCGATCGTCATTCTGATGGGCCTGCCAACCACGCCCGTCGCCGACGACATGCCGAAATTCGACATCACGCGCGAATGCAAGGACGAGGGCGGACCGGACTCGACGCAAAGCCACTGTGTCGACGAAGAGAAACAGGCCCTGCAACAACTTCATCAGAGTTGGCCCCAATTCTCCGGCATCGACAGACGCCGTTGCACCGAGGAAACCACCATGGGCGGCAGCGGCAGCTATGTCGAGTTCTTGACCTGCCTCGAAATGGCGCGGGACACGCGAAATCCGCAACAAAGCGGCCAGAGCTCTCAAACGACGGGAAGCGCTGCCACCAAGCCTCACAAGTGAGTTGGCGAAGGGAAAACGCTTTTCGGAAAGCGGGCTGACATTATGCTCAATGTGCGCCGGCCATTGGCGCGAACCGATCGGGGTAAGCCAGCCATGCCACAGCCGTCGTTGCGGACCAGCATGTTCGTGGTCGCGTTCTCGGCGTTGATCGCACCGGCGAGTGCCGAGCCGGGCGTGCTCCAGGGCAAGGACGCATTCGGCGATTGGCGCAGCGACAGGCCCGGCGTCATTCGCCTGATCAGGCCACGGGATCTGCCTGAACCCGGCGCCACAAGCTCGGTCGCGAACATGGCGCGTGTCGTCGCAAGACCCAAAGATGCGGCGCTGCAGGTGCCGCCCGGATTCAAGATCGAACCATTCGCGGAGGGGCTTGCCGGTCCGCGCATCATCAGGGTTGCGCCCAACGGAGACATCTTCGTTGCGGAGACGCGCGCAGGGCGCATTCGCATCCTTCGCGCGGAGGACGGCGCGCCGCGGCCCGCCGTGAATGAGGTTTTTGCCAGCGGCCTGACCCGTCCGTTCGGCATTGCGTTCTTTCCGGCCGGCGACAGTCCGCAATGGGTCTACGTCGCGAACACCGACAGCGTCGTCCGCTTTCCCTACCGCTCCGGCGATCTGAAGGCCTCAGGACCGCCCGAAACCATCGTTGCGCACCTGCCGCATGGATATGGGCACTCGACGCGCGATATCGTTTTCACGCCCGACAACACGCGAATGCTGGTCTCGGTCGGCTCCGCCAGCAATGGCGGCGAGGATCTGGGTCGCCCGCCGGGCGGGCTGAAGGAATGGATCGGCCAGCATCCTTTGGGCGCGGCCTGGGCAGATGAAACGGACCGTGCGGCGGTCCTCGCCTTCGATCCCGACGGCAAGAACAGGAAGACCTTCGCGACCGGAATCCGCAACTGCGTGGGTCTTGCGATCGAGCCGGCGAGCGGCACGCCCTGGTGCTCCACCAATGAGCGCGACGGGCTCGGCGACGACCTCGTGCCCGACTATGTCACGCGGGTGCGCGAAGGCGCTTTCTACGGCTGGCCGTGGTTCTACATCGGCAGAAATGAGGACCCGCAGCATGCCGGCGAGCGGAGCGATCTGCAGGATAAGGTCACAATTCCTGACGTTTTGATCCAGGCGCACTCCGCTTCCATGGGACTTGCTTTCTATCGGGGCGGCAGTTTTCCAGCCGAATATCGCGGCGACGCCTTTGCCGCCCAGCACGGCTCCTGGAACAGGTCGAAGCGGACCGGCTACAAGATCATCCGCATTCATCTCAAGGACGGTGTGCCGAGCGGGAAGTACGAGGACTTTGTCACCGGCTTTGTCGTCAACGCCAGCGAGGTCTGGGGACGGCCGGTCGGTGTTGCGGTCGCCCGCGACGGCGCACTTCTGTTCTCGGAAGATGGCAACGGGACCATCTGGCGCGTGAGCCACTGAAGCGGTGATCGTCTCGGCTTCAAGCGGGTGAGGCTGCAACAATGATCGCCCGCTACGATTTAATCCATGCGATGCTCTAATAATTTGCTTGCCGGACCAGTGTTGCGGCGGCAGTTTTCCATATTGGAAGGCGATTTGCGGAGGCGGGCTGCTTGGCAAACATCTGGGGCCGGAAATCGACCGATGAATTGGCGAAAGAGGCGTCTCTCGTTGACCACGGCGGTGACGTTCGGCCGCTGAAACGGACCTTGTCGGCGCTCAACCTGGTGGCGCTCGGCGTCGGAGGGATCATCGGCGCCGGCATTTTTGTCCTGACCGGACATGCTGCGGCGACCAATGCAGGTCCCGCCGTCACGCTGTCCTTTCTCTTAGGTGCGGTCGCCTGCGCCTTTGCAGGCCTCTGCTATGCCGAGATGGCTTCGACGGTGCCGATCAGCGGTAGCGCGTACACTTACGCCTATGCGACGCTCGGCGAGCTCGTCGCCTGGATCATCGGCTGGGACCTCATCCTCGAATACGCCGTCGGCGCCGTGACGGTTGCGATCGGCTGGTCCGGCTATGTCGTCAGCTTCGCCCGGGATTTCGGAGTGGACATACCGGCTGAGTTCGCCTCGTCTCCGTTGATCTACGATTCCAGCCGTCACGCCTGGTCGACGACAGGGGCCCTCGTCAACGCGCCCGCGGTGGTCATCGTCGCCATCATCACCTGGCTGCTGGTGATCGGCATTCGGGAATCCGCGCGCTTCAACAACATCATCGTCGCGGTCAAGCTGGTGGTGATCTTCCTGTTCATCCTCTTCGCGGCGCCTCACTTCAGCACCTCGAACTGGGTGACGTCAGCCAATCCCGACGGCCTCTTCATTCCGCCGAATGCGGGCGAGGGGGTCTATGGCTGGTCGGGCGTGGTCCGCGGCGCGGCCGTGGTGTTCTTCGCCTATATCGGCTTTGACGCAGTATCCACTGCCGCGCAGGAGGCGAAGGAGCCGAACCGCGACATGCCGATCGGCATTTTGGGGTCGCTGGTGATCTGCACCATTCTCTATGTCGTGGTCGGCCTGGTGCTGACGGGTATCGTGCCCTTCGATCGCCTGAACGTGCCGGATCCGATTGCGGTCGGTATCGATGCCGCCGGTGTCGGATGGCTCGCGCCGCTGATCAAGCTCGGAATCGTCTTCGGCCTGACGTCGGTCATCCTCGTGCTGCTGCTCGCCCAGCCGCGAATCTTCCGCGCCATGGCCTATGACGGCCTGCTGCCGCCGGCCGCGGCCAGGATCCATCCGCGTTTCCAGACCCCTTATGTTTCGACCATCGGCTCCGGCACCGTGGTCGCCATTCTCGCAGGGCTGCTGCCGATCGGGCTCGTCGGCGAGCTCGTCAGTATCGGAACGCTGTTTGCGTTTGCGGTGGTCTCGATCGGCACGCTTGCGCTCCGGATCGTCGATCCGGCATTGCCGCGCCCGTTCAGGGCGCCCGCAATCTGGATCGTGGGACCGCTGGGCGCGATCACCTCGATCTTCCTGATGTTCGGCCTGCCGATCGATACATGGCTGCGGCTCGCCGTGTGGCTTGTGGTCGGGCTGGTGATCTATTTCGGCTACGGCGCAAGGCGCAGCCGCCTTGCGGTTGCGGGTTAGGCCGCACACTCACAAATTTGGTGCGCTGGCCGATGTCAGATCAGGTTCTCGATTGTCTGGTCCGGCAAATCCCGGACCTTCAACATCATTCCGAACGCGTCGATCTGCGGAGGCAGCGTGCCATACGAAGGCCCATGAGTGGCTCCTGGGCAGTGGACGTCGCAGGCAGCCGAGGTCATCGTAAAGCTAATGCACTCCGAGATATCGCATCAGCGGCGACTGATCCCGCCGCACGCTCTCTGCGCTTGCTTCGTGAACCACTTTGCCGGTCTCCAGCACATAAAGGCGATCGGCGACTGACAGAGCGCTGTAGAGATTCTGCTCCACGAGCAGAATCCCGAGTCCGGTCTTCCCGAGATCGGCGATGATCGTTTCGAGATGCTGCACCATCACCGGCGCGAGCCCTTCGGACGGCTCGTCCATCAGGATCAACTCGGGATCGATCATCAGCGCGCGCCCGACCGCCAGCATCTGCCGCTCACCTCCCGACAGTTGATTGCCGTTGTGGCTCTTGCGTTCCGCAAGACGCGGGAACATCTCGAACACCCGCTCGACGGTCCAGCCTTGCTTGATCTTGGCCGGCTTGAGCATGGTGAGATGCTCGAGCACGGTCAGGGACGCGAACAGCCGGCGACCCTGCGGCACGAGCGCGATCCGCCGCGCGGCGACCTCGTGCGGTGCCAGCGGGCGCAGGTCTTCGCCTTTCCACAACAGCGTGCCCGCGCGAACCTGTGGCTGCGACAAGCGCATGATGGAGCGGATCAGGGTCGATTTTCCCATTCCGTTGCGACCGAGCAGCGCGACGACTTCTCCCGGCTTCACTGTCAGCGATGCCCCGTGCAGCACGTGAGCGTCGCCGTAGAAACTCTGGAGATCCCGGACTTCGAGCATCAGCGCGCCTTTCCGAGATAGACATCCTGCACGAGCTGGTTGCCGCGAATCTCGTTCGGCGTCCCTTCGGCCAGCATCTGGCCGTTGTTCAGACAGGTCACCCGCTCGACAAGGTTGAGTATCAGTTCCATGTCATGCTCGATCAGAACCACCGTGAGATCGCGCGGCAGCGTCCGGATGATCTCGGCAACGATCACCCGTTCCGCCGGCGAAAGTCCCGCGGCAGGCTCGTCGAGCAGCAACAGCCGCGGGCGTGCGACGATCGCCATCGCCATCTCGAGCTGCCGCTGTTCGCCGTAGGAGAGTTCGCCGACAACCACGGCGCCGCGCCTCGCCAGCCGGCAAATCGAAAGGGCAGACGCGGCACGCTCCGCTTGCTCGGTATTCAGCCGGGCAGCGCCCAGCATCGAGAACTTGCTTTGGTCGTTTCCCCTCAGCGCGAGCTGCATGTTCTCGTCGACCGTGAGACTTGGAAACAGGTTGGTGATCTGGAACGTGCGGCTGATGCCCATCCGCGCGCGTCCCTGCACCGATCTGCGGGTGATGTCCTGGTTCTCGAAAACCACGCGACCGGCGGTCGGGGGCGTCACCCCCGTGATCGCATTGAACAAGGTCGTCTTGCCGGCGCCATTGGGGCCGATGATGGCGTGGCGCTCGCCGCCCTTGGCCACGATCGACACGCCGTCGACTGCTCTCAGGGCCCCGAAAGCGACGACGATATTCTCGAGGACCAGCGCGGGCGCAGAATCAGACACAGAGTGCACTTCCCTGAGTGAAGGGAGCGGCGGCCGCGAGCGCCGCCGCCGCGCCGCTTCGGATGACTGCTACTTCTTGATGCCCTGGTAGTCGCGGGAGAAGGGCGGGTTCTTGAGATACTCTTCGGGCTTGTAGGTCCAGAACTGGGACACCGCAGGGTAGGTCTGGATCGGCACGTTCCAGTACTTGCCATCCTTGTTCTTGACGACCTTCCGGATATAGATGTCGTAGATCGGGTTGCCGTAATCGTCGAAACGCACGGGCCTACCGAGCGGCGAGTTCGTGAGCTGACTTTTCAGCACCGCATCAATGAATGCATCACGATTGGAGATGTCGCCCTTGAGCTGGTCGATCACCTGGTCGACCCACATGGCCCCCGAATAGTGCGAGAAGCCATAGAGCGACGGCATCTTGCCGTATTTGGCCGAATAGGCTTTGACGAATTTCTGCGTCTCCGGGTTGTCCGATCCTTCCGCGAAGTGGGCCGACGAAACAATTCCGTCGCACTCATCACCCAGCGTCCGGATGACCGACTGATCGGTAAAGTTCTGGGCACCCAGCAGTGGGATCTGGCCCTTCAGGCCAAAGTCGGAATATTGCTTCATGAAGCGTGAGGCGTCGGCGCCGAGTTCCATCGCGAACACCGCGTCGACCTTGAGATCGCCAAGCTGACCGATATACGGGCTGAAGTCAGCGGTATTCAGCGGATTCCAGAGCTGGGCGACGATCTGGCCGCCGCCACCCGTGAAGACTTGCGCGAATCCCCCGCACTGCTCGTGACCGAACGTATAATCTTGCGAGATGGTCGCGATGCGTTTGTAGCCCTGCTTGAGCGCCCAGTCCGCAAGCGGGCGCGGCATCTGGCTCGCGGTATAGCCCGCGACACGAATGACATTCCTGATGCGGTTGCGCTGCGTCAGGTCGTCCGCCGCAATCACGGGAATGAAATACGGCACGCCGTTGCCTTTGACGTAGCTGGCAACGGCAAGCCCGGTATTGGCGAGCAGGTTCCCGAACAGGAAATCGACCTTGGCCTGCTCGACCAGCCGCCGCGCCTTCTGGAGCGCGGTATCCGGATTGCCGGCATCGTCCTCGACAATCACTTCGACGGCGCGGCCGGCCGTCTGCTTGCCGCGCTCTTCCCAATACATATTGAAGCCTTCGACGATCTCGCGACCTCCGGCAGCCACGACACCGCTGAGCGGTGCCATCAGGCCGATCCGGATCGGATCGGCCGCACGTAGGGCCTGCGGCGCCGCGAAAGTGCTGACGGCGGAGGCCGCCATGGTCAGACCGGTGGTCCTCAAAAACTGTCGGCGATCCATTCCGTTGCTCCTCGTAATGTTGTTAGCCAAAATCATCGTCATGTCGGGCGCCAATCACCGCCCGGGGTCCAGTCAGCCGGCGCAGCGCACCAAGGATGCCTTCCGGTGCCAAAATCATCGTGCCGATGAACATGAAGCCCAAAACCATCTGCCAGCGTGCAGTGTACTCGCTGACGAAGTTTTCGAGCAGGATGATTGCGGCTGCACCGATGAATGAACCGAACAACGTGCCGATGCCGCCGACGATCGCCATCAGCAATCCTTCTACCGATTGCGACAGCTGGACCGTTGAAGGGCTGACGAAGTTGTTGAACAGCGCATAAAGCGCACCGGCCACGCCGGCAAAGAAGCCGGTGATCGTAAAGGCAACGAAAATGTGCACGGACGTGCCATAGCCGAGGCTACGCATCCGGCTTTCGCTGTCGCGGATGCCGCGTAGCGTCAAACCGAACGGCGAGCGGACGAAGCGCCAGATCAGAAAGGTCATCGCCAGAACCACCACGAGAGTCGCGTAATAGAACGCCGTTGGGCTTGCGATCAGTTCCGGCCGGCCGACGCCGCGGATTCCGTTTTCGCCGCCGGTGACGCTGGTCCAACGCAGGCAGACCCCCCAGACGATCATGCCGAGCGCAAGTGTGAGCAGCAGGAAGTAGACGCCGCTGACACGCACTGCAAAGGCCGCGAACACCGTCGCCACCAGCGTGGCGACGACGATGCCTAGCAGGCAACCGACCCATACCGAGCCGCCATAGACGGACGTCCAGTAGATCACGACGTAAGTCGAAATTCCGAATAACGCGCCATGGCCGAGCGAGGTGCGCCCCGCATAGCCGGCCAGGACATCGATGGACATCGCCAGCAGCGCGAAGATCAGGACCTCGTTGGCGATGCTCATCTGATAGGGTGAGATTATGAGCGGCAGTGCGCCGAAGATCACGAGGACCAGGAGAAAGCCCAGGGCCGAACGCCGGGTCGCTGCGCCTGCCTTTGTCATCACGCCTTCCCGAACAGCCCGAGCGGACGGAACGCAAGGATAGCGGCCATCGGCCCGAAGATGACGAAATAAGCCAGTTCGGGGAACATGACCTGACCGATCGTGTTCAGCATACCGACCAGCAGTGCGCCAACCATGGCGCCCTCCAGGCTGCCGCTGCCGCCGATGATGACGATTGCCAGCGAGAACACCAGAATCTCGGAGTCCGCCGTCGGATAGAGCGTAAGAAACGCACCGCCGACGGTGCCGCCGAGCCCGGCGAGCGAAGCGCCCAGCATCGAAGTGGCCAGAAAGACCCGTCGGATATTGATGCCCATCGCCTCGACCATTTCGGCGTCGTCGACACCGGCGCGGATCAGCGCGCCGAGACGCGTCTGGTTGAGCAGCAGCCACAACGCGGCAAAGACCAGAACGCCCAGGGCCAACACGAACAGACGGTAGATTGGATAGTAGATGCCGGCGAAGCGCACCGCGCCACGCAACGCGCCGGGAATTTGCACCGAGAGGGTGTCGCCGCCCCAGATCACCAGCGCGATATCGTTCAGGACGAAAGCGACGCCCAGCGTGAGCAGCACCTCGCGCAGCGCAAAGCCGCGTACGAACCGCAGCAGGCCCTGATCGATCACCAGTCCAAGGAAGGCCACGAACAGCATCGACGCCACCAGGCCAAGCACGAAGCTGCCGGTGCCGAGCGTGACGGAGTAGCCGATATAGCCGCCGAACAGATAAAGCGCACCGTGCGCCAGATTGACGATGCGCAGCAGGCCGAATATGAGCGTGAAGCCGGAGGCGACGATGAAGAGCAGGGCCGCGAGAGTGAGCCCATTCAGGATCTGGACGAGATTGAGACTCGCCACGAACTACCGCCCGCCTTTCAGTGCATCCGGCCGCTCACCCAAATACCAGTCATAGATCTGTTCGCCCGTCCAGAATGCGACGTCGGGCAAACGGCTGGTCTTCTCGAGGATACGGCGAAAGTGCCGCGCGCGATGCGGTACGCCCATGATGTATGGATGCACGACGAGGGCCATGACGCGTGCGGAATTTGCGCTGTCATGATGGATCTGTTCGAACTGATCCATCGCCCGGTCGTGGTACTCGCTGGCCTTGTGATGCTGGATCAGCATCATGGCGACGTCGTTGCATTCCTGCGTGTAGGGAATGTTGACGATCGGCTTTGACCGGGTCTTCAGAACGACCGGTTGATCGTCGAGCACCCAGTCGCACACATACTCGAATCCTTCCTCAGCCAGGAGGTCGGGGGTCTCCCAGGTTTCGGTGAGGCCGGGGCCCAGCCAGCCGCGCGGCGCCTTGCCGGTGAACTGCTTGATCGCCTGTGCCGTCTTGCGGATGTCTTCGCGCTCGTCGGCGACCTTCTGCATATTCTTCTGGCCGAAACCGTGCCCCATGAATTCCCAGCCGCGGTCCAGCGCGGCCCGCGAGATGGCCTCGTAGGTCGCGACCGCCTTTCCATTGATCGCCAGCACCGCCTTGATGCCGTGATCGTCGAGCGCCTCGAGCAGGCGCCAGAAGCCGACGCGGTTGCCGTATTCGTGCCAGGCCCAGTTCGGAATGTCGGGCAGCGGGGCGCCCCCGGCGGGCGGCGTCAACACCGTGCGCGGCATCGTTTCGCGCGGATCCCATTCCTCGATGTTGACGATCACCCACACCACCATGCGGGCCTTGCCCGGCAGCTTGAGCGGCTTGCGATCGACGATTGCCGAATATGAAATTCTTTCCTGTGGCAACATGATCAGGAGTCCCTTCCGACAATGGAGAACGCGAGGGGCGTCAGTCCCTCGACCGAAGCCACCAGCCTGTCGCCCGGCACAACGGGTCCAACTCCCGCCGGCGTTCCGGTCATGATCACATCCCCCGGCTGCAACCGATAGGACTTCGAGAGATTCGAAATGATCTCCGGAGTATTCCAGATCATCTGACTCAAATCGCCGCGCTGCCGCTCGACGCCATTGACCGACAATGAAATCGTTCCGGTCAGCCGATGACCGACACTGGCGACCGGATGAATGGCGCCGCACGGCGCCGATTGATCGAAAGCCTTGCCGATTTCCCAGGGCAAACCCGCCTTGAACGACTCGCGCTGGCGATCGCGCCGCGTCAGATCGACGCCGATCGCATATCCAAACACGACATCAAGCGCCCGCTCGACCGGAATATTGACGGCCTCGGCACCGATCGCAACGACCAGTTCGGCCTCGAATTGAAGATCATCGGTCTGCGGCGGATAGGGAACGTCCGCTCCGCCCGCGACCACGGCATCGGCGGGCTTCTGGAAGAAGAACGGCGGATCGCGCTCGTCGCCTTCCTTCATTTCGCGGATATGAGCTACGTAGTTGCGGCCGACGCAATAGATGCGCCGAACAGGAAAGCGATCTTCGCGTCCAACGACCGGAAGTGCGGGAACCCGAAGACTGAAAACAAACATGAACGCAGCCTGCCAAGCGTGGTCATGACCGGCGTCGCCACATTGCCACGCCAACCCTTTCGGCCTAGTCAATTATACATTAAAGCCTCAGTCAACCGAGAATGTATACATGTTGCGAGGGCGAGGTATTCCGTCGCGGGTTGCGATTGCCTGAGCGGACGCTCTTCCGAGCCCGGTAGCCAACTCTCTATTTTCATTTGACGGCGGGATATGCGAGTAATCCTGCTCGAATCCCAACCAAGAATCAGGCCATGGCATCCCGTCCCCGGCGATCCACGCCGCCGCCCGAAGATGAAGTCCTCACGCGCAGTGTATCCATTACCGATACGCTTCGCTCCTCTATCCTGGCTGGAGAATTCCGGCCGGGCGAGCGAATCTACGAAGTCAACCTGTCGGAGCAGTTGAAAGTCTCACGGACGCCGATCCGCGAAGCCTTGAAGGTTTTGGCGGGCGAAAGCCTTCTCGATTACACTCCGAATCGCGGCTATCACGTCCGCGAATATTCCGTCGACGATATCGTCCAGGCGTACGAGATCCGTGCGGCGCTCGAAGGGCTTGCGGCCAAGCGCGCGGCCCAGCTCGGCATGGCCGTACAGGAACGCGCCATCGTCGAAGCGGCGCTTCGCGACGGCGAGCAGCTTCTGAACAAGAGCGGTCTTTCGGCGGTCGATCGCAATCAGTACGGCATCATCAACGCATCGATCCACAGCGCGATTCACGCCGCGAGCCAGTCGCGAATGCTGCGCGACATGCTTCGGCAGTCGCAGCAGATCGCGCCGTCGTCCCATCGCAACGTCATCGCTTTCGAATTGTCCGACGTGCGGCGGCGTCACGACGACCATCATCGCATCTACGAAGCGATCCTCTGTCGCGACGCCGGCCGCGCTGAACTTCTGATGCGCGACCATGTCGAGAGCATCAAGGTGTCGCTGCTGCGCGCGCTATCGCGCGATCTGCTGCCTCGCTAGAAAGCCTGATTCTACCCCCGCCGTACGCTGGCGCCGCCGTCGACTGGGAGCGTGACGCCGGTGATGAAATTCGCCTCGTCCGACGCCAGGAACAGCGCAGCATTGGCGACGTCCCATGCGGTGCCCATCTTCCGGCGCAGCGGCACCTTACTGTCGCGTTCGGCTGCGACCTCGGCGCGGCTCTTGCCGAATTCGCGGGCCCTCGTATCGACCGCCATCGGCGTATCCATCAGGCCCGGCAGGATGACGTTGGCCCGGATACCGTATTCGGCGTTCTGATAGGCGAGCTGTTCGGTGAAGGCGATCATCGCCGATTTGGTCGCCTTGTAGGCCACGTAAGGATAAGTGGTGATCGCCGCCATCGAGGAAATGTTGATGATGGCGCCGCTCTTCTGCTGCCGCATGACCGGGATCACGTGCCTGGCGGCGAGGATGCAGCTCTTCAGGTTGATCGCGACGCAGTGGTCGAACGCCTCTTCGGTGAGCGCAAGCAGCTCGGCGTCGCCGCCGGCGAGGCTGACGCCGACATTGTTGTGCAGGATGTCGATGCGTCCCCAGCGGGCGACCGCATCCGCCGCCATCGCCGCGAGCTCGGCATTCCTGGTGACGTCCGCCTTGAAGACGGCCGCGGTGCCGCCCTTCGCCGCGATCATGTCGGCCGTCTCCCGGGCGGAGTCGGGATTGTGATCGACGCACAGGACGCTGGCGCCCTCGCGAGCGAAGGTCAGCGCGGTGGCACGGCCGTTGCCCATGCCTTCGCCGGGGCTTTGCCCGGCTCCAACGACGATAGCGACACGATCTTTCAGGCGCATGGCGTTTCATCCCGGATGCAGTTTTCTTCTTTTGCCAGCGTACGTTAGCAACGCTTTTGAAAGGAGAGAAGAGGGCAGTCGGTCGAGCCGGGGCGATCGCGCGCGACCACGATTGCAAGCTGCAAATCCTTATTTTGTTTTCGGCGCGGCAGAGCCGGTTGTGTTCGTCCCGGCATTGTCATTGGAACCGCACGTGATGCGGCGCGTTTTGCCTTCGCCGAGTGGGGAGGCGCGGGATGAATATCTTCGATCCGCAAGGTCCGATCGCGGCCGCCGAGAAGACCATTCTGATCGATTCAATCGGGATCATGTTGGCGATCGTGCTGCCGACGATCGTCGCCATCCTCGCCTTCGCATACTACTTTCGCCAATCGAATCTGCAGGCCTTCTATCTGCCCGAGTTCGCCCATTCCGGACGCCTCGAGCTCGTGGTCTGGTCGATCCCTGCGCTCACCATCATCCTGCTCGGCGGCGTCGCGTGGATCGGTTCGCACAAGCTCGATCCCGCGGTGCCCGTCGAGGGCACGGGAAGCCCGGTCCGCATTCAGGTCGTGTCGCTCGACTGGAAGTGGCTCTTCATCTATCCGGACCAGCGCATTGCGACCGTCAATGCGCTGACCGTGCCGGTCGGCGCGCCGCTGCAGTTTCAATTGACATCGTCGAGCGTGATGAACGGGTTCTTCATCCCGCAGCTCGGCAGCATGATCTATACCATGAACGGCATGGTCACGCGCCTCAACCTGCGCGCTGACCAGGAAGGCGATCTGCAGGGCCTCTCGGCGCATTTTTCCGGCGACGGCTTTCCTTCGATGCTGTTCGACGTCCACGTCATTTCCCCGCTCGACTTCCCGAACTGGGTCGCAGCCACCGCGCAAAGCGCCAATGTGCTGAATGAGGACAGCTACAACCAGTTGAAGCAGCAATCGATCGAACGGGGCAGGCCGACCTATCGGCTGGAGGACCCGAGGCTGTTCGACGACATCGCAACCCAGCGCATTCCGCCGGGACCCGGGCCGCAACTGACCACCAATCTGGCGAGGCCGCAAAGCGGAGCAGGCAATGCTCGGTAAGTTGAGCTGGGAGGCGATCCCGCTAGGCCAGCCGATCCCGCTCCTGGCGGGCGCGGTCGTGCTGGTCGCGATCCTGGCCGTTCTCGCCTGGGTCGTAATCCGAGGGCATCTGCCATATCTCTGGCGCGAGTGGATCACGAGCGTCGATCACAAGCGGATCGGCGTCATGTACACGCTGCTGGCGATGGTGATGCTGCTGCGGGGATTCTCCGACGCGATCATGATGCGCGCCCAGCAGGCCATCGCCTTTCAGTCCGAGGGATATCTGCCACCCGAACACTACAACCAGATCTTTTCCGCGCACGGCACCATCATGATTTTCCTTGTCGCGATGCCGTTCGTGATCGGGCTGATGAATCTGGTGGTGCCATTGCAGCTCGGCGTTCGCGACGTCGCGTTTCCGACGCTCAATTCGGTGGGCTTCTGGCTTACCGCGACCGGCGCGCTGCTGGTCAACATCTCGCTGGTGGTCGGCGAGTTCGCGCGCACCGGCTGGCTGCCTTATCCGCTGCTCTCCGAGCTGACCTATTCGCCCGGCGTCGGCGTCGACTATTACCTGTGGTCGCTGCAGATTTCCGGCGTCGGCACGCTGGTTGCCGGCATCAATCTCGTCACCACGGTGCTGAAGCTGCGCACCAAGGGCATGACCTATTTGCGCATGCCGATGTTCTGCTGGACGACGCTCGCCTCGAATCTCCTGATCGTGGCGGCGTTCCCGATCCTCACCGCGACATTGGCGATGCTGATCCTCGACCGCTATTTCGGCTTCCACTTCTTCACCAACGAAGGTGGCGGCAACGTGATGATGTTCATGAACCTGATCTGGGCGTGGGGGCATCCGGAGGTCTACATCCTCGTGCTGCCGGCGTTCGGTATCTTCTCCGAGGTGGTTTCGACCTTTTCCGGCAAGGCGCTGTTCGGCTACCGCTCGATGGTGCTGGCGACGATGGCGATCTGCGTCATCTCCTTCATGGTGTGGCTGCATCACTTCTTCACCATGGGCGCCGGTCCGGTGGTTAATTCGGTGTTCGGCATCGCCAGCATGATCATCGCGGTGCCGACGGGCGTCAAAATCTACAATTGGCTGTTCACGATGTGGGGCGGGCGGGTGCGCTTCGCGACGCCGATGATGTGGGCGATCGGCTTCATGGTGACGTTCATCCTCGGCGGCCTCACCGGCGTTCTGGTCGCCGTGCCGCCTGCGGATTTCCTGCTGCACAACAGCCTGTTCCTGGTCGCACATTTTCACAACGTGATCATCGGCGGCGTCCTGTTCGGCGCGTTTGCCGGCTACACCTACTGGTTCCCCAAGGCCTTCGGTTTTCGCCTGGTGGAGAATTGGGGCAAGGCGGCGTTCTGGCTGTGGTTCGTCGGCTTCTATGTCGCGTTCGTCCCGCTTTATGCGGTGGGCCTCCTCGGCATGACGCGCCGCATGCAGCATTACGACGTGCCGGAGTGGCGGCCGTGGCTGATGGTCGCCGGCGTCGGCGCGTTGGTGATCCTGGCCGCCATCATCTGCCAGATCACCCAACTCGTCGTCAGCATTCGCCGGCGCGAGGAGTTGCGCGATCGCACCGGCGATCCCTGGGACGCGCGGTCGCTGGAATGGGCCACGGCCTCGCCGCCGCCGGTGTTCAATTTTGCGGTCACGCCCGATGTGACGGGCGAGGACGCCTACTGGGTGCGGAAGGAACGTGCGAGGCAAAGGGGCCTGTTGTCGGATGAGCCGGAGTACAGGGACATCGAGATGCCCCGCAACTCGCCGACCGGCTTCGTCTGCGCCTTCTTCGCCAGCGTGATGGGCTTTGCGCTGATCTGGCACATCTGGTGGATGGTCGCGGTCGGCGGCGTCGGCGCGTTCGCGACCTTCGTGGCTTTCGCCTGGCGCGACCATGACGAATACATCATTCCGGCCGAAGAGGTCGCGCGGATCGACCGCGCCAACAGGGAGGAGCGGCGGGCCTCCCTCGGCCTCGCCGCAAGGGGCGCATCATGAGCGACGCGAGCCTGGCCTACGGACAGGGCGATCCCTACCGCCTGCACGGCGGGCGACCGCATGAGGGACCGGCGCCGAAACGCATCGTGACCGGCTACGGCTTCTGGATCTTCCTGCTCAGCGACGTCGTGATGTTCTCGTGCTTCTTCGCGGCCTATGCGGTCCTGCTCAGGCAGACCGCCGGCGGCCCGGGCGGCGCCGAGCTGTTCAATCTCAAGAGCGTTGCGGCCGAGACGGCGTTTCTGCTGCTGTCGAGCTTCACCTGCGGGCTCGCCATGATCGCCGCGGACGTGCGCGACGTGCGCTGGTTCGAGGTGGGAATGGCCGTGACCGGCCTTTTCGGGCTCGGCTTTCTGGTGCTGGAGGGACGTGAATTCGCCGATCTCGTCTCACGCGGTGCGGGGCCGACGCGAAGCGCCTTCCTGTCCGCGTTCTTCACCCTGGTCGGCTGTCACGGCGCCCACGTGACGGCAGGGCTGCTATGGCTGGTCACGATGATGGCCCAGGTCGTGGCCAAGGGCTTTCGCGCCGACATCATGCGCCGCCTGCTTTGCTTTGCCCTGTTCTGGCATGCGCTGGATATCATCTGGGTCGCGATCTTTTCCGTCGTCTATCTCATCGGGAGCGCGGTATGAGCGATCATGGCTACGATGCGCACCATCCCTCCGACCTTGCGCCCGGCGATGAAGAGGAAGTCCGCGTCGGTCCGCGGTTGCTGGGATATGTCGCCGGTCTCGGCCTTGCGGTCCTTTTGACGGCGACCTCGTTCTTTGTCGCCGGCACCAATCTGGTCTGGGAGCCCAGCATTCCGGTGGCGCTGGTCGTGCTGGCGGTGGCCCAGATGGGCGTGCACCTCGTGTTCTTCCTGCACATCACCACGGACCCCGACAACACCAACAACGTGATGGCGCTCGCCTTCGGCCTATTGATCGTGTTCCTGGTGGTCGGCGGATCGCTCTGGATCATGAACAACCTCAACCAGAACATGCCGTCGATGGATCAGATCATACAGATGCAGCGCTGAGCGCTCACTTGCCGCGGCTCGCGCGGCAATTGTCACTGCCGTCATGGCCGGGCTTGTCCCGGCCATCCACGTTCTTTTTCACAGTCATTCCGGGATGGTGCGCAAGCACCAGACCCGGAATCTCGAGATTCTTAGCGTCTTCGACACGCCCGGAATGACCACAGCTGTCCCGACTTCGCATCACTTTACTCGGTCCCCGATCTGATCCTATCGTCGATGCCACCGCGGCCGCCCGGCCGCATCCCGACTACCGTCGCGCGGCGCCGGCTCAAGCGAGAGACATGCCTTAAATGAACGATCCCGTCGACGTCCTGATCATCGGTGCCGGCGCCTCCGGTGCTGCGGTTGCCTGGAGCCTCGCCGAAACCAGGATGCACATCGTCTGCTTCTACCAGGGCTGCTGGATGAATCCGAGCGAATATCCGAGCACCAGGCGCGACTGGGAGGCCCAGTTCTATGGCGACTGGTCGACCAGCCCGAATGTTCGCGGCCGGCCCGAGGACTATCCGATCAACGACGACAACTCGCCGATCAAGGTGGTCAATTTCAATGGCGTCGGCGGGTCCACCGTCATGTATACCGCGCACTGGCCGCGGCTGCATCCATCGGACTTCCGCGTCAAAACGCTCGACGGCGTCGCCGACGACTGGCCGATCGACTACGAGACGCTGGTGCCGTTCTTCGAGGAGAACGACCGCATGATGGGTGTCTCCGGCCTGTCGGGCGATCCGAAGTCGCCGCTCACGCATCCGCCGATGCCGCCCCAGCCGCTCGGGCTCTCCGGAGCGCTGATCGGCAAGACCATGAACAAGCTCGGCTGGCACTGGTGGCCGTCGGATACGACGGTCGCGACCACGGACTACGAGGGCCGGGCGCGCTGCATCAATCTCGGTCACTGCACGCCGGCCTGCGCCCAAGGCGCCAAGGCCTCGACCGACATCACCTATTGGCCGCATGCGATCCGGGCCGGGGTCGAACTGAAGACGCATTGCCGCGTCCGCGAGATCACGACGGACGAGCACGGCATGGCAAATGGCGTCGTCTATTACGACAAGGACGGCATCGAGCAGTTCCAGCCGGCCCATGTCGTCGTCATCGCTTGCAACGGTGTCGGCACGCCGCGGCTATTGCTCAATTCCGCCTCCGGCCAGTTTCCGAACGGCCTCGCCAATTCGTCCGGCCTGGTTGGCAAGAACCTGATGTTCCACCCCTATGCGCAGAGCTACGGCTTCGTCGAGGAGCCGACCGACAGCAACCGCGCGCCGCCGACCTGCCTGTGGAGCAAGGAGTTCTACGACACCGACCTCTCGCGCGGCTTCGTCCGCGGCTACGGCATCCAGTTCGGCCGCGGCGCCGGGCCGGTGTTCGAGGCCGTAGCGAGCGAGCAGAAGGGCATCCTGCCCTGGGGCAAGGATCATCACCGTGTCTTCCGCAAGCTCAATGGCCATCGGCTCGCGGTTTCCGCAATCTGCGAGGACCTTCCCGAGGAGCACAACTGCGTCACGCTCGATCCGGTGCTGAAGGACAGCCATGGCATCCCGGCGCCGAAGATCGACTACACCATCAGCGAGAACAGCCGGAAGATGCTGGAGCACGGGCTGGCGCGCGGACGGGAGATTCTCGAGGCGGCCGGCGCCACCGACATCTGCACCAACTCTCCGATTCCCTGGGGCGGATGGCATCTGCTCGGCACCGCGCGGATGGGTACGGACCCTGCGCGCTCGGTCGTGAATGAATGGGGCCGCGCGCACGACGTGAAAAACCTCTTCATCGTCGACGGCAGCGTGTTCGTCACCTCCGGCGGCGTCAATCCGACCTCCACCATCCAGGCCATCGCGCTCTACGTCGCCGACCAGATGAAGCAGCGCCTCGCCAACCTCTTCGATTGAGGACCGCCATGATTGTCGAAAAGTCACTCACGGCCGCGCAGCGCGGCGACCTTGCCGTCATCGCCGGCATGATGATTCCCGAAAGCGCCGAATACAAGGTCCCCGGCGCCGACGACCGGGCCATTCAGGCCGATATCCTGGCGACGCTTTCCCGCGACACCGAGCAGGTTGCCGCGGCGCTCGATCACATCGCGCGTCTCGCAGGCCGCCCGCTCGCCGATCTCGACGAGGCCGGGCGCGAGGTGGTGGTAACGGAATTCCGTAGCTGCGGCGGCGTGCCGGCCGCCACGCTCGCCCGCGTCATCCTGCAATGCTACTACCGCGATGACCGCGTGCTGCGCTCGCTCGGCCTCGAATTGCGCGCGCCGTTCCCGAAAGGTCATGTGTTGCCGGATGGCGACTGGTCGCTGCTCGATCCGGTGAGGGCGCGCGCGTCGAGCGTGAGGTGAGGGCACCGGCGGAGCGACGCAGATTGTGAGTGGATCGATCCGCCGCGCACTCTCGTTCACCTCTCCCATCGGGAGAGGTCGGAGCGCATCGAAAGATGCGATCCGGGTGAGGGGTTACGGTTTCGAACTGCGGCCCTCACCCGGCGCTGCGCGCCGACCTCTCCCCGCCGGGGAGAGGTGAACGATACGGCCTTGTACATCGCCTGGGGGATAACCATCTGACTGGCCTTAAGGAAACCCCGCCATGTTGGATTTTACCTCCGATACCTTGGACGACAGCCTGTCGTCGCAGGCCACCGAACACACGCCCGTCAATGACCAGGCGCTGCTCGACGCCTATTCCAATGCCGTGATCGGCGTCACCGACCGCGTCGGCCCCGCCGTGGTCCGCGTCGAAACCGGACCGAAGGTGAAGAGCCCCCGCGAACGCGGTGGGCTCGGCTCCGGAATCGTGATCTCTCCCGATGGGCTCGTGCTCACCAACAGCCACGTCGTGGGATCGTCGAAAGAGATCAGGCTGCGCGACCTCGAGGGCGTGGTCACCGAGGCGCGGGTGCTCGGCGTCGACCCCGATACCGATCTCGCGCTGCTCCGCGCCGACGGCGCGCGCGACCTGCGCTACGCCGCGCTCGGCAATTCGAAGACGCTGCGGCGCGGCCAGCTCGTGGTCGCGATCGGCAATCCGCTCGGCTTTGAATCGACGGTCACCGCCGGCGTGGTCTCCGCGCTCGGCCGCTCGATCCGCTCTGTTTCCGGGCGCACCATCGAGGACGTGATCCAGACCGATGCCGCCCTCAACCCCGGCAATTCCGGCGGGCCGCTGGTGTCGTCGAAATCCGAGGTGATCGGCATCAACACCGCCATCATCAACGGCGCGCAGGGAATCTGTTTTGCGGTCGCCTCCAACACCGCGCAATTCGTGCTGTCCGAGATCATCCGGCACGGTTATGTCCGGCGCGCCTATGTCGGCGTCTCCGGCCAGACCGCGCCGATCCCGCGGCGGCACGCGGTGATCGCCGGCATCGACAACAAGATGGGCGCGCTGCTCATGCAGATCGAGCCGGACGGGCCGGCCGCGAAGGCTGGACTGTTGCCGGGCGATGTCGTGATCAGGCTCGACGGCGTCGAGATCAACGGTGTGGACGATCTCATCCGCGTGCTCGACCGCGACCGCATCGGCCGCACGCTCGCCATGGACGTTCTGCGCATGGGCCGCCTGCGGGCGATCGACATTCTGCCAGTCGAGCGCAAGCCGGCGGGACGGTGACGATGCGCAGGTTGGGCAAAGCGCAAGCGTGCCCACGGTTTCAGATGAGCCGAGAAGGGTGGGCACGGCGCTGGCGCGCCTTTGCCCACCCCACGATCTCCGTCGGTTGACCTGCCTCAACGCCATCCCGTGCATCGTTGCTATCCTGTCTCCAGCTTCGAACAGCTACGGAGATCGGCGATGGACGAGGCGCTCAAGGGAAAAATTCAGGCACTGCTGGACCGGCACCGCACCATGAGGATCGCGACGCTGCGCCCGGACGGCTGGCCGCAGGTGACGACGGTCGGCTATGCGAACGAAGGCTTTACGATCTATTTTCTCTGCGGACTGGATAGCCAGAAAGCGGCCAATCTGGCGCGCGATGACAGGGTTTCGCTCGCGATCGATGACGACACGCCGCAGGTGATGGAAATCACCGGAGTCTCAATGGCGGCGCGGGCACGAGCCGTGGACGATCCGGCCGAGGCCGAGAAGGCGATGCGCATGATGTGGCAGAGATACCCCGAGCAGAAGTCTCTGCCGGGGCCGCTGCCGACGCCTGAACAGGTGCGCATCTTTCGGCTGACGCCGACCGTGATCTCGTTGCTCGACTACTCCAGGGGATTCGGCCACACCGATCTCGTGACTTGCTGAGTGAGTGCGGCGACGTAGCCCGGATGAGCGAAGCGACATCCGGGTCGTCTCCTCGCGCGAGGTCCCGCGTGTCGCTGCGCTCATGCTGGCTACGGGTATGTTGCATACCAGCCAGACGCAAATTGCCCGTCGTACCAATCTGCCGCACGCGCACGCCTTGCGCCGTCGGGCAAATCAGAAGCATCGTCCCGCGCATCCTGTCCCGACATGAGGGGCGTATCGCGATCGTCACGACACGCGGGGCAGGTGGCGGTGGACGCGAGAGTGCTGTCTGACGAGCGGCACCATCGCGGACGGCGAAGTCGTGTGGTCCTGGCGCGCCCATGCAAGCGCCAAGTAGGCGACGATGC
>CAYVVB010000533.1:0-3058 GCA_964454955.1 uncultured Bradyrhizobium sp. | reverse complement strand
TTCCACCCCATCGGCAAGGTCCTCCTCGCCGACCAGTTGACCTGTTACCCATGTCGCCGGTCTATTGTGTTACCTATGTAGCCGGTCAGGACCTGCGCCGACCTCTCCCCGCTGGGGAGAGGTAGACCCCAGCTCGGGGACACAGCTAGTCCTCACTCATGCGCGCTCAGATCGGTGATGGTCATCCCGTCGCCGTTGAGCGGATTGGCGGGATCGCGCGCATAGCGCAAGGTTTCGAAGCGCATGGTGCGCGCATCCAGCATCAGCAAACGTCCGACCAGGCCCTCGCCGAAACCCACGATCTCGCGGATCGCTTCCAGCGCCATCATCGAACCCAGCACGCCAGCCAGCGCGCCCATCACGCCGGCCTCCGCGCAAGGCGGCACCGTGCCGGGCGGCGGCGGTTCGGGAAACAGGCAGCGGTAGGTCGGGTTGTACTCGCCCTGCTCGTTCCTCTCATGCGCGCGAATCGTCGTGAGCGATCCGTCGAAGGTTCCGAGCGCCGCCGTGATCAGCGGCTTGGCGGCGAGGAAGCAGGCGTCGGAAACCAGATAGCGCGTTTCGAAATTGTCTGAGCCGTCGAGCACGAGGTCGTAGCCGCCGATGAGATCGAGCGCGTTGTCCGCGTTGAGCCAGGTGGCATGCGCGGCGAAACGGACATGGGGATTGAGCGCATGGATGCGTTCGGCGGATGTATCCACCTTTCGGCGGCCGATATCGGGCGTGGTGTGAATGATCTGGCGCTGCAGGTTGGAGAGCGACACCACGTCGTCATCCACCACGCCGAGGGAGCCCACGCCGGCTGCGGCAAGATACATCAGGGCGGGCGCACCCAGGCCGCCGGCGCCGACCACCAGGACGGAGGCCTCCTTCAGCGCGGCCTGCCCCGGGCCGCCGACTTCGCGCAGCACAATGTGGCGGGCGTAGCGTTCGAGTTCGTCCTCGCTGAACATCGTCTTTGAATCCCTTGCCTGACCGCCCCCGCCTCGTGTGAGGATATCACATGGGCTTCTTGAACCCCGGTGCTGTCGTTGTCGACCAAGGAGATGGATTTGCGCTGGGACAACTTCAATCACTTTCGGGATTTGTCATGAGAGCGACGCTCGCCGCAATGATCCTGGTGACCTCGGGGAGTTTCGCGCAGGCGCAGCTCACGAAACCGGGCACCGTCGGCGTCAAGCCGAACCAGGTCACGACTGTCCCCATTCGATCGGGGCAGCAGGCGCCGGCTGACGCGGCCGACACCATGGCACAGGCCGAACGGCTGGCGCTGCAATCGGACCTTGCTTGGGACGGCAAGTATAATGGCGCAATCACCGGCGATGTCAGCGAGCGCATGATTGCTGCGATCAAGGACTACCAGAAGGCGAAAGGCGGCAAGCCGACCGGCGTGCTCAGCCCGCAAGAGCGCAGCATGCTGGCGGCAGCCGCGCGGCGCAGCCAGGAGAACGCCGGCTGGAAGATCGTGACCGACCCGGTCACCGGTAGCCGGCTCGGCATCCCCGCAAAGCTCGTGCCGCAGCAGTCCAGCGACGCCAGCGGGACGAAATGGACCTCGCCGACCGGGACGATCCAGGTTCTGCTCACCCGGCGCAAGGAAGCAGCTCCCACCGCGGCAAAGCTGGCGGAAGCGGAGAAAAAGGACCCGCCCGGACGCAGCATCGACTACGCCGTGGTCAAGCCGGACTTCTTCGTGATCTCCGGACTGCAGGGCAGAAGCAAGTTCTACGAGCGCGGCACGTTCAAAGGCGACGAGGTCCGGATCATGACCATCCTTTACGATCCGGCGGCCGAAAAGACCGTCAGCCCCGTCGTGATCGCGATGTCGAGCGCGTTCAACGCGTTTCCGTCCGCTGCGCAAGCCGGCGGCCCGCCGCCGCGCAGGACCGTCGAATACGGCACCGGCGTCGTGGTCAGCGAGGACGGCGCAATCGTGACGGACCGCGAGGTCACCGATGGCTGTATCGCCATTGCGATTCCGCCGTTCGGCTATGCCGATCGGCTCGCTGAGGACAAGGAGCGCGGCCTCGCGCTCCTGCGCATCTATGGCGCGCGCTCCCTGCAGCCGCTCGCACTCGCCGGCAGTTCGCCAGCTTCGGCCGTCGACATCACCGGCATTGCCGATCCGCAAAACCAGGCCGGCGGCGCAGCCGTCAGCAGCGTTCCGGCTCAAGTCGCAAGAATTGGCGCCGCAACAAGCGATGCTGCGCTGTCGCCTCCTCCCGGGCCCGGATTTTCCGGCGCCGCGGCGCAGGATCGCACCGGCAAATTTGCCGGCATTGCATTGTCGAAGCCAGTCATCGTCGCGGGTCCGTCGAACGCCGCGGCCGCCGCGCAGGCGGTGCTGGTCTCGCCGGAAACCGTGCGGGATTTTCTGGAAGCAAACGGGGGCAACGCCGCCGGCATCACGACCGACGCCAAGCTTGCGGTCGTGCGCGTGATCTGCGTTCGCAAATAATTAACCTCGCTGCGATCGTCTCGCGACGAGAGACCGCGACGCGCCCTTGTTCGTCAAATTTTGTTTCGGCCGTCATGCGGGGGTAGAAAAAATGTCGCATCCGTCGATACTGGAGTGATTCGGACTACCGCGGTCCCTGTCCTGGGAATCGGGCCGGAACGTCCTGAGCGAGAACAGCTCGGCATCGCGAGAGGCGATGCGCCTCAGTGCAACGTATCCGCGCCCCGTAACTCCTGAAGGACCTTTCCATGCATACGATCGTATTGGCCACCCAAAAGGGCGGCAGCGGCAAGAGCACGCTGGCCATCGGCCTGGCATTCGCGGCCCAATGCGGCGGACATAGTGTCCGCCTGATCGAGACCGACAAGCAGGGCACGCTATCCAATTGGCAGAGCCGCCGTGGACTGGCCGAGCCGATCGTCGAAGCGGTCTACAATGCCGACGATATCGAGCAGCGCCTCCACGCTCTGGAAAGAGGTGGGGTGACGCTGGCCATCATGGACACCGCAAGCGGCACGAGCGCCGCGACCACTGCGGCCATCCGTTATTGCGATCTCTGTGTCATTCCGGCGCGGCCGAGCATCGTCGACATCGAGGCGA
>CAYVVB010000532.1:0-2977 GCA_964454955.1 uncultured Bradyrhizobium sp. | reverse complement strand
CGGCGATCGCCGAAGCCCGGCGCCTTGACGGCGGCAACCTTCAGACCGCCGCGCAGACGGTTCACGACGAGAGTGGCGAGCGCTTCGCCTTCGACGTCCTCGGCGACGATGACCAGCGGCTTGCCGGTCTGCACCACGGCTTCCAGCAGCGGGAGCAGCTCGTTCAGCGAGGAGAGCTTCTTCTCGTTGATCAGGATGTAGGCGTCTTCCATCTCGACGCGCATCTTGTCGGCGTTGGTGATGAAGTAGGGGGAGATGTAGCCGCGATCGAACTGCATGCCCTCGACGACGTCGAGCTCGGTCTCGAGCGACTTCGCTTCCTCGACCGTGATCACGCCCTCGTTGCCGACCTTCTTCATGGCGTCGGCGAGGAACTTGCCGATCTCGGCGTCGCCGTTGGCCGAAATGGTGCCGACCTGGGCGATCTCCTCGTTGGAGGTGACCTTCTTGGAGTTCTTCTCGAGGTCTGCAACCACGGCTTCGACGGCGAGATCGATACCGCGCTTCAGATCCATCGGGTTCATGCCGGCGGCAACCGCCTTGGCGCCTTCACGCACGATCGCAGCCGCGAGCACGGTTGCGGTGGTGGTGCCGTCGCCGGCCGCGTCGGCGGACTTCGAGGCGACTTCGCGCACCATCTGCGCGCCCATGTTCTCGAACTTGTCGTCGAGCTCGATTTCCTTGGCAACGGTCACGCCGTCCTTGGTGATGCGGGGCGCGCCGAAGGACTTGTCGAGCACCACGTTGCGGCCCTTCGGGCCGAGCGTGACTTTCACCGCGTTGGAGAGAATGTCGACGCCGCGCAGCATGCGGTCGCGCGCTTCGACGCCGAATTTGACTTCTTTGGCTGACATATTGAGGTTTCCCTGAGTTGAGATTGTTCACCCTTGGGAGAGGCCCTTGCAGGCGCTCCTCAGGGTGAGCGTTGCAAGAGGTGGGTTAGGCGGCCTTTTTCTTGGAGCCGACGTCGGTGAGAACGCCCATGATGTCGCTCTCCTTCATGATCAGGAGCTCCTGACCGTCGATCTTCACTTCGGTGCCCGACCATTTGCCGAACAGCACGCGGTCGCCGACCTGAACGTCGATCGGAATCAGCTTGCCGCTCTCATCGCGACCGCCGGGGCCGACGGCGATCACCTCGCCCTGCGAGGGCTTTTCCTTGGCTGAGTCGGGGATGATAATGCCGCCAGCGGTCTTCTCTTCGGCGTCGATGCGCTTGACCACGACGCGGTCGTGAAGCGGACGGAATTTCATGCAGTCCTCCTAAGATACTGAAAGTGTTCGAGAGTTCCCGGGTGATTAGCAGTCGCGTCCGGCGAGTGCCAGAGCGAGCGCGCTTGAGATAGGCGGCAAATTAAGGCTCTACAAGGGCTTTGCACGGAAAAATTAGCACTCAAGAGAAGCGGCTGCCAAAATTGCAACTGATGATTAACGCCGCGAAGCAGGTCCCTATTAGCAGATGCGGTAAGCTGCTGCTAACGCTAGAAATTTCAACAGGCCGGTAACCATTTGGGCTTGTGAGGGATTGATTGGGTGCGTCACATTTCTCTCATGTGAGCGCATCTCGATTGAGTCGCTCGTCAGGTGACGGCTACGCGAGAGGGATGCGCTCCAGCAATGGAGGTTGGCATGGTTGCGCGGCTTGGGGATGTTTCCGACGATTTCCGGAAGCAGGTGTTGGGATACGGTCTGACGACGGCGCAGATTCTCTACCGTATGCCGGATCATCGCTCGCTGCTGCAGACCTATGTCTGGCAGAATTACGATCTGTTTCCGAAATTCCCGGCGCTGCAGGATTTCCTCGCCTTCTGGCAGGAGAAATTGGACGGCCCTCTGTTCTCGGTCACCGTGGCGCATTCCAGATTGATCAAGCCGGCCGAACTGCGCGCCGTCGACGGCGTCTTCCGGCTGCACTGAGCAATCAACCTCACGGGCTGGCGCGGCGCGAAGCGCCTTTGTCCACCCGCCATTCGCAACTTGTGTTAGCCTCCATCTGCTCGAACAATCAGGGAGGCTAACAATGGCCAAGCGAAAAGCAGCCGCACGACCGGCCGGACGGACCGCCGTCACGAAGAAATGGGTCGGCCGGCACGGCGCCGCCAAATCATCAACCCGCAAGACCATCAAATCCAAGGCTCGTGGTGCAGGTGCAAAGGCGGGGCCCGCAAGAGCGCGCAGCGTACCGGCCAAGCCGCGGCCGAAGCCCAAGCAGCGAATTGCGGTCAGTCATCACCGGGACGAGGATTTCAGGACGGATGGCTTGCGCGCCTATGCCAGCTATCGCGATCTCGGTGTTGCCGACGCGACCGGCGGGCTTGCGCGCGCGCATGTGATCCGCTTCCAGGGTCCGTGCGATCCGGCGGAGGTTTCGAAGCTGCATTTCCACGACGTCGATTTCCAGATGGTCTTTGTGCTGAAGGGCTGGGTGAAGACCTACATGGAAGGTCAGGGCGAGACGATGATGCAGGAAGGCAGCGCCTGGACCCAGCCGCCCCGTGTCAGGCATATGATCCTCGACTATTCCGACGACGCCGAAGTGCTCGAAATCATCCTGCCGGCGGATTTCAGGACCGTGGAATTGACGGCGTGACATCACGCCGTCATCCGGGGCGCGTCAAAGGCGCGAACTATGGTGCGCACTTGCGCACCTGAGAATCTCGAGATCCAGGTTCGATGCTTTCGCATCGCCCCGGAATGACGGCAGTGGGATTGATCACGTCAGCACCCCCACGACCGCGCCCATCAGGCAGGTCGTCAGCGTGCCCGAGACGATCGACTTCAGTCCCAGCGAGTTGATTTCGTCGCGCCGGTCGGGGGCCATGGTGCCGAGCCCGGCGATCATGATGCCGAGGCTGCCGAAATTGGCGAAGCCGCACATCGCGTAGAGCATGATCAGGCGCGAGCGGGAATCGAGCGCGTCGGGCGGAAGCTTCGACAGGTCGACATAGGCGATCAGCTCGTTGAGCACGGTCTTGGT
>CAYVVB010000531.1:0-3682 GCA_964454955.1 uncultured Bradyrhizobium sp. | reverse complement strand
CACCGACTACGGCCGCGTCTTCGCCGAAACTGCTGTGCTTGCAACAATTCCCGCAGCGATCCTGCTCGGATTGCAGCGCTATTTTGTTGCTTCCCTGGCCAGCACCGGCGGCAAGGAATAAGTCTCGCCGCACTCCTCGCGCTACTCCTTCCTTGCGAAGCAGTCTGATTGGTGAGCCTTAGGGCGGCCAGCAATCCGCCTTCGCAACCGCCACGCGCTTGACCGGATCGATGTGACTGTCTAGAAATTGCAGCAATAAAATGCAATTTGCTGTCACGCTTCTGAAAGCGCGATAAAGTTGCAGCAAGCAGCGCTAAGCTTGTTTGAAATAGGGAGGAGACCATCATGATCGTCGATATGTGGCGGCGGCACGGCCGGCTGCTTCTGGCTTTGATGGCAGTATTGGCCTCGAACGCCATTTCCGGCGGCGTTTCGCCGACGCTCGCGGAGGGCGTTGCCCGTAAGGACACCCTTATCCTCGATGCAACGCTGCAGCGCATTGCGACGCCGCAGAACTACAATCCCTTTCTGCCCACCACCACATTGCAGGGCGGCCTGCATCAGGTTGGGTATGAGTCGCTGTTCTACCTCAATCTCGAGACGGGCAAACTGATCCCGTGGCAGGCCGAGAGCTATCAATTCAATCCCGCCTATGACGAGGTGACGATCAAGCTCCGCAAGGGGATCACCTGGAGCGATGGCGTGCCGTTCACGGCGGATGACGTCGTCTTCACAATGAACATGCTGAAGGACCACGCCGCCGGCCTCGGCAATTGGGGCGGTCAGGCAAAGCGGTGGATCAAGAACATCTCGGCCGTGGATCCTCAGACGGTCAAGATCGAGCTGACCGCGCCGGATCCAAACTACGTGACCGACATCTTCGGCGACCGGGTCTGGCAGACCAATCAGATCGTGCCCAAGCACATATGGGAGGGAAAGGACCCTCTGACCTTCTCCTTCTATGACCCGGCCAAGGGCTGGCCGGTGACGACCTCTCCCTACAAGCTGGTCTCCGCCAGCAATGAGGAGACGGTCTGGGATCGCCGCGATGATTGGTGGGGTGCCAAGACGGGCTTCAGCAAGCTACCCGCTCCCAAGCGAGTGATCTTTACCGCCGCGGGCAGCGAAGAGCGCCGCGTTGCCATGCTGATCAACAACGACCTCGATACGGCCTATTCGATCGGCAAGGACAGCTTCGAAACGGTGCACGCCAAGAATCCGAAGGTGGTCACCTGGCTGCCGCAGATGCCCTATGCATATACCGACGCAGGCCCGCGCGCGCTCCATTTCAACAATCAGCTGCCGCCTTTCAACGATCCGAGGGTACGCTGGGCAATCAGCTACGCGATCAACCGCGACGCACTGGTCGACATCTCCTGGGAGGGCATGTCGCAGCCCATCCCATGGGTGGCTCCGTCCCTGCCGGCACTGAAACCGTTCTTCGAGGGTGTCGGCGACCTGTTCCAGAAATACCCCACTGACGAGTACAATCTCGACAAGGTCGCCGAGAACATGAAGGCGGCCGGGTTCAGCAAGGATTCGGACGGCTTCTGGGCCGATGGTTCCGGCAAGCGCCTGACCATCGACCTGATTGCATTGGGCAATGAGGCCGACGGTACCAAATCCGCACCGGTCGTGAACCAGATGCTGCGGCGAGCCGGCTTCGACAGCCAGTTCCGCCTGCTCGAGTCGGCTGCTTATTACGATGCGACCGCGCTCGGCAAAGCCGGCGTTTGGCTGGGCGGTGTGTCAGGCGGCGTCACCAATCCCTACGCCACCTTCGAGATGTATTCGAGCGCACATTCCGCGCCAATCGGCAAACCGGCAACGCCCCCTTATGTCCGCTTCGAGAACGGCGACTACGACAAGATCGTCGCCGAGATGGCGCGGCTGCCTTCCGACGATCCGCAGTACAAGGACCTCATCCGCAAGGGGCTGGAGATTTGGCTGCAGCAATTGCCGTCAGCGCCCCTGACTGATGCAAAGCTGCTGGCGTCCTACAACAACACGTATTGGAAGAACTGGCCGACCTCGGACAACAACTACATGCAGCCCTGCTTCTGGTGGGCCAGTGCGCTGGTCTCGATCACCAGGATCGAGCCTGCGTCCTAGCGGCGCTTCCTGCGCCCCGCGGTAGGCGGGCACCAGCCGCCTGCCGCAAAAACGCAACCCGGCCTTGGCCGATGGAAAAGTAACCGACGTTGTCCTGGCGCTATCTCATTCGTCGCATCGCGATCTTCCTGATCGTCATCCTCATCGCGATCACCGTGAATTTCGGCATCTCCCATGCGGTGCCGGGCGATCCGGTCGGCGCCATCCTGGCGCAGCTCGCGAGCCAGGGCGCAACCATCGACAACGGAGCCCAGATCGTCGCCGAATACCGCCAGCGCTTTGGCCTCGATGCGCCTCTGCCGATCCAGTATCTCGCCTATCTCTGGAACACCCTGCACCTCGATCTCGGCGTCTCCATCACTCACTACCCGGCGGGCGTTACCGAAACCATCGGCGCAGCCCTGCCGTGGACCATAGGCCTGCTGGTCGTGGCAACGATCATTGCCTTCGGCATCGGCAGCGTTCTCGGGGCTGTGTTGGCCTGGCCGCGGGCGCCTCGCATCCTCAGCGTCTTCGCGCCCGCGCTGACGGTGTTCTCGGCCGTGCCGTACTACCTGCTCGCCCTGATCCTGCTCTACCTGCTGGGCGTGTGGAGCGGATTGTTCCCCCTCGGGGGCGGCCGCAGCCCGGGGGCGGAAGGCGAATTCGGGCCAGGCGCCATGCTGGATATTGCCTACCACGCCGTGCTGCCCGCTCTCTCGATCGTGCTCGCTGGCCTGGGGTTCTGGGCTCTGAACATGCGCGGCGCGATGATCAACGTCTTGGGCGAGGACTATCTGATCCTTGCCGACGCCAAGGGTCTGCGACCGGGCCGGATCTTCTTCGCCTACGGCATGCGCAATGCGCTGCTGCCGCAGATCACCAGCCTTGCTCTCTCGCTCGGCACGATCGTCTCGGGTTCCGTGCTGGTCGAAGTCGCCTTCAACTATCCCGGCCTCGGCTTCCTGCTTTACGACGCGCTTCGCGGCTCGGACTACTTCATGATCCAGGGCATCTGCCTCTTCCTTGTCATCACGGTGGCGACCGCCGTGCTGGTGCTCGACCTCGTCTATCCGCTGCTCGATCCGCGCATTTCGCGGCAGGACCGGTAGAGGCAAGCGATGCCAAACGTCGCCTGGCGGCCTGCCTTCGCACCGCTGCTCCACGTCAACAAGAAGCTGGTAGCGGCGATCGTCATTCTGGCCCTGCTCGTGCTGATCGCGGTTGTTGGTCCGTTCCTCGTCGATACCAGCCTCGCCCAGCCGATCTCCGTGCGCACCAATCAGCCGCCGTCATGGCAGCACTTGCTGGGCACCGACAGCGGTGGTCGCGAGCTGTTCGCCGTGATCGTCGTCGCCATGCCGCAGACCATCCGCCTTGGCCTGATTGCAGGGGCCATCGGCGTTGCCGTCGGCTCCCTGCTCGGCCTCGTCGCCGGTTTCGTTGGCGGCTGGGTCGATCGGCTCATCGGCTCACTGACTGACGTGATGTTGACGATCCCGCCGCTCGCCATCCTGCTGATCGTCGCTGCCTCAGTGCGCAGTGTCAGCGTCGAGTTCATGGCGCTGATCATCGCGCTTCTCGCCTGGAT
>CAYVVB010000530.1:0-8625 GCA_964454955.1 uncultured Bradyrhizobium sp. | reverse complement strand
GGTAGGCGGAGGCGTTCTTGCCGTCGAGCGCGATCGCGCGATCGAGATCGGCGAGCGCCTCGGTCAGACCGCTGAAGCTCTTGGCCCGCGCATCGGCCCGCACGACGAGCGCCGACGCGCGAACCGGACGCGAGGCCGCCGTGTCGTCGATGACAAGGCCGCAGGCGACAATCACGTCGGGCGGGGAAGCTTTGCTGCCGGGCACGCAAGGAGCGCCATCGCCGGCCGCGGCCGATCCGGTCGCGCCCAGCGCTAGCACAAGGCCCAGACCGAGCCGGCGGGCTGACCGCGACAATCGAGGCGACGACAGTTGTGAGAGACGGGGCATGCAGGACATGGTCAAGGTTCCGTGGCGACGATTTTCCATTGTCGCGGCGGTTCCGGATTCGGTTCATGCCCGTTGGGCGGCAGGTGCAAATCCCACTGATCCTTACCATATCTGGCATAAAGCGAAGGGCAGGACCGCAAGCGCTTGGCCATCGACGGCCGATGTGCTAATCCGGCGACCTGCTTCCGCTCTTCCTGCCAAGACCGTCCGCAGCCCTTTAAGTGGTTGCGGCGGTGGAGATATTTCGCCGATGACCTCCTCGCCCTCCAACGCCAAGACTGCCTCAATGCCCGATTCCTTCTTCACCGCCACGCTCGCCCAAGCCGATCCCGAGATCGCGGCGGCGATCCAGGGCGAACTCGGCCGGCAGCGCCACGAGATCGAGCTGATCGCCTCCGAGAACATCGTCAGCCGCGCCGTGCTGGAAGCGCAGGGCTCGGTGATGACCAACAAGTACGCCGAAGGCTATCCGGGCAACCGCTACTACGGCGGCTGCGAATGGGTCGATGTCGCCGAGACGCTGGCGATCGAGCGTGCCAAGAAGCTGTTCGGCGCCCAGTTCGCCAATGTGCAGCCGAACTCCGGCAGCCAGATGAACCAGGCGGTCTTTCTGGCGCTGCTGCAGCCCGGCGACACCTTCATGGGCCTCGATCTCGCCGCCGGCGGGCATCTGACCCATGGGTCGCCCGTCAACATGTCCGGCAAGTGGTTCAAGGCGTCGCACTACACGGTGCGCCGTGAAGACCAGATCATCGACATGGATGCGGTCGCCAGGCAGGCCGAGCAGGTGAAGCCGAAGCTGATCATCGCCGGCGGCAGCGCCTACTCGCGTGCCTGGGATTTCAAGCGGTTTCGCGAGATTGCCGACAGCGTCGGCGCCTATCTGATGGTGGACATGGCGCATTTCGCCGGCCTCGTCGCGGGCGGCGTGCACGCCTCGCCCGTTCCCCATGCCCACGTCACCACCACCACGACGCACAAGTCGCTGCGCGGCCCGCGTGGTGGCCTGATGCTCTGGAACGATGAGTCCCTGACCAGGAAGCTCAACTCGGCGATCTTCCCGGGATTGCAGGGCGGCCCCTTGATGCACGTGATCGCCGCGAAGGCGGTTGCGTTCGGCGAGGCGCTGCGTCCGGATTTCAAGGTCTACGCGAAGAACGTCGTAGAAAACGCCAAGGCGCTGGCCGAGACGCTGCGCGGCCACGGCTTCGATATCGTCTCGGGCGGCACCGACAACCACCTCATGCTGGTCGATCTTCGCCCGAAGGGGCTGAAGGGCAATGTTTCGGAGAAGGCGCTGGTTCGCGCCGGCATCACCTGCAACAAGAATGGCATTCCCTTCGACCCGGAGACGCCCTTCGTGACCTCGGGTCTGCGCCTCGGGACGCCCGCCACGACCACCCGCGGCTTTGGTGTTGCCGAGTTCAAGCAGGTCGGTGGCATGATCGCCGAAGTGCTCAACGCGCTCGCGCAGTCGCAGGACGGCAAGGCTCCGCTCGTCGAAGCCGCGATCAAGGAGCGGGTGAAGGCACTCACAGATCGTTTCCCGATCTATCAATAAGGCGTTGCCCGGATGCGCTGCCCCAGCTGCAACAGTCTCGATACACAGGTGAAGGATTCTCGTCCGACCGAGGATTCCTCTGTGATCCGGCGGCGGCGCGTCTGCATTGCGTGCAACTTCCGTTTTACGACCTTCGAGCGCGTGCAGCTGCGCGAGCTCACGGTGATCAAGCGCAACGGCCGCCGGGTGCCGTTCGACCGCGACAAGCTGATGCGCTCGGTGCAGATTTCGCTGCGCAAGCGCCCGGTCGAGCCGGAGCGGGTCGAGAAGATGGTGTCCGCCATCGTGCGCGAACTCGAGAGCGCCGGTGAGGCCGAGGTTTCGTCGGAGGCGATCGGTGAGATCGTGATGGAGCATCTGCGTACGCTCGATGATGTCGCCTATGTCCGCTTCGCCTCGGTGTATCGCAATTTTCGCGAGGCGAAGGACTTCGAAGCCGTGCTCGGCGAGCTCTCCGGCGAGGACGACACGCGGATCGTCACGTTGCGCAAATGATCTTCCGGATCCTGGAAGATCAGCTCGCCCAGAAAGCACGGGATGCGCAGGAAGCCGACCGCCGCTTCATGCAGCTTGCGCTGACATTGGGGCGGCGCGGTCTCGGGCGTACCTGGCCGAACCCCGCTGTCGGCGCCGTGGTGGTCAAGGATGGCATCATCGTCGGGCGCGGCTGGACGCAAGCCGGCGGACGTCCGCATGCGGAGCCCGTGGCGCTGCAGCGCGCCGGCGAAGCCGCCCGCGGCGCCACGCTTTACGTAACTCTCGAACCGTGTTCGCATATCGGCAAGTCGCCGCCCTGCACCGATGCGGTGATTGCCTCGGGCATTGCGCGCGTGGTGGCCGCGATCGAGGATCCCAACCCGGAAGTCGCCGGTCAGGGCTTTGCGAAGCTCCGCGCCGCCGGCATCGCCGTTGACGTCGGATGTGAGGCGAGGGAGGCTGCTTACGCCCATGCCGGCCATTTCCGCCGCATCCGCGATCGCCGCCCGCATGTGATCTTGAAGCTTGCCGTCTCCGCCGACGACAGGATCGGCGCCGCCGGCGGCAAGCCGGTCGCAATCACGGGCGAGGCGGCGCGTGCGCGCGTGCATCTGCTGCGCGCGCAGTGCGACGCCATACTGGTCGGGATCGGTACGGTCCTGGCCGACGATCCGCTTCTGACCTGCCGCCTGCCAGGCATGGAGGCGCGCTCGCCGGTGCGGGTGGTGCTCGACCGTTCCCTGCGCATCCCGGGCGACAGCCGGCTCGTGCACTCCGCGCGCGCGACGCCGCTCTGGGTCCTGACCTCGGAATTGGCGGAAGCGCCAGCCGCAGCAAAGCTTGGAGCGGCCGGCGCACAGGTGATCCGCGTGTCACCATCGACGCCATCCGGCCTCGACCTGCCAGCGGCCTTGCGTGGGCTGGCCGAGAAGGGCATCACACGGCTGATGGTCGAAGGCGGCAGCCGTGTTGCGGCGTCCTTCGTTGCCGCTGGTCTTGTCGACGAGGTCTGGCTGCTGCGCGGACCTGATACGATCGGCGCGGGCGGCGTGAGTGCGCTCGACGCATTGCCGCTCGGCGCAATCACGCAGTCGCCCGACTTTCGCGTTCGTGCTAGCGAAATTCTCGGCAAGGATACCCTCACCATATACGAGCGCGCCTGATGTTCACCGGCATAATCACCGATATCGGCGAGATCGTCTCGCTGACACCGACCGCGCAGGGCCAGTTGCATCGGCTGCGCGTCGCCTGCCGCTACGATCGCGCGACGATTGCGGATGGCGCCTCGATCGCCTGCAACGGCGTCTGCCTGACGGTGGTCGCATCCGGGGTCGATGCGGGCAGCACCTGGTTCGAGGTGGATACCGCCGCTGAAACGCTGCGCCTGACCACGGCAAAGCATTGGCGCGTCGGCACCAGGCTCAATCTGGAACGCGCGCTCAAGATCGGTGACGAACTCGGGGGCCATCTGGTGGCGGGTCACGCCGATGGTATCGCCGCCATTGTGAGCCGCGAGGATTTGCCCGATATGGCGCGGTTCGAGCTTGCGACCACGCGCGAACTCGCACGCTTCATCGCGCCCAAGGGCTCGGTGACGCTGGACGGGGTTTCGCTCACCGTCAACACCGTGCAGGATACCGCGTTTTCCGTGCTGATCATCCCTCATACGCTGAATGTGACGACGCTGTCCGCATGGCGCGCAGGGGGTGAAGCGAATATCGAGGTTGATTTGATGGCCCGCTATGCGGCCAGACTTGCGGAAATGAAGTAAGGCCCACTTATAAGGCCGCACTTGGCTTTGCAGGCGGCTACGCCTAAAAGCGGCCCCACTCGCAACCCGTTCCGAATTGGCAGACAATGGCAGACGCTCGACGCGCCCCGCTAAAAGACCAGACCGATATTTCAGGCGCCCGCGCACTGATCGTCGAAGCCCGCTTCTACGACGATATCCAGGACGCGCTGCTGGAGGGCGCGGTCGCCGAATTGAGGGGCGCCGGCGTCAGCCACGACGTGATCACGGTTCCCGGCGCGCTGGAGATTCCGGCTGCGATCGCCATCGCCGTCGATGCGGCCGCGAGCGGCGGCAAACCGTATGATGCCGCGATTGCGCTCGGCTGCGTGATCAGGGGCGACACTATCCATTTCGAGATCGTCTCCACCGAGTCCTCCCGTGCGCTGATGGATCTTGCGGTGACGCGGAAGCTTCCGCTGGGCAACGGCATTCTCACCGTCAACACCGAGGCGCAGGCCTGGGCCAGGGCGCGCGCCAGCGAACTCAACAAGGGCGGCGACGCCGCGCGCGCAGCGCTGGCGATGCTGCGCATCAAACGCCGGCTGGCAAAATCCTGATGATGGCGCAGAGCAAGAAAAATCAGGCCAGGGGGCCTGACAAAAAGGGTTCGGACAAGAAAGCCAACCGCCGCGGCGCGGCGCGGCTTGCCGCCGTGCAGGCGCTCTATCAGATGGACATCGCCGGCGCCGGCATCAACGATATTTTCGCCGAGTTCGAGAGCCATTGGCTTGGCGGCGAGGTCGAGGGCGAGAAATATCTGCCTGCGGAGGCCGCGTTCTTCCGCGACGTCGTCGCAGGCGTGGTGCGCGATCAGGCAAGGCTCGATCCCTTGATCGACGAGGCGCTGTCGAAGGGCTGGCCCTTGAAGCGGATCGATGCGATCCTGCGTGCGGTGCTGCGCGCCGGCGCCTACGAGCTCGAGCATCGGAGAGACGTGCCCGGCAGGGTCGTGGTATCGGAATATGTCGATGTCGCCCACGCCTTTGTCGAGGCGGAGGAAACCGGCATGGTGAATGCGGTGCTGGACCAGATCGCGCGGCAGTTTCGGGCGGAAGAGTTTGCGCGCGGCTAGCGCCCGGTCTCTGCGAGGAGCGTGAGCGAAAAGCGTGGACGCATGACAGATCGCCCGGACGCATCTGGAGAAGACTCTCTTATCGCGCGCTATTTCAAGCCGCTGGCGAGCGATCCGGGCGCGTTCGGCCTCAGTGACGATGCGGCGGTGCTCAGAACGTCCGGCGAGGACATCGTGGTCACGACAGATGCGATCGTCGAGGGCGTGCATTTCCTTACCCAAGACCCGCCGGACAGCATCGCGCACAAGGCGTTGCGGGTGAATTTGTCCGACCTTGCTGCCAAGGGGGCTGAAGCCGCGGGGTTCGTGCTCACCCTGGCGCTGCGCAGCGTCGACGATGCGTGGCTCACGGCGTTCGCAGGCGGGCTCGGCGAAGATGCGAAAGTCTTCGATTGCCCGCTGCTCGGCGGCGACACGGTGTCGACCCCTGGTCCCCTGACGGTCTCGATCACGGCGTTCGGCCGCGTGCCATCCGGCAAGATGGTCCGTCGCAGCGGGGCGAAGCCCGGCGATCGTGTGCTGGTCACGGGAACGATCGGGGATGCCGTGATCGGACTCGGGATATTGAGAGGCGGCATTGACGCTGGTGCGTTGGCCAATGATGCGGCGGCAAGGCAGGGCCTGATCGCGCGCTACCGCGTTCCGCAACCGCGCAATGCGCTGGCCAAAGCGATCCGCGAACACGCAAGCGCGTCGATGGATGTGTCCGACGGGCTCGCGGGCGACCTGACGAAGCTCTGCGCTGCATCCGGCATCTCCGCCGTCATCGATGTGCCAAGCATTCCGCTGTCCGCCGCTGCGGCAGGGCTGCTGGCAAGCGGCGCCGTCGATATCGAGACCATGATCGCGGGCGGCGACGACTACGAGGTCCTGTGCGCGGTTCCCGAATCGGATTGCGGGGCATTGACGGAACAGGCGCGGCGCGCGGGCATCGCGCTCAGCTCGATCGGAACCATCATCGCCGGGACGGATGCCCCGCGTTTCCTGGATGCTCAGGGCAGGGAGATCCGCCTCCGGCGACGCTCCTACAGCCACTTCTGAGAGTCCATTGCGGAAAGCAGGGCTTTCACCTAAAGAGCCTGCGAAAAGTGCCTTTTTACGGTTCCCGACATTGCGCGGAGCGGGCAACTTTGGCATGGTCCGCGCCGATTTGCGGCCGCTCTTGTGGGGAGGGCTGGCCATCGCCCGCTGCCTCCGCAGCACGGGCGAGGGATATACATTCAAGATTCTGAGGGAGACCAATGACAGCATTATGGTTGATCGTGCTCTGCGGAGCTCTTTCCGTAGCGTACGCCATCTGGGCGACCACGTCGGTGCTTGGCGCCGACGCGGGTAACCCCCGGATGCAGGAAATCGCGGCCGCCGTGCGCGAAGGCGCACAGGCCTATCTGCGGCGCCAGTACACCACGATCGGCATCGTCGGCGTCGTCATCTTCCTGTTGTTGGCCTACTTCCTCGGCGTGCTGGTCGCTGTCGGCTTTGCGATCGGCGCCATTCTGTCGGGCGCGGCCGGCTTCATCGGCATGAACGTCTCGGTGCGCGCCAACGTGCGCACCGCGCAGGCCGCCACCACGTCGCTCGCGGGCGGACTCGAACTCGCCTTCAAGGCCGGCGCCATCACCGGCCTTCTGGTCGCGGGCCTCGCGCTGCTCGGCGTCACGCTCTATTTTGGTTTCCTGACCTATTCGCTGCACCTTGCGGCCGATAGCCGTACGGTGGTCGACGCGATGGTCGCGCTCGGTTTCGGCGCTTCGCTGATTTCGATCTTCGCGCGTCTCGGCGGCGGCATCTTCACCAAGGGCGCCGACGTCGGCGGTGACCTCGTCGGCAAGGTCGAGGCCGGCATCCCCGAGGATGATCCGCGCAACCCTGCCACCATCGCCGACAACGTCGGTGACAACGTCGGCGACTGCGCCGGCATGGCGGCCGACCTGTTCGAAACCTATGCCGTGACCGCGGTCGCGACCATGGTGCTGGCGGCGATCTTCTTCGCCAAGACGCCGATCCTGGCGAACATGATGACCCTGCCGCTGGCGATCGGCGGCATCTGCATCTTCACCTCGATCATCGGAACGTTCTTCGTCAAGCTCGGCGCCAACCAGTCGATCATGGGCGCGCTGTACAAGGGCCTGATTGCCACCGGCATCCTCTCGCTCGTGGGTGTCGCGGCGGTCATCTATTGGCTGATCGGCTTCGGCAAGCTCGACGGTGTCGAGTACACCGGTGCGAACCTGTTCGCCTGCGGCGTCGTCGGCCTCGTGGTCACGGGTCTCATCATCTGGATCACCGAATACTACACCGGGACCGACTACCGTCCGGTCAAGTCGATCGCCGCGGCCTCGGTGACAGGTCACGGCACCAACGTGATCCAGGGCCTTGCCATCTCGATGGAAGCGACCGCCTTGCCGGCGATCGTCATCATCGCGGGCATCCTGGTCACCTATAACCTCGCCGGCCTGTTCGGCATTGCGATCGCCACCGCGACCATGCTGTCGCTGGCCGGCATGATCGTCGCACTCGACGCCTTCGGCCCGGTCACCGACAATGCCGGCGGCATCGCGGAGATGGCGGGTCTGCCGAAGGAAGTGCGCAAGTCCACCGACGCGCTCGACGCGGTCGGCAACACCACCAAGGCGGTGACCAAGGGCTATGCGATCGGCTCGGCTGGTCTCGGCGCGCTGGTGCTGTTTGCGGCCTACAATCAGGACCTCAAATTCTTCATCGGCGGCGGCGCAAGCAACGGCTATTTCCAGGGTGTCAATCCCGACTTCTCGCTCACCAATCCCTATGTGGTGGTCGGCCTGTTGTTCGGTGGTCTCTTGCCCTATCTGTTCGGCGCACTCGGCATGACCGCGGTGGGCCGTGCGGCGGGCGCGATCGTGGAAGAGGTGCGGCGGCAATTCCGCGAGAAGCCCGGCATCATGAAGGGGACCGACAAGCCTGACTACGGCAAGGCGGTTGACCTCCTGACTAAGGCGGCGATCAAGGAAATGATCATCCCCTCGCTGTTGCCGGTGCTGTCGCCGATCGTGGTCTATTTCGTGATCTACGTGATCGCGGGCGGCGGCGCGGTCGGCAAGTCGGCGGCGTTCTCGGCCGTGGGCGCGATGCTGCTGGGCGTGATCGTCACCGGACTGTTCGTCGCGATCTCGATGACTTCGGGCGGTGGCGCCTGGGACAACGCCAAGAAATACATCGAGGACGGCCACTACGGCGGCAAGGGGTCCGACGCGCACAAGTCGGCGGTGACCGGTGACACCGTCGGCGATCCCTACAAGGACACCGCGGGGCCCGCCGTGAACCCGATGATCAAGATCACCAACATCGTGGCGCTGCTGCTGCTGGCGATCCTGGCGCACTAAATCCGCGCCAAGGCAGGAATGAAAAGCCCCGCC
>CAYVVB010000529.1:0-9469 GCA_964454955.1 uncultured Bradyrhizobium sp. | reverse complement strand
GCTCTCTTCACCTCTCCCGGCCGGGGAGAGGTGAAGAGAGTCTGCGGCGATTCAACCAAAATTCATCTAGAGGCAAAGACTGAGCAGCTTGACGTGGCATTCGACGGCAGCGGCTTCGCGTTTGACCGCGACCTCGCGCTTTGCGACGACCCGCTGTTTGCCTTTCGTCGGCCTGGCCGGCTTCGGCTCGTAGTCGCCTGCAATTTCCATCGCCCAATAGGTGCGGCGGCCGCTCGCATCCTTCGCGCTCGCGATCCCGACGCGGGAAGCGCCGCGCAGCAAGAGGTTTTTGCGATGCTCCGACGAATTGATCCACTGGCCGAGAGTCTTGTCGAAGGTCTCGTAGCCATAGGCGATGTTCTCGGCGGCGCGCCCGGCGCGCGAGGGCGCGATGCGCGACGAGAAGGAGCCGAGAACGCTGTGGTCGAGCGTATCGCGCGCCGCCATCGCTTTCGCCTGCTCCGAGGCGATGCGGTTGAGCGTGGCGTCCGAGCTGACGCGGACCTCGCCATGTTTGAGGCGAAAGCTCGAGATGAGTTCGGCGGGTGACGGCTCGGTGGCGGAGGCGAGCTGCGGGGCCAGCGTCAGGAGGCCCCCCAGCATCCATGCTGTCATGACCGGACGTGCCATTGCCCCCTGCCCCCAAACCCTTTCGAGAAAAATCTCCCGCACCTTCTGGACGCCCAATCCGGGCCTTTCGATGGCGCAAGCGTCAATGGCGATACCGTCGGCGATGAAGGCAACGGTATTCCGACGCCGGTCTGCCATCCCGAAACGAGGGTTGTGCAACGCAACATGCACTGGCATAAAACGGGGTTCAATCCACCAATCAGCAAACGGAAGTCACTGCGTGGTTGACGTCAACGCCAACGCACCTGTTGAAGCATCGTGTGAAGTTCCCAAGCACCGGCCCATGGGATTTGCCGAATTCGTCGTCGTGATCGCGGCGATCATGGCGCTCAATCCCATGGCCATGGATATCATGCTGCCGGCGCTTCCCAACATCGGGGCCAGCTTCCACATCGACGTGGCCAACCGCCTGCAGATGGTACTGTCGGCGTTCCTGATCGGCTTCGGAGGCGGCCAGTTCGTCATCGGACCGTTGTCGGACAGTTTTGGGCGCCGCCCGGTGCTGCTCGGCGGCATGGTTCTCTACGCCATCGCAAGCCTGCTCGCGATCGCGGCACCCTCTTTCGAGATGCTGCTGCTGGCCCGCGCGCTGGAGGGGCTCGGCACGTCGGCGACCCGCGTGATTGCGACCTCCGTCGTGCGCGACTGCTATGCCGGCCGCCGCATGGCGAGCGTGGTGTCGCTGGCGATGATGGTGTTCATCGCCGTGCCCGTGGTCGCGCCGTCGTTCGGCCAGGCCTTGATGATGCTGACGCACTGGCGCGGCATCTTCGCGGTGCTGATGCTATACGGCCTCATCGCCCTGGTCTGGAGCTGGCAGCGATTGCCCGAGACGCTGCCCGCGCCGGAGCGCAAGGCGTTCTCGATTCCCGAGGTGCTCGATGCCTATCGTCGGACGGTGACGAACCGCCAGACGCTGGGCTATGCGCTCGCGGCCGGCGGCATCCAGGGCGCGCTGTTCGCCTACGTCTTCTCCGCGCAGCAGATCTTCACCGGCGTCTACGGGCTCGGACACTATTTCCCGCTGGCCTTCGCCGCCGCCGCGACAGGCGTTGCCGTCGCCGGCTTTCTGAACGCGAGACTCGTCGGGCGCATCGGCATGCGCGTGATGTCGCACGGCGCGCTGCTCGGCTATCTGGCGGTCGCGGCGATCATGTTCGTCACGGCGAGAAGCCAGTCTCTGCCATTGCCGCTGTTCATGGCGCTGTCGACGCTGATGATGTTCTCGTTCGGCCTGATGATCGCGAATTTCACGGCGCTGGCGATGGAGCCGCACGGCCACATCGCAGGCACCGCGTCCTCGCTATACGGCTCGATCACCACGCTGCTCGGCATCGCCATCGGCACCGTCATCGGGCAGGCTTACGACGGCACGCTGACGCCGTTCGCCACCGGCTTCTTGATCTGCACGCTGGCGACACTCGCGGTGGTGACGCTCACGGAAAAGGGACGGCTGTTCCGGCCGCATCACAAGGCGATAGCTTCGTAGGGCGGGCAAAGGCGCTCTTGCGCCGTGCCCACCACCCGCATCGCCGCTGACTTGGTGGGCATGCTTCGCTTTGCCCACCCTGCGGACTACGGAATGTCTACTTCCGCACCATCCGCTTTGCGCCGCGCCTGCCTTCGTGCTCCAGCGCCTTGCGCACCTGGTCGAACTCGCGCAGCGAGGCCTTGTCTGCCCGTGGAAATTTCAGGTCGAGCGAGGCAAGCGCCTTGACGATGACCGAGCCGATCACCACCCGCGCGAACCATTTGTGGTCGGCGGGCACCACGTACCACGGCGCGACCGGCGTCGACGTGTGCCGGACGATGTCCTGGTAGATCGCCTGGTATCGCGGCCACCACGCGCGCTCGGTGACGTCGTTCATGGAAAATTTCCAGATCTTCGACGGCTGGTCCAGCCGATCGAGAAAGCGCTGGCGCTGCTCCTCCCTGGAGACGTTGAGGAAGAATTTCAGGATCACCGTGCCGTTGCGCGACAGATAGCGCTCGAAGGCGACGATGTCCTCGAACCGCTCCTGCCAGATTTTCCTGGTGATGAGCTTCGGCGGGAGCTTCTCCTCCCGAAGCAGTTCGGGATGCACCCGCGTCACCAGGCACTCCTCGTAGTAGGAGCGGTTGAAGATGCCGATGCTGCCGCGCTTGGGCAGCGCAACCACGCTGCGCCACATGAAGTCATGCTGCAGCTCGAGCGAGGTCGGCTGCTTGAAGGCGGTGATCTCGCAGCCCTGCGGGTTGACGCCCTCGAAGATGTGCTTGATCGTCGAATCCTTGCCGGCCGCGTCCATCCCCTGCAGGATCAAGAGCACCGACCAGCGGTCCTGGGCGTAAAGCTTCTCCTGGAAGTCGCTCAAACGCTTGCGGTTGGCGTCGACGAGTTCTTCGGCTTCGTCCCTGTCGAGCCCGCCCTTTGCGTTGGTCTTGTGCGAGGCGAGGTGAAACCTGCCGGAGCCGTCGACACGGAACGGGGAGATGAACTGATCGAGTTCGGCGAAAGGGGATCGGGACGATTTCTTGGTCATGGGAATGCCTACGCTCCGTCATTCCGGGGCGGCTCGAAGAGCCGAACTATGGTGCGCAGTTGCGCACCTGAGAATCTCGAGATTCCGGGTCTGCGCTTCGCGCATCCCGGAATAACAGTCACCGAGCGTCACCGAGTTGCCCCTCCAGAAACGCGATGACGAATTGCGGCATCCTCGCATTGAGATCATCGCGACTGCGCACCAGATGCACCGCGGCAAGCTCGGGATGCGCCTGCTGTGCCAGATTGGCCTCGATCCGCGCGCGCACCGCCTCGCCCGGCCAATCGAGCTGCAGCGTCCTGATCATCGCAATGCTTGCGCCGGTCACGACGCAATCCCAATGGGCGGAGGCCCGGTAATCGGACGGCCTGAGGCCGGTCTCCTCCTCGATTTCGCGGGTCACGTTGGCGGCAAGATCGAGCGTGTTGCCGCTGACGTCCTCCAGGTCAGGCGTGCCGGCTGGAAAGTAGATTCGGCCGGCATTGGCCGTATGCAGGCCCATTTCGCCGAGCACAAAGGCGCCGTCGGCGCAGCGTAGCGCGCCCATGCCGAAACCGTTGAACGCCTCGCGGTCCGGAAAGCCCCAGTCGCGCCACGCCAGGAGGCTTGCGAAATCGATCTCGAAATAGCTTGCGGAAAAACGCGTGTCGTCGAACGCCGGGTTGCGGCCGAGCAGGATGCGGCCGTTCCACAGCTTCGGCTTCTCGCGCTGCACGGCGGCGAAATGCGCCGCGATCTCGGCGCTGCGTGCCTGCGCGAACGGCCAGATCCAGGACTCGACCGCGAGATCGAGCGTCGTCACGCGATGAATGAGCGGACGCGTCATGCCGCTTATTTCGCGCCGATTCCGGTCGTCTTCCCGGCCTGATCGACGAACGTATTGGTGAAGGTCTTGCTGACGTCGACATTGGCCCTGGCAACCTCCGGCGAACCCTCCTTGAACACCGCAAGCACCGCATCCGCGCCCTTGGGGTCCATCTTGCCGGTCTCCGAATACATGGGGATGGTGTTCTTCAGCGCCGCCAGATAGAGCGCCTTGTCCTTGCCGACCATCTCCTCGGGCATCTTCGCCATGATGTCCTCCGCCGAATGGGCGTGGATCCAGGCGAGTGTCGAGAGAATCGCGTTGGTCAGAGCCTGCGCCTCCTTCTGGTGGGATGCGACCCAGGACGCGGTCGAGTAGAGCGCGCCGCCCGGATATTCGCCGCCGAACAAAGCGAGCGTATCCTTCTGCGTGCGGGTGTCGGCGAGAATCTTCAGGTCGGCATGGGTGCCCTGCAGCACCGTGACGGAAGGATCCAGCATCACGGCCGCATCGATCTGGCCCTGCTCCATCGCGGCAACGGCGGTGGCGCCGAGACCAACTCCGATCACCGAGGCGCTGGCGGGATCAAGCCCGTTCCTCTTCAGGAGATATTTCAGGAAGAAATCGGTCGAGGAGCCCGGCGCGCTGACGCCGACTTTCCTGCCCGCGAGATCCTTGATCGAGTTGATCTCTTTGGTGTGCGACGGCGACACCACCAGGACCAGCCCGGGATAGCGGTCGTAGACGACGAAGGCCTGCAGGTCCTGCTTCTTCGCGGCGAGATTGACGCAATGGTCGAAATAGCCCGACACCACATCGGCGCTGCCGCCGAGCACCGCCTTCAGCGCGTCCGATCCGCCCTTGAGATCGACGAGGTCCACCGCAACGCCGGCCTTGTCGTACTCGCCGAGCTGCTTGGCGAGCACCGTCGGCAGATAGCAAAGGCAGGCGCCGCCGCCGACCGCGATGGTGACCTTGCTTTCCGCGGCGGCCAGCGGCGATGCAAGGGCCAGCGCGAACAACGCCGCTGCGAACCTGCCGATTATGTTGGTCATGGTTTCCTCCGTTCGATTGGCGGCAAGATAGAGCAGCGCCGAGGGCTTGAGAAGGCTCGCGCCCTTTCAGTCATTCCAACTCCGTCATTCCGGGATGGTCCGAAGGACCGGAATCTCGAGATTCTCAGGTGCGCAACTGCGCACCATAGTTCGCCTCTTCGAGGCGCCCCGGAATGACGGCGTCCGTTGGCAAGACACTACCCCCTTCCATCCACAGGCGCGGGCCGCCACACCAGAAGCCTGCGCTCGATCAGCGTCACGCCCATGTCGATCAGGACCACGAAAATGGAAAGCACGAACATGCCGGCGAAGACGCCGGCGACGTCGAACACGCCTTCGGCCTGCTGGATCAGGTAGCCGAGGCCGGCGGCGGAACCCAGATATTCGCCGACCACCGCGCCGACCACGGCAAAGCCGACCGAGGTGTGCAGCGAGGAGAACACCCAGGACAGCGCGGACGGCCAATAGACATGCCGCGTCAATTGCCGCTCGCTCATGCCGAGCATGCGGCCGTTGTCGAGCACGGTATGGCTGACTTCCTTCACACCCTGGTAGACGTTGAAGAAGACGATGAAGAACACCAGCGTCACCCCCAGCGCGACCTTCGACCAGATGCCGAGGCCCAGCCACAGCGTGAAGATCGGCGCCAGCACCACGCGCGGCAGCGCATTGACCATCTTCACGTAAGGATCGAACACGGCTGCGATCACGGGCTTGCGCGCGAACCAGAAGCCGACCATGGCGCCGGCCGCCGAACCGATGACGAAGGCCAGGATCGATTCCCACAGCGTGATGGCCAGATGCTTCCAGATCACGCCGGAGGTGAACCAGTTGACGATCTGGCCGAACACATCGACAGGGTTGGAGAAGAAGAACGGCGGGAGCAGGATTTTCCCGAACACCGGCACGGTGGCAAGCACCTGCCACAGCGCCAGCGCGATGATGGCGACCAGGAGCTGCAGCGCCAGCAGCGTGATCCTCGACATCAGCTCCCCTCCGCCGCCTGCGCGTCCTGCGCGTAGCCTTTCATGACCTCACCCCTGAGCACGCTCCAGATCTCGCTGTGGAGCGCATGAAAGTCCTTGCCCAGCCGCGCCTCGAAAATATCGCGCGGACGAGGCAACTGCACGCGCCAGTCGCCGATGATGCGTGCGCTCGGGCCGGCCGACATGATCACCACCCGGTCGGCGAGCGCAATCGCCTCCTCCAGGTCATGGGTGACGAACAGCACCGCCTTGCGGTCGGCGTTCCAGAGATCCAGCAGCAGGTTGCCCATCACCTGGCGGGTCTGCGCATCGAGCGGGCCGAACGGCTCGTCCATCAGGAGAATCTTCGGATTGCGGATCAGGACCTGCGCCAGCCCGACGCGCTTGCGCTGGCCGCCCGACAGCATGTGCGGATAGCGGTTGCCGAAATGGGCAAGGCCGACCGAGGCGAGCCAGGTTTGTGCGCGCGCCAGCGCCTCGGCCCGCGCGGTGCCCGCGATCTCGAGGCCGATGGCGACGTTGTCGAGCGCGGTCTTCCAGGGAAACAGCGCGTCCGCCTGGAAGAGATAGCCGGCATCGCGGTTGAGGCCGTTGAGCGGCCGGTCGAAGATCCTCACCGCGCCGGCGGCCGGCTTGAGCAGACCGGCGGCGACGTTGAGCAGCGTCGATTTTCCGCACCCCGTCGGCCCGACGATCGCCACGAACTCGCCCGGCGCGACGGAGAGGTGCGCCTTTTCCACCGCGGTGTACACGCGCCCGTCGCCGAGCCGGAAGGCCACCGTCGCATCATCGAGCGCGACCGCCGACGGGATTTTCTCGTTCACCACATTTCCTCCCAACTCGACAGATGCCTTAGCGTCTTGCCCGGACAAGTTCAATGAATCGAGGAGCGTGAATCAATTCACCGCTTGCGATGGCCGTGAAACTGCGCTCCACTTCACCCTCCCCTGGAGGGGAAGCGCCTCGGGCCGAGCACCATGCCAACGACCCCTCTGATCTCCTACCGTCATGTCAGCAAGAGTTTTGGCAACGGCGGTGCCGCGCGGGTGACGGCGGTCGACGATGTCTCGCTCGATGTCGCGCCGGGCGAGTTCCTCGCGATCGTCGGCGGCTCCGGCTCCGGCAAGACCACGCTGCTGCGGCTCGCCAACCGCCTGACCGACGCCGACAGCGGCGCCATCACGATCGAGGGCAAGGACGTGCGCCAGTTCGATCCGGTCGGCTTGCGCCGCCGCATCGGCTATGTCTTCCAGAGCGGCGGATTGTTTCCGCATATGAGCATCGCCGAGAACATCGGCATCACGCCGAAGCTCCTGGGCACACCGGCAGCGGAGATCGCCACGCGGGTGAACGAGCTCCTGGGATTGGTGCGGCTGGACGGCGGAGCCTATGGCGACCGCATGCCCCACGAGCTCTCCGGCGGACAGCGCCAGCGCGTCGGCGTCGCGCGGGCGCTCGCGGCAAAGCCCAACATCGTGCTGATGGACGAGCCGTTCGGCGCGCTCGATCCCTTGACCCGCGATGCCCTCGGCGACGAGTATTGCGCGCTCCACCGCGAGCTGAAGCTCACCACGGTCATGATCACCCATGACATGACCGAGGCGCTGCTGCTCGCCGACCGCATCGCGGTGATGCGGACCGGGCGGCTGCTGGCGATCGAGGCTGCCGCGGAGCTTTCCGCAAGCAGCGAACCTTATGTCATGGAGCTTCTGCGCTCGCCGCGTCGGCGGGCCGAGCGGGTGAATGCGCTGCTGCCGGGAGCGGATCCGGCATGAGCCTCCTCTCCGATCCGCGCTGGAGCGAAGCCGCCGGCCATCTGCCGGACTATCTCGGCAATCATTTGCGGGTCAGCCTGGCCGCGCTGGCGCTCGGGCTCGTGATCAGCCTGCCGCTCGCGATTGTCGCGCGCAACCGTCCGCTGATCCGGGCTCCCCTGCTGGCGCTCGCGAGCATCGTGCAGACGGTGCCGGGGCTGGCGCTGCTAGCGCTGTTCTATCCGCTGTTGCTGGCGCTGGCGTCGCTGACCTTTGCCTGGTTCGGCTTCGACTTTTCCGCCTTCGGATTCCTGCCGGCGATGCTGGCGCTTGCGCTCTATTCCATGCTGCCGGTGTTGCGCAACACCATCACCGGGCTGAACGGCATCGATCCGGCAATCCTCGAAGCCGCGCAGGGCGTCGGCATGACGCCGCGGCAATCGCTCTTTTCGGTGGAATTGCCGCTCGCGCTGCCGATCATCATGGCAGGCGTCCGCACCGCAGCAGTCTGGGTGATCGGAACGGCCACACTGTCGACGCCGATCGGCCAGACCTCGCTCGGCAATTACATCTTCGCCGGCCTGCAAACCCAGAACTGGGTCTTCGTTCTGTTCGGCTGCCTCGCCGCCGCCGTGCTTGCGCTCGCGGTGGACCAGTTGCTGGCGCTGATCGAGAGCGGATTGGCGGCCCGCAAGCGGTTCCGCACGGTGCTCGGTGGCGCCGGCATCGCCGCACTGGTCGCGGCGACGCTGACGCCGATGCTGGCGCAGTCGCCGGCAGGTTACGTCGTCGGCGCCAAGACCTTTGCCGAACAATATGTGCTGTCCGCGCTGATCGCACAGCGCCTGCAATCGGCGGGACTGCAGGCGAGCACGCGCGCAGGCCTCGGCTCCGCCGTGATCTTCGCCGCGCTGGCCGCCGATGACATGGATGTCTATGTCGATTATTCCGGAACGCTGTGGCTCAACCAGTTTCACCGCACCGACATCCCGCCGCGCGAACGGCTGCTGGACGATTTGAAAGCGCTGCTGGCGAAGCGGAATATCACCCTGTTCGGCACGCTCGGCTTCGAGAATGCCTACGCGCTGGTGATGCCGAGGAAACGCGCGAGCGAGCTCGGCGTCCACTCCATCGCCGATCTCGCAAGACTGGCCCCGACACTGTCGATCGCGGGCGATTACGAATTTTTCTCCCGTCCCGAATGGGCGAGCTTGCGCGACACCTACGGCCTCAATTTTCGCAACCAGCGGCAGATGCAGCCGGATTTCATGTATGCGGCGGTCGCCGCCGGCGATGTCGACGTGATCACGGGCTACACCAGCGACGGGCTGATCGCCAAATACGATCTCATCGTGCTTGATGACCCCAAGGGCGCGATCGCGCCCTACGATGCGGTGCTGCTGCTCGCGCCGAAACGGGCGCATGACGCCGCCTTGCAGGCGACCCTTGCTCCGTTGCTCGGTCGGATCGACATCGAAACGATGCGCGAAGCCAACTTGCGCGCGAGCGACAACAACAACGACTCCTCGCCCGCCTCCGTTGCGCGCTGGCTGTGGCAGCGGATCGACGGACGGTAGGGTGCTTCCGCGTGCAAGGTCTGCCCTCTCCCCCCTTGCGGGGGAGAGCTGGAGAGGGGGGTAGCCGCAGGCACCGTTCGTGGGGCGGGGGGGGGGCCCCCCCCCCCCCCCCCCCCCCCCCCGCGGCCGGGCCAGGACGG
>CAYVVB010000528.1:0-9513 GCA_964454955.1 uncultured Bradyrhizobium sp. | reverse complement strand
CGCATCAATCCGGGCAATCATCCCATGCACAGGGCGACCCAGGCCCACTTCACCTATCGCGCCAGCTCATATTTTCCGGGCGAAGCGGACGACGCCGAATTCTTCGAATGGCGGAAAAGCCATCGCGTGCATATCGGCCATGATGTCTGGATCGGCCACGGCGCGATCGTGCTACCGGGCCGCAGCATCGGAACCGGGGCCGTGGTGGCGGCCGGCGCCATCGTCACCAAGGATGTTCCGGCCTACACCATCGTCGCCGGCAATCCGGCGCGGCCGATCAAGCGGCGCTTTTCCGAAGCGATCGCCGACCGGCTGGCGCGGCTTGCGTGGTGGGACTGGGAGCATGATGCGCTGCGCGCTGCGCTGCCCGACTTCCGAAAACTCACCATCGAGGATTTCCTCGATAAATATGAGGCGCGGTCCGCGGCCAGCTCATCCCTCCTGCGACAAAGTGCTGCATCGTGACGGATATTTCCATACAAGGCGGCCGCCTCCTGCTCGACGGCGAATTCGCCGAAGCCTCGCTGCACGTTTCGGGCGGAGAGATAGCTGACATAGGCGCGCCTTTTCGGCGCGGTGCCTTAAACATCAATGCGCGCGACCTCGTGGTGTTGCCCGGCATCGTCGATCTGCATGGCGACGCCTTCGAACGGCAGATGATGCCGCGCGCCGGCGTCGATTTTCCCATCGACGTCGCGCTGTTCGACAGCGATCGCCAGGCGATCAGCAACGGCATGACCACCGTCTTTCACGCCACGACCTGGTCCTGGGAGCCCGGCCTGCGCAGCGGCGACAATGCGCGCCTGTTGCTGGAGGCGATCGAGGCCTTGCGGCCGCAGCTCAAGGCGGACACCCGCTTTCATCTGCGCCACGAAACCTACAACCTCGATGCGGAGGACGAGATCGGCCGCTGGCTGTCGGCGGGACGCGTCGACCTGTTCGCATTCAACGACCACATGGATGGGACTGTCGCGAGCCTCGCAAATCCGCGAAAGCGCAACCGCATGGTCGAGCGCACCGGACTGTCGAGCGGAGCCTTCGACGAGCTGGTCGAGCGCATCCTTGCCCGCGCCGACGCGGTGCCGGCCTCGATCGCGCGGCTGGCGCGGATCGGGGAGGCGGCCGGCGTGCGGATGCTCTCTCATGACGACGACAGCCCGGCGATGCGAAAGGCGTTTCGCGCGCAAGGCGTGCGGATCGCCGAATTTCCGGTGAACGAGGAAACCGCGCGCGAGGCTGCCGCGGGCGGCGATGCCATCGTGTTCGGCGCGCCGAACGTGGTGCGCGGCGGCAGCCACACCGGATGGACCAAGGCCTCGGACATGATCGAGAAGGGCCTGTGTTCGGTGCTCGCGTCCGATTATTATTACCCCGCGCCGCTTCTTGCCGCTTTCCGCCTCGCCGCCGATGGAGTGATGCCGTTGCCGCGTGCCTGGGATTTGATTTCGAGAAATCCCGCACAGGCTGCGGGCCTGTCGGATCGTGGCGTTCTTGCGCGAGGCCATCGCGCCGACATCCTGCTCGTCGATGACGCCGTGCCGTTGCGGCCGCGCATCGTTGCCGTCATCGCCGCCGGGCGCCTGGCCTACCTCGCCGATGCCGATCTCCTCGATGCGGCGTTGCCCGCGTCGCGCACGGCGATTGCGGCCGAGTAAATGACCGGCTTTCCTCGCTACGCCCTCTATTACGCAGCCGCCCGCGGCTCCGCGCTTGATCGCTTCGGCGCGCAGTTGCTGGGCTATGACGCCTGGACCGGCGAGAGCGTTCCCTTTCCGGACGAGATGATGCAGGCGGCGCCGGATTGGCGTGAGCTGACGACCGATCCCCGGAAATACGGCTTCCACGCCACGCTGAAGGCGCCGTTCGCGCTGGCGCAAGGCAGGACCGAAGCAGCCCTTCTTGATTTTTGCCGGACGTTCGCCGCAACGCCGCGATCCATTCCAATGATAAAGCCTCAGGTCGATTCCATCAGTGGCTTCATTGCGGTCATCCCGGCGGAACGATCGGACGAACTGGAGGGGCTCGCCCGGGACTGCGTCGTCGCCTTTGACGCGTTTCGCGCTGGCCTCACCGGGCAGGATCGCGCGCGGCGCAATCCGGACAGATTGACGCCGCGGCAGCGCGACCATCTTGATTGCTGGGGCTATCCTTACGTGATGGAGGAATTCCGCTTCCACATGACGCTGACCGGCCGGCTGGACGAGGCGCGGCGGGGGCCGGTGCGACAGATGCTGCGCGAGCGGTTTTCCGCAACCGGCATCGACCAGATCGCGATCGATCGGATCGCGCTGTTCCGTCAGGACGCCGCCGCGGCGCGCTTCCGCATCATCGGCGATTGGCCGCTTGTGCCGGCCGGCGCTTGAGGATCAGCCCGGCTGACGCGAATGGGCTTCCCGCGCGCCTGGCCTTTGTCTGGCCGGCCCGGGCCAGACGTCGTTCATGGCGAGCGGAGGCGAAAGCTCGGCCCGCTGCCGCGGCAACGCCTCCGGCATCTCCTCCTGCAGGAAGCCGATCAACTTTTCCCTGATCTCGCAGCGAAGATCCCAGGTGTCGCCTGCATTCCTTGCGCTGACCAGCGCGCGCAACTCCATCGTCGTCGAATTGGCGTCCGCGACCTGCAGATTGACGACCGCGCCGTCCCAGAGCCTGCACTCCCGCACCATCTCCTCGAGCCGCTTGCGAATCCTGCTGACGTCGGTGGCGTAGTCCACGTAGAGCATGACCGAGCCGATCAGCGAGGCGGTCTCCCGCGTCCAGTTCTGGAATGGCTTTTCGATGAAATAGGACAGCGGCACCACCATCCTGCGCCAATCCCACAGGCGGATCACGACGTAGGTCGAGCCGATATCCTCGATCCATCCCCACTCGTTCTCGACGATGACGGAATCCTCGATGCGGATCGGCTGCGTGACCGCGATCTGCATTCCGGCGATCAGGTTGCTCAATAGCGGCCTCGCAGCGAGACCGACGATGATGCCGGCCGCGCCTGCGGAGGCGAACAGGCTGAAGCCGTACTGCCTGACGGAATCGAAGGTCATCAGTGCAGCCGACACGGCGACAGTGATGATCAGCGTGTCGATCACGCGCTTGAACACGCGCACCTGGGTCACGTGCTTGCGCGCCAGGAAGTTTTCTCCGATCTCGCTGCGGAACCGCAGCAGGTAGCGGGCGGCCACGAGATCGACCGAGCGAATCGAGATCCAGCCGATCAGCGCGATCGTGGCAATCGCAAGCAGATGCGTAAGATCCAGGCGCAGTTCGCCATTGAGCGGCGCCAGCGGCATGATGAAGCCGACCGCAGCAAGGCAGAGCGCGAGCCGCATCGGTCCGGTGGTCGTCTCAAGGATGAGGACCGCGGTCGACCGCTTCGGGCGGATCGCCCGCTCGGCCAGCGCGATGGCGGTCCCGTGCACGAGCAGCGCGACGACGACCGCAAAGACCACGAGGCCAAGACCAAACAGCCACGCCGGCATGAATCCCAGCGCCTCCTGCAACTGAGCGATTATCCTGGCCATCCTTCCGTCCCGCATCGACCACGGAGGTCCAACGCCGGAAGGCACCAAACTGGTTCCGCAGCGAACGCAGTGCAGCGTTTCGGCAAATGCAATTGTTCTGAGGTGCGTCGCCGGTCGCATCGCGTGCGCGCGTCCAGCTTGCTCACGCCCGTCAGGGCAGGGTCCGGGACGGCTTGAACAACAATCGTTCTGACCACCCCAGCCGCGTTCGGCTGCTCAACTCGATTGCATACAATTACGCGTTATGGCCTAAATTTTAGGCTGACAGGGTCTTTGCTTAAGTTTTGAACTTGTAAAGATGCAAATCTTTTCAGTGCCTTACGCCGATGCGACCCCTGCTTCGCGCTGGCACGACAATTGCGACGCTGACCCTGGCTCCGCCGGATGGGCGAAGCCGCGAAATAGGGGCGGTGCAGCCTCTGGAGGGAGCAAGCAATGGATTTTGGCAGCATTTCACGACGGCATCTCTTGCAGGGAAGCGCGGCACTGGCCCTCGGCTCGGCGCTGGGATTGCGATCCGCGGCGGCGGCCGACACCACCATCGGCTTCATCTATGTCGGCTCGCGCGACGACTACGGTTACAACCAGGCGCATGCGCAAGGCGCAGCCGCACTGAAGAAGCTGCCCGGCATCAAGGTCGTCGAAGAGGAGAAGGTCCCGGAAACCGAGGCCGTCGAAAAGACGATGGAGTCGATGATCAATCTCGACGGTGCGACGCTGCTCTTCCCGACCTCGTTCGGCTACTACAATCCGCACGTGATCAAGATGGCCGCAAAGTATCCGAAGCTGCACTTCGAGCATTGCGGCGGCCTGTGGACCGAGAAGGATCCGAAGAACGCCGGCAGCTATTTCGGCTACATCGACGAGGCGCAATATGTTTCCGGCATCGTCGCCGGCTATTCGACCAAGAGCGGCAAGCTCGGCTTCGTCGCGGCCAAGCCGATTCCGCAGGTGCTGCGCAACATCAACGCGTTCACGCTTGGCGCGCGGCTCGCCAATCCGAAGGCGACCACGCAGGTGATTTTCACCGGCGACTGGTCGATGCCGGTCAAGGAAGCCGAGGCCACCAACAGCCTGATCGACCAGGGCGTCGACGTCCTGACCTGCCATGTCGACGGGCCCAAGACGGTGGTCGAGAACGCCGCGCGGCGCGGCGCCTTCGTCTGTGGCTATCACGTCAACCAGTCGCCGCTTGCACCCAAGGCCTATCTGACGGGCGCCGAGTGGAATTGGGAGGCGCTCTATCCGAAATTCGTCAAGATGCTCGCCTCCGGCGAAGGCATTCCGAACTTCTATCGCGGCGGCCTGAAGGAAGAGATCGTCAAGGTCTCCCCCTACGGCGAGGCCGTTTCGGCGGAAGCGCGCAAAGCGGCCGACGACATCAAGGCCAAGCTCACGGAAGGCAATTACACCATCTTCAAGGGGCCGATCACCGACAACAAGGGCAAGGTGGTGATCGCCGCCGGCGTCGAGCGGGGCCAGAAGGATCCCGAGCTCGAAAAGATGGATTACCTGGTCGAAGGCGTGCTCGGAGCGACTTCATGACCTCGGAGGTGGCGGATCCCGCAGAGGCGGTGGCAGTTGCGCCGGCCGCCGATCCGGGCTTCCTCCAGCGCCATGGCCCGACCATCGAATATGGTCTCATCCCGGGCGCTGCGCTGGCCGGCGCGCTCCTCGTGTTCGGCATCTTCGTCGCGCTGTCCGGCAAGAATCCGCTCGACCTCTATTTCTACATGTACCAGGGCGCCTTCGGGACCTGGTTCTCATGGCAGAACACCCTCACGCGCGCCGCACCGTTGATCCTGACCGCGCTGTGCACGGCGCTTCCGGCGCAACTCGGCATGGTGATCATCGGCGGCGAAGGCGCGCTGCTGGTCGGCGCGCTGGCCGCCACGTCGGCGGCGCTGGCGCTGCAAGCGATGCCTCCGCCCGCGGTGCAATTGGCGATGGCGTGCGCCGGCATGATCGGCGGCGGCTTGTGGATCATGCTCTCCGGGGCGTTGCGGCAATACCGCGGGGTCAACGAGACGATCTCGAGCCTGCTCTTGGTCTACATTGCGCTCGCCATTCTCAACCATCTGGTCGAAGGCGTGATGCGCGATCCGGCGAGCCTCAACAAGCCGTCGACGCGCGAGATCGGCGCGGCCAACATGATCGGCATCATTCCCGGCACCGAGGTGCATTGGGGGCTGGTGTTCGGCGTCATCGCGGCGATCGCCGCCTACGTCCTGATCTATCACACGGTGTTCGGCTTCGCGGCGCGCGTCGCCGGCGGCAACATCCGCGCGGCCAGGATCGTCGGTCTCTCCGTCGGCAAACTGATTCTGACCATCTGTTTTCTGGCGGGTGCCTGCGCGGGCCTTGCAGGCATGGTCGAGGTCGCGGCGGTGCAGGGCCGCGCCAACGCCAATCTCGCTGCGGGCTACGGCTTCACCGGCATTCTCGTCGCCTTCCTGGCGCGGCAAAATCCGCTGGCCATCATTCCGGTCGCGATCCTGCTCGGCGGTATCAGCGCCAGCGGCGGCCTGTTGCAGCGCCGGCTCGGCCTGCCCGATGCGTCGGTGCTGGTGCTGCAGGGGATCATCTTCGTCTTCGTGCTTGCGAGCGATGCGCTTTACGGACGGATCGGCTTTCTGAAGGGGAAATCCTGACATGGCGGACGGCGGGATCGGGCTGTGGGCCGTGCCTCTCGCGGTGTTCGGCGGCGCCATTCGCGTCTCGACGCCGTTCCTGTTCGTGAGTCTGGGCGAGTGCATCACCGAGCGGGCCGGGCGGATCAATCTCGGCCTCGAAGGCACGCTGGTGATGGGCGCCATGAGCGCCTACGGCATCTCCTATCTGACCGGCTCGCCCTGGCTGGGCGTGCTCGCCGCCGGCGTCACCGGCGCTCTCCTGGGGGCGCTGCACGCCGGCATCTGCTCGCTGCCGCGGGTCAACGACATCGCTGTCGGGATCGCCCTGATGCTGTTCGGAACCGGACTCGCATTCTACCTCGGCAAGCCGCTGATCGAGCCGACCGCGCCGCGCCTGCCGGCGATCGACTTCGGCTGGTGGAGCGACATCCCGCAGCTCCGCGCCGCGCTACGGATCAACGTCATGTTCCTGATCGGGGTCGCGCTGGCGCCGGTGCTCTACTGGGCGTTTCGCACCACCCGCTGGGGCCTGTTGATCCGCACGGCCGGCGAAAGTGCTGACGCCGCGCGCGCCATGGGCCATTCGGTGCTCCTGATCCGGTTGCGCGCCACTATGGTCGGCGGCTTTCTCGCCGGCGTCGGCGGCTCGTTCCTGTCGCTGTTCTATCCGGGAAGCTGGAATGAAGGCCTCTCCAGCGGGCAGGGCATCACCGCGGTGGCGCTGGTGATCTTCGCCCGATGGGACCCGATGCTGTGCCTGTGGGCTTCGCTCGCCTTTGGCGGCGCGGCGGCGCTTGGACCGGCGCTGCAATCGGTCGGCGTCACGTCGGGCTATCACCTGTTCAACGCCGCACCCTACATCCTCACGCTGGCGATCATGGTCATCACCTGCTCGCCGAAGCGAACGCTGACCGGCGCGCCCGCCGAGCTTTCGATCACTAGGTAACGGAACGCGCAACCGGAACGAGACCATCCATGAGCGAGCGCTACATCACATCCGAACCCTACGCCTGGCCCTATAACGGCGACCTCCGCCCCGAAAACACCGCGCTCATCATCATCGACATGCAGACCGATTTCTGCGGCATCGGCGGCTATGTCGACAAGATGGGCTACGACGTCTCACTGACGCGTGCGCCGATCGAGCCGATCAGGCGCCTGCTTGCCGTGATGCGCGACAAGGGCTTTCACATCATCCACACCCGCGAAGGGCACCGCCCCGATCTTGCGGACCTTCCTGCCAACAAGCGCTGGCGTTCACGGCAGATCGGCGCGGGGATCGGCGATCCCGGTCCATGCGGGCGCGTGCTCGTGCGGGGCGAACCGGGCTGGGAGATCATTCCCGAGCTGAGCCCTCTGCCGGGCGAGCCGATCATCGACAAGCCCGGCAAGGGCTCCTTCTGCGCCACCGACCTCGAACTGATGCTTCGCCTGCGCGGCATCGACAACATCGTTCTGACCGGCATCACCACCGACGTCTGCGTCCACACTACCATGCGGGAGGCCAATGACCGCGGCTTCGAGTGCGTCTTGGTGGCGGACTGCTGCGCCGCCACCGACAGGGGCAACCACGAGCATGCGCTGAAGATGATCAAGATGCAGGGCGGCGTGTTTGGCGCGGTGGCCAATTCCGCCGACCTGATCGGGGCGATCGCATGATGATCGGCGAAACTCCGCCGCCCAGCGGCGCCTTTGGCGTCGATGCCATCGCCATGACCATGCGCTTCGGCGATTTCCTGGCGCTGGACAATGTCGAGCTCAAGGTACGCCCCGGCACCTTCCATGCGCTGCTCGGCGAGAACGGCGCGGGCAAGAGCACGCTGGTCAAGTGCATCATGGGCTACTATCGGCCCACCGCGGGCGACGTGCTTGTCGGCGGCCGCGAACAGGCCATTGCCAACCCGAAGGATGCCCACGCGCTCGGGCTCGGCATGGTCTACCAGCATTTCACGCTGGTGCCGGCCATGACGGTTGCCGAGAACCTCGTGCTGGCGCGTGACGACGTGCCCGCAATCGTCGATTGGAGCAAGGAGAAGAAAGAGCTGGAAGCCTTCCTGGCGCGGATGCCGTTCAAGGTGCCGCTCGATGCGAAGGTCTCGGATATTTCGGCCGGCGAACGGCAGAAATGCGAAATCCTCAAGCAGCTCTACCTGAAGCGGCGTTTTCTCATTCTCGACGAGCCGACCTCGGTGCTGACGCCGGGCGAGGCCGACGAGGTCTTGGGCATGCTGCGCGCCATGGTGGTCAAGGGCGAACTCACGATCCTGATGATCACCCACAAATTCCGCGAGGTGATGGCCTTTGCCGATGAGGTGACCATCCTGCGCCGCGGCAGGCTTGCCGGAAAAGGCAAGGTCGCCGACCTCACTCCCGACGACATGGCGCGCACCATGATCGGCGCCGAGCAATTGACCATCCAGCCGGCCCGGGTCGGCGAGGCCGGCAACGCGCGGCTTGAGCTCGACAAGCTCGTTGCGCTGGACGACGCCGGCAGCATCGCGGTCAACGGCGTCTCGCTGGCGGTGCGCAGCGGCGAAATCGTCGGCATTGCGGGCGTGTCCGGCAACGGCCAGCGCCAGCTCGTCGAAGTGCTGGCCGGCCAGCGCGAGGCCGAAAGCGGCCAAATCCGCGTCGCCGGCGAGACCTATCATGCCGTCCGCGAGGAAATGCGCCGGCACAGGATGTCGCTTCTGCCGGAAGAGCCGCTGAAGAACGCTTGTGTCGGCGGCATGAGCGTCGCCGACAATATCGCCTTGCGCGAATTCGATCGCGCGCCGTTCGCGAGCTTTCGCTGGTGGCTCAATGGCGCGGTCTTTCGCGAGGCCGCGAAACGAAAGATCGCCCGCTACAAGATCAAGACCCGCAGCCCCGAAACGCCGATTGCGGCGCTGTCGGGCGGCAATGTGCAGCGCGCGGTCCTGGCGCGCGAGCTCGGCGATGATGTCGAGGTGCTGATCGCCGCCAATCCCTGCTTCGGGCTCGATTTCGCCGCAGTCGCCCAGATCCATGCCGAGATCATGGCGGCGCGCAATCGCGGCGCGGCCGTGCTTTTGGTCAGCGAGGACCTGGACGAACTCCTGGAGCTGTCGGATCGTCTGGTCGTGATGTTCCACGGCCAATTCGTCTACGAAGCATGCGCGAGCGAAGCCGACTTGACGGACATCGGCCGCCACATGGCGGGCCATTGATTCGCCCGTCGCGTTAATCTGCAGCATCCCGACGGCTTGCGCCGTCGGGCAAATCAGAAGCATCGTCCCGCGCATCCTGTCCCGGCACGAGGGGCGCATCGCGATCGTCACGACACGCGGGGCAGGTGGCGGTGGACGCGAAGGTGCTGTCTGACGAGCGGCGCCATCGCGGACGGC
>CAYVVB010000527.1:0-26899 GCA_964454955.1 uncultured Bradyrhizobium sp. | reverse complement strand
CTTACTTCGCGCTCTTCCCGGTGAACCAGCGTTTGCCACCGTCGTCAGCGCAATGCCTTGAGCATCGTCGCCGACTTAGCACCTGCAAGGGTGTGCCAGAACCACACGACTTGGCCGTCCGCAAAGGTGCCGCACGTCTCCAGCACCCTCGCGTCCACCGCATTCCGACCCAACGTCCGTGACGATCGCGATACGCCCCTCGATTCGGGTCTGAACAAAACAGGAACATAAGCCAATAACCGAGCCGGGTCAAGGGCCCGCGGCAGCCGACCTCAAGCCAGCCCTGCAATTCCGGATGGGCCGAAACGGCCCGAATTTACCGGCCCTTATCTATTCTTGCCCTAGTTTTGCCGAAGTGGAGTCGGCGTGCGCAACCGCGCCCGCTCCTCTGCTGGTCAGTCAATGAATAAGCGCGAGATGGGAATGTCTGGCGTCGAGGGGGCTAAATTGCGTATCCCAAGCTTCTTCACCTTGCGGTTTCGCGGCAAAGTCATGGCCGGCTTCGCCGCGGTGCTCTTGATTTCCACGGTCAGCCTCGGCATCGCCTATCTCGGCTTTGAACGGGTATCCGCGGCGATCGCCGGCTACCGCAACAGCGTTGCCGAAGCGGACGTGGCGCGCAATATCGATCGCGAACTGATCTCCTATCGCGCCTTGGTCAAATATTACGTCATCACCGGCAAGGAGGAGGACGCCCAGGCGGCCCAGGCGGCCGAAGCCGGTCTGAAGGCGGCCATCGACGATGCGCTGCACCGCCCGGCCGACCAGGCGCGGCGGCAAGGCTTGAGCGCGCTCGCCGCCGACTTCAAGAATTTCTCCGGCACCTTTGCCGATATCCTGAAGCTCAAGCAGGAGAGCACACAGATAACGCAGAACCAGCTCGTGCGCGACGGCAACATGTTGCGCTACAAGCTTGACGATATCGCCGGCAACGCGTCGGGAGACGAATTGGCGGCTGTGGAGCTCGGCGTCAAGCAGGTCATCACGCAGCTGCAGGCGGCGACCGCGCTTGCCAACAATTTCGCCGTCAACGCCGATCAGTCGGTGGCGACCAGCGCTCAGGCGCGGCTGAAATTCGTCGAAAACGCACTGAATGCGGTCGCCGAGAGCAATAACGAGAAAATCGCCGCGGGGCTCAAGGAGGCGAAGGGGCTGCTTGGCGAATATCGCCAGGCGCTGGCCAAGCTGGCCGAGAACGCCAAGACGATCAGCAGTCTCGTCGTCGAGATGAACGGGTCCGCCGAGGCGATCGTTCAGGGCGCGAGCGCCATGAAGGCCGACCTGCTGTCCGAGCAGCGCCGGCTCGAGGGCGAGACCAACGCCATCGTCGGCGAGACCGAACGGCTCATCATCATGCTCGCGGCCGGCGGCTTCCTGCTCGGCGGCCTGCTTGCGGTGTTGCTGGGCCGCGGCATTTCGGGGCCGATGATCAGGATGTGCCAGGCCATGCGCGAACTAGCGGGCGGCAATTTCGACGTCGTCCTGCCAGGCCTCGGCCGCAAGGACGAGCTCGGCGACATGGCCGCCGCCGTGGAAGAGTTCAAGCTGCAGGCGATCGCAAAAGCCGAACGCGACGCAGCAGCCAACGAAGAGCAGAGCAAGGCGGCCGCCGCCGCGCGCCGCACCGAGCTGATCCGCTTCGCCGATGAATTCGAGGCAGCCGTAGGCTCGATCGTTTCCAACGTGTCGTCCTCCGCCACGCAGCTCGAACATGCCGCGGGCCAGCTAACCCGGACGGCCGAGACCACGCAAAGCCTGTCGAGCCAGGTGGCCGATTCCTCCGAAGAGGCGGCAAGCAACGTTCAATCGGTCGCCTCTGCGACCGAAGAGCTGTCGACGTCGGTCGGCGAGATCGGCAGGCGCGTGCGCGAATCCAACAAGATCGCGGAAGCGGCCGTCGTCCAGGCGCAGCAGACCGACGAGCGCATCAGCAAATTGTCGCGCGCGGCGCAGGAGATCGGCGACGTCGTCAAGCTGATCACGGCGATCGCCGAGCAGACCAATCTGCTGGCGCTCAACGCCACCATCGAGGCCGCGCGCGCCGGCGATGCGGGGCGCGGCTTTGCCGTGGTCGCATCCGAGGTGAAATCGCTGGCGAGCCAGACCGCGAAGGCGACCGACGAAATCTCCAACCATATTTCCGGCATGCAACAGGCGACGGCGGAATCCGTTGCGGCCATCAAGGAGATCGGCGCCACGATCGGCCAGATTTCAACCATTGCGTCCTCGATCGCGGGCGCCGTCGAGCAGCAGGGCGCAGCGACCCAGGAAATCGCACGCAATGTGCAGGGCGTTGCCGCGGGCACCCAGGATGCCGCCGCCAACATCGTCAAGGTCAATCAGGGTGCCACCGAAACCGGCTCGGCCTCGGAACAGGTGCTGAGCTCGGCAAAATCACTGTCCGACGAAAGCACGCGGCTGCGCGCCGAGCTCGACCGCTTCATGGGGAACATCAGGGCGGCGTAGGTTTCGTCGCGGACTCGCGAACGCGAACCTGCAAACATGAGGATATCTTGCGCTTGCGAGAACTGTTGCACAGCGCTGCAACATTCTGGCTGTCGTCCGCGAAAAGCGGATGATCCAGTACGCTCTGGTGTCTCGGCTTCCAACCAACGCCGCAGCGTACTGGATTGCCGGAGCCTGTCATCGGGCGGCGCTTCGCGCCGACCCCGGTGGCGAGGCATGACGGCTGCCAACGACCGCGCGCTTCGTCAGCCAGGATGCCGAGCTACTCCTTCCCGAACTCATGCTTCAGCTCGACCTTGGCGCGTTCCAGGCGGCTGCGCGCGGTCTTCGGCAAATTCTTGCCGGCGCGATTGATGTAGAACGTCAGCATCGACAGGGCCGAGCGATAGGCGCCCGCCTTGCGGCGGCGGCTTCGTTCTGCCGAACGCTTCAATGATGCAGCGATCTTCTTCGCGCTTCCCAGCTTGAACACGCCCGATTCGAGATCGAGGGCATCGCTCCTGTTCGTCACGCGCTGCGACCAGCGCTTGGCCGTGCGCTTGGCTGGCCGCTTGCGCGCCTGCGGCGTGTTGCGGGCAGCTCTCTTTGACGAAGCTTTCCTGGATGAAGCGGCTCGCTTGCGTTCTGCCATCGCCAACTCCTTGTCAAAATTGCAAAACCACCTTGGGAAAGGTCCGTTCCTCGGGAACCAATGGGTAGTTATGGCGTTGTCAGCGGCATTTGGGCATAGCCCTGCCGCGTTCGCCAGCCGCCGCTGTGGTATGAGCTTGCCTGTGGGGCTAGGGGGCCCTGGCAGCAAAAAGACGTCAATCGCATCGGCCCCAGCCAATGGACTTGCAGCACAGCCCGGCCGTCGATCATGGCGCTCCATCCGACGCCGCCGCGCAAGCGAGCGACGGCGTCCTCGTCGAGACCAACATTCCCGCGCGGCTCGACAGCCTCCTCTGGAGCGGCTTTCACACGCGCGTGGTACTGGCGCTCGGGATCACCTGGATCCTGGATGGGCTTGAAGTCACGCTGGCCGGCGCGCTCTCCGGCGCGCTGAAAGAAAGTCCCAGCCTGCGCTTCTCGAATCTCGATATCGGCATCGCCAATAGCGCCTATCTCGCCGGCGCGGTGCTCGGCGCCCTCGGCTTCGGCTGGCTGACCGACCGGATCGGGCGCAGGAAGCTGTTTTTCACGACGCTTGCGGTTTACCTCACCGCGACCGCTGCGACCGCGCTGTCCTGGAACATCGAAGTCTACGCCCTCTTTCGTTTTCTGACCGGCGCCGGCATTGGCGGCGAATACACCGCGATCAACTCCACCATCCAGGAATTGGTGCCGGCGCGCTATCGCGGCTGGACTGATCTCGTCATCAACGGAAGCTTCTGGATCGGCGCGGCGCTTGGCGCCGCAAGCGCGATCATCCTGCTCGATCCGGCTTTCGTCGGACCCGAACCGGGGTGGCGGCTTGCCTATCTCATCGGCGCCGGTCTTGGCCTCATCGTGCTGTTCATGCGAATGTGGATTCCCGAAAGCCCGCGCTGGCTGATGATCCACGGCCGGCTCAAGGCCGCGCAAGCGATTGTTGCCGACATCGAGCGGACCGTGCTCGGTTACGTCCAGAATGCCGCCGATGCGGCCTTCGCAAAGATTAAGCTGCGGATGCGCGACCATACGCCGCTCGTGGAGGTGGCGCGCACGCTGTTCTCGACCTATCGTGCGCGTGCGCTGGTGGGCCTTGCACTCATGGTCGCGCAGGCGTTCTTCTACAACGCGATCTTCTTCACCTTTGCGCTGGTGCTGACCGACTTCTACGGCATCCGCGCCGACCATGTCGGCTGGTACATCCTGCCCTTCGCCGCCGGCAATTTTGTCGGCCCGGTGCTGCTCGGCCGGCTGTTCGATACGCTCGGACGGCGGACCATGATCGCTTTCACCTATGGCGTGTCGGGTCTCCTGCTCGCACTGTCGGGCTATCTCTTCTCGATCGGCGCCTTGAGCGCGCAAACCCAGACCATCGCCTGGATGGTGATCTTCTTCTTTGCCTCGCCGGCCGCAAGCGCGGCCTATCTCACCGTCAGCGAGACCTTTCCGCTGGAAGTGCGCGCGCTGGCGATCGCGCTGTTCTACGCGATCGGCACGGGGATCGGTGGCGTGGCGGGGCCCGCGCTGTTCGGTGTGCTGATCGATACCGGCTCGCGCAACAGCGTGTTCGCAGGCTATCTGTTCGGTTCCGCGCTGATGGTGGCCGCGGCCTTCATCGCCCTTCGATACGGCATCGCCGCCGAACGCAAGTCGCTGGAATCGGTCGCGCCGCCGCTTTCTGGAGTAGAATGAGATGAGCGAAGATCCGGATAATTCGCGAGTTGATGAAGAGGGCACGCCGGAAACGGTTCCGGTGCCGCGCTCCCTCGTTCCGCATTTGAGCGAGATTGCGATTTTGCTCGATATCGACGGAACGCTGCTCGAACTGATGCCGACGCCGCGCGAAGTGTGGGTACCGCCGGGACTTGCGACGACGTTGAACCGTTTGATGGAACGCACCTCGGGCGCGCTTGCGCTCGTGAGCGGGCGCTCGCTCAACGACATCGACCTGATCTTCGCGCCCGACCAGTTTCCGGCCATCGGCGGCCATGGCGCCGAAATGCGGCTGAGCACTGATTCCGAGGCGAACGCACGAAACGCGCCGCCACTGGACAAGGAGTTGAAGCGCCGGCTCGCAGCAATCGCGCGGCTCAGCTCGGGAATCCTGCTGGAAGACAAGGGCTATTCGCTGGCGCTGCACTACCGCTTGGCGCCGCATGCGGAAAAGGAGATTGGCGATGCGATCTCGGCGATCCGCGCCGATCTGCCGGATGCATCGATCGAAGTGCTGCCGGGAAAATTCGTATTCGAGATCAAGCACGCCGGTTTCACCAAGGCCAATGGCGTGCGTGAATTGATGCGACACGTGCCTTTCAAGGGACGCAAACCGCTCTTCATCGGCGACGATGTGACCGATGAAACCGTGTTCGCCATCATGCCGGATATGAACGGGCTGGCCTTCTCCGTCGGACGCCGCGCCAGAGGCGTCGCAGGGCATTTCGATGCACCGAGCGACGTGCGGGAGTTCCTTGCGCATCTTCTCGACAATGAAGGGGCGTAGCACTGCCGTAATCGCTCGCGCGTTCCCTGCTGCGAGCAGGGTTCACTCGCGCAGTGCGGTATTCCTGCATCAAGCTTTCATTTTATCCACAGGCCTGCGTTCCTCCGCCGTGCGGCCCGATTTCGGTTTCAATTCGCTGAAAGGCTAAAAGGAACCATATTGATGAACGGCAGTTAAACAAGGCGCTCAAACAGGAGGGGACACCCTGTGAAGCTTGTAGTCGTTTCAAATCGCGTGGCGCGCGGCACTGCCAATGAGCCCATGACCGGTGGGTTGGCGGCCGCATTGCTGCCTGTCGTCGAGAATTCCGGCGCGATTTGGGTCGGTTCGTCGGGACGCGTGCGCGACGGGTTCCAGAAGGAACCTTTTGCCGAGATCGATGCGCTGGGTTCCGGCGCGCTGGCGACGCTCGACTTGCCGGCCGCGCACTATGGCGGTTATTATGAAGGCTTCGCCAATTCGGCGCTGTGGCCGGCGCTGCATTCGCGCAGCGACCTGATCCGAACCTCGCAGGGCGACTATCTCTCCTATCGCGAAGTCAACGCCTTCATGGCGCGCGCGCTGATGCGCTTCCGCAGGCCGGAGACCGGGTTCTGGGTGCAGGACTACCACTTCCTGGCGCTGGGCGCCGAATTGCGCGCGCTCGGCGTGACCGAACCCGTTGGCTTCTTCCTGCATACGCCATGGCCTGCGCCCGCCGTGATCGAAGGCGTGCCGTATCATCGTGAGCTGATCGAGGCGATGCTGGCCTACGACCTCATCGGCTTCCAGACTGCGCAGGATTGCGACAACTTCCTGGCCTATGTACGCGATGATCTCTCGCTGCCCGTGGAGGACGGCGTTGTGACGTCACGCCACGGCCGCACGCGGCTTGCGGTGTTTCCGATCGCGATCGATGCGGAAAAATTCGCGGCCGCGGCGGCGAAGGCGGTTTCGCATCCCGAGGTGTCGCGGCTGCGGCGCAGCCTCAATGGTGAGCGTCTCGCGATCGGTGTCGACCGCCTGGACTACTCCAAGGGCCTCATCAATCGCATTCATGCGTTCGACCGGATGTGGACCATGCATCCCTCGCTCGCCCGCACGGTGTCGCTGCTGCAGATCGCAACCCCGTCGCGCGGCGGCATCGAGGCTTACGGCAACCTGCAGAACGAGGTCGCGCGACTGGTCAGCGACGTCAACGGCCGCCACGGCGAGGTCGACTGGACGCCGATCCGTTATCTCAACAAGGGCTTCAGCCAGTCCGTGCTCGCCGGCCTCTATCGCACCGCGCAGGTCGGCGTGGTGACGCCGCTGCATGACGGCATGAATCTCGTGGCCAAGGAATATGTCGCGGCCCAGAACCCGGCTGATCCCGGCGTGCTGGTGCTGTCGAAATTCGCCGGCGCCGCGAACGAGCTCGACACCGCGTTGCTCGTCAATCCGCACGACATCGACGGCATGGCGCGCGTCCTCGCAATGGCGCTGTCGATGCCGCTGTCCGAGCGGCGGCTGCGCTATGAAGCGATGATGGACAAGCTGAATAGCCATACCATCACGGACTGGTTCGCCAATTTCACCCAGGCGCTGCAGGACAGCCGGGACACCCATGTCGAGCCGCCGATGCCGGAGCCGACCGCGATGTGGCGACGTCGCGCCGCGCAGGGCGCGTCGCGCCTGCATTGAGAAGTGCAGTCGGAATAAGTCTCAACAGCAATAGGGAACGCCGTCGAGAACGGCGCAGCGCGTCTTGTTCGGCGCGTTCGGATCGTCCAGCGGCACCACACCCTTGCCCTCGCCGACAAAACCGCTTTGCCGACCACGACCGATGATTTGTTGCCGATGATCACGCTCGGATGCGGCGTCGCGCGCGACCGCGTGCCGTCGGCCAGACGATGGCGCCGTCGGCAAGATGCCGTGCCGTCCGTCGTCGCAACTGACCTCCAGGCCTTGCCGGGTGCAGCGCTGGGCGCTCGCCGCCGCCGCAGCGAGCAGGGTGGCCGCGATGATAGAGGGTGATGGCACGGTCTCTGTTCATGCTCTCTGCTTCCGGCTGGCGCGCGCTCGATCATGATCCGTCAGACGGACCCGGATCATGATCTCATCTCTTTGCTTGAGCGTGATCCTTTCGCAAAAACCGGCTTCCACTTTTCCGGATTATGCTCCGGGCAAATCAGTCGTCGCGGCAGCGGCGTTTCCGGTTCAGCCGAAATGCCGTCGCGGACGCGCCGGGGCCCACAGATCGCAAAGATTGTTAATATCTTTCAATGATTTACATAAATTTCCGCGGCCGGCCACGGCGCCACTTGCAAAAACCGCCACGCCCCTTCAAGAGAGGGCATCCGGAGAGATGGCCGAGTGGCTTAAGGCGCACGCTTGGAAAGCGTGTGTGCGGGAAACCGTACCGTGGGTTCGAATCCCACTCTCTCCGCCATCTCCCTGAAATCGCCTGAACCCGGCTGCGTTGCGCCGAGTGCCCCGAAAGGGTGAGCCCGCTTCACGGCTGCGCCCATACAATTGCCATTGAAGGATGGTCCGCAGGCGCGGATGGGGGGACGGGATCAATGAAGCGGATCGCCAAGAGCTATTCAGGTGTCGTTCCGGGCCAGGCGCTTCTGCAGCCGGCCTGGCCGAACGACTATCTTCTCGCGCTGCTCCTCGTCTTCGCCGCTACGCTGACCAGCGCAACCTCGCTATGGCTGATCGGACCAAGAAACGTCTCGCTGCCGTTCGTCGTCACTCTCGTGCTGATCGGCAGCTGGTTCGGCCTGAGGCCGGCCATCATGGCTGCGGTCGCGGCATTTCTCGCCTATAATTTCTTTCTGGTCAGACCCCGTTTCAGCTTCTCGGTCGCACCGGCCGATTTCATCGCGCTGGGAAGCTTTTTCGTGGCTGCGTTGATCGTGGGCACGATGGCGGGTCAGTTGAGCGCCCGGGCCCGCGCCGCCGTCGAACAATTGCGTCAGTTGACGACGTTGCTCGCCGCAAGTCGCGAACTTTCCGGCGCGACGACGGCAAGAGACGTCGCCCAATGTCTGGCGCGTCATCTGAAGGCAGGCGGCAACGTCGAGGTGGCGATATGGAGCGCGGACGACGGCGGGAGATCGCTGCTGGCCGCGACCGAGGCGGCCGCCCCCCTCGAGGCGAAGGCCGCAGCGGACCCGACGTCTGCGGATTTCGCAGGGGGTGCAACTTATGTGCGCGAATTGAAGACCGCGCGCGGCGATGTCGGGCTTGCCGCAATCTGGGCCAGCGAAACCGGGGCCGCGCCGCCGGAAGCCAGGGATTGGCTGGAGGCACTGCTTCAGCTTGGCGCCATCGCGCTCGATCGGGCCGGCCTCGCCGAGGACATCAACAAAGCCCGGCTGGTTGCCGAGCGCGAAGGCCTGCGGACCGCGTTGTTGTCGTCGCTGTCACATGATCTGCGCACCCCCATCGCCACCATCCTGGCCGCGGCCTCGGGTCTGGCCGAATACGACACGCGGTTCGAAGCCGTCACGCGGCGCGAGCTGATCGATACCATTCAGGCGCAGGCCGAGCGTCTGAACCGCTATGTTGCCAACCTGCTCGACATGACGCGCCTGGAGTCCGGCGTGCTCGACCTCAAGCGGGTTCTGATGGATCCGGCCGAGGCGATGTCGTCCGCTCTCGAACATATGCGTCGACGGCTGGCGGGCCGGCGCATCGAACGGACGTTCACGGCAACGGGTACGATGATCTCCGTCGATCCGGTGCTGATCGAGCAGGCATTGGTGAACGTCATCGAGAATGCGGCCGAGTTCAGCCCGCCGGATTCCATCCTCCACGTCCGCGTGTCGGTCGAGGACGGCGAAGCCGTCCTGGCGATTACCGATCAGGGCGCAGGTGTTGTCCCCGAAGAGCTCCCGCGGATTTTCGACAAATTCTTCCGCGGGCAGGCGGACCGACGGAAAGACGGTGGCGTCGGTCTCGGCCTGGCCGTGACGAAAGGGGTCGTCGAAGCGTTCGGCGGCCGGATCAGCGTCGAGAGTCCGGTGGCCGATGGGCATGGCACGCGGTTCACGATTCGTCTGCCCGCGCATCCGGCAATGGAGACCGAGCAATGACCGGCTCAAATCCGCGGGTGCTGGTGGTCGATGATGAACAGCCGATCCTGCGCGTTCTCAAATCGACTCTCGTTACCTCCGGTCTCGAGGTGATTACCGCGGAGACGGCCGCGGCGGCACTGCAAGTCGTCGCACAATCGTCCCCGGACGTGATCCTCCTGGACCTCGGCCTGCCGGACCTCGATGGCAAGAAGGTGATCCAGGCGCTGCGGGAGTGGACCGAGACGCCGATCGTGGTGCTCTCGGCCCGGCACGAGGAGAACGAGCGCATCAACGCGCTGGATCTCGGAGCCGACGACTATGTCACGAAGCCGTTCCACATGGGAGAACTGCAGGCCCGGATACGGACAGCACTGCGGCACGCCGAACGGCGCCGCCGCGGCGCCTCGAACTACTCGGGTCGAGGCCTGGAGATGAATCTGGAACGCCGCACCGTCAGGCTCATGGGTCAGGAGATTCACCTGACGCGGAAGGAATACGATCTGCTCAGTTGCCTGGTCCGCCACGCGGGTCAGGTCGTGACCCACAAGCAGCTCCTCGCGGCGGGATGGGGCGGCGCGATTACCGACACGCAGTTCGTGCGGGTCTATGTCGGTCAGATTCGCCAGAAGCTCGAGGTCGATCCCAGCGCGCCCGAACTGATCCTGACTGAACCTGGGATCGGGTATCGCTTGCGCACCGACGACTGGGCGCCGTCTTTATAAAAACCTTACACTTCCAATCGCCTTGTCGGCACCTACCTTGCGGCCTGCGGACACAGTGGCCGGCTGCCGTCCGCCCATGATCTTGGAAGGGGGCCAACCATGGATCGTCAACAAGCCTGCTTGTCATCGAGCAGCGCCGTCAAGGCTGATTTCAATGACGTTTCCAGAGCCGGAGATCCTCGCAGCTATTTCAAAGTGCTGGGCGAATTAGGCCATGTTATTCCGGAAGTGGCCGCTCCTGTGCTTTTTCAATTGGTGGAGCAACTGATTCGTTCAAAGGGACATCCCGTCACGATCCTGGATGTCGGCTGCTCCTACGGAATTCTTGCGGCGATCATGCGGTACGGCTTGAGCATCAGACAACTGTGCGCCCGTTATGCGGCGGCGCCGATACAAGCCCTCAGCGCCGATCGGCTTGCTTCCTATGACACCCACTACTTTGCCGGCTGGCCGCGTTGCGAGGCTGTACGATTCATAGGTCTGGACCGTTCAGCCGAGGCGATCGCTTACGCCCTGAGGGTCGGGTTGATCGAAGAAGGTCTCGTCATCGATCTCGAGACCAATGCGGCGAACAGGCGTGCCTGCTCCGTGATCTCCAAGGTCGATCTCATTGTCTCCACAGGCGCAGTTGGATCGGTCTCGGAGAAAACCTTCGCAGAGCTCCTCAAGCCCTTTGCGTCCGGCAACGCTCCGTGGATCGCCTCTTTTGTCTTGCGCACGTTCGACTATCGAAACATCGCCGAGACGATCAGTCGGCATGACCTTGTGACGGAACGTCTCGATGGCGCTACCTTCGTGCAGCGTCGTTTCCGGGATCCAGCAGAGTTCGAAAGTGTGCTCGCCTTGATGCGGACGCGCGGCATCGATCCTGCCGGCAAGGAGGCGGAGGGCGCCTATCACGCCGAACTGTTCGTGTCCCGGCCGTCAACCGACGTCAGCCAGGCGGGTCTCCACGAGATCGTGCGGCTCGTCGGCGGCCACCCCGTGGTCACGACCTGGGAAGGCCGCAATTGATGAGCTGTTCGTCCTTTCGGGGATTGCGATGAACTCCTCGCGGTCGATCCAACCTCGCATCCAGGGCCTCGATCTTATGGATCATCGCGAAGCCAAGGGCAGTTCGCCGAGAAAGGTGAATGTCGATCATTCGAGGAATGCACAGTTGGTTGTTCAGTCTGAATTTTGCAGGGGTGGAAGGCAAATGAGCGCAAGTTCTCTTGAGCAACTGATGCGTTTGGTGGAGCGGGAATCGACGGACGGCGCCAAGCTCCTGGAGAATCCAAGCGACAATCCGATTTGCTCACTGTCCTACGATGAAGCCGCTCGCTGCGTTACGATTGTTTGGCGCAAATACGCCACCAGTGCTCAGTTCCGTTTCGTCCACGAAGCCATGATCGATATGCTGGTGCAGTACCGGGCCGGTAAAATCCTCGGCGACGATACGGATCTTCCGGTCGTCCACGTGGAAGACCAGAATTGGATCGTCGACGACTGGACGCCCAGGGCCATGGCGGCCGGCCTCAAAGCTGTTTCGACCAGTTTTTCCCTCTCGTTTTTTGGAAGGCTGACCATCGCGAGCATTCAGGCCGGGATAGCCAAGAAAATCGCGATCAAGGCGTTTCCCAATATCCACCTGGCGCGTAACTGGCTAAGAAGCTTCCCCGAGTAGATATCCGGCTTTCGGCACCAGAGCTTCGCGCGCCGGCGCAGCCTCACCGCCGCTGCGCCAGCCTGAACCCGTAGTTGGCGACGCCGGTCAGGACCATCAGCGCCGCGGCGAAAAGTATCGCTGCAAAGGCCCAATGCGTGATGTCGAAAAGGCGGCCGGCGATCGCCGGTGCCGGCGCCACGATGAAAAAGTAAGCGCTCAAGAAGACCCCGATGCCGAAGGCGCGTCGCTCCTTCGCGACGGCTTCTCCGGTCAGCGCCATGATGATGCCGGCGGGTGCCAGCCCGATGAGCCCGAAAATCAGGCTCCACGCCGTGGCGTAGGTGGTTGCCTGCAATCCAAGCAGGGCGGCGATGCCCACCGCGAGGCACGCGTAGAGCACCAGATCGAAACGCCTTGTCCGGTCGGCGATTTGCCCGCAGAGCGCACCTGATCCGATCATGACCCAGCTCGTCAGGCTGATCGTCGCGGCTGCGGAAAGTTCGCCATAGCCGCCGGCAACCAGCACGCGCGGGGCGAAGCTCAGGTAGATGACGTAGGCTGCATTGAACGCTGCCCAGGCCAGTGACGCGATCAACAGGAGGATCCATTCCGTCCTCAAGAGACGAACTGATCCCGCCGATGAGGAGCCGGCGGCGGCGCCCTCTGCCGGAGGCCTGTAGAGCGCGAGAATCAACGCAGCCGACAGGATGCAGTAGGCCGAAGCGGACCAGAAAGCGTAACGCCATGCGTCATGGCTGGCAAACCAGCCGTGCCCGATCTGGCCCATCGCGATTCCGAATGGCCAGCTCATGACCATGACGGACATGGCGGTGGCAAGCTCACGCCCTGAAAACCAGTCCGCTGTCATCTTCGTGAAGTAGAGCGTGGTTACGACGAAGCCGATCCCGCACAGGACCCGTCCGGACGCAAGAACGGCAAAGCCGTCAGCCATGGCTGAAAGCGCGCCACCGGCCGCGAGCGCAATGAGGCCTGAAGCGACGAGAACACGATCGGAGCACACGCTGCCGAGCCAGCCCGCAGGGATCGCCAGAAACAGCCCCGGCATCATGAACAACCCGATCAGCGTGCCGATTTCGGTGTAGCTGAAGCCGAATTGCGCCGTCAGATTCGGGGCAACTGACCCGAGGGTCTGGAACTGAAATCCGATCGCAGTGCGTGCGAAGAATATGAGAGCAAGGAGGTACCACCGAGCCCTGGTCGAAGCCGATGCCGATCCGACAGGCTGAATTGCGACTGCGTCGCCTGCGTCAGATACCCCCATGAGTCCCCCCGGATTTGCTCGCGAAAGAGCGTGCTTCCACTAGGAGTTCTTCTTGATCGGTTCGCTATTTCCGGCACCTGATATAGCATGAGCTTCGACTCACCGCGCGTCAATCTGCGGCGCCGCTGCCGTCCAGGTTGCACCAAGACTGTGCATCAGCGGGGGCGAAAAACGGGGGCGTCTTCTTTCCGCAAACACGGGAAATGGCGGTCGGGTTGATGGCGGAAATGCAATTACGCCAGGTGCACGATGAAGAAGCCGTTGGCCGGCTCCGCAAACTCCTCGGCGAATTCGTGATAGATCGCCGCTTCGGCCGGCGTCGCGGCGCGCGTGCGGCGGGACAGCCCGTCCCACGTCCGACCCCGGCTCGCGCAGAAGTCCGCCGCGGCCCGCGTAAACCACTCCGTCCCCGAAAACTGCTCGGCCTGCGACTGGCATTCGGCCGCGAAGGCAAAGCTCGGCTTGTCGAGCAGATCCAGAACGAAGATCGGATGTCTCAAGCGCGTCGCGCGCCTTTCCTTGCTCATGGGCTCTCTCCGCATCGTCGAAGAGAAGTGAAAGCCTCTTGGCGAGTCTAAGGACGGGCATCTTGCGGTCAATGAAATGACCGACCGAATTCGCGCCATCGCGGGCAACGAATGTGTTGCCGGCCTCGTGCTCGTTGGAAGATGATGTGCGCGAGCCGTTACAATTGCGATCAAAGCCGCCGATGACTGCGTCATGCACGCGTTTCGCGCTGAAAATCCTTTCATCGTCGCTGCGCGCGATGGTGGAGACAATCATTCGCCGTCGCGCAACATTCGAAATTCCATTTCATTGACGATCATTCGATCGCACCGCATCATTTACGCATCGAATTGAGCGGCGCGAAGCCGCCGGGCGGACCACTTAAATCATTCCGAGCAAAGCTCACCGGATCGAGAGTGAGTGACGCGACGACGTTCGCGCACGGCGGAGCTTTGCCGAAAGCAAGGAGCTGACATGGCTAACGAAGACAATCGCAAAGCGTCGCCGCTCGATCGCCGCACGATGCTGCGTGCGGGACTGGCGGCCGCATTTGCGGCGCCGCTGGGCGCCATCGGCGCGCAAGCCTTTACGCCGCGCGCCATCGGCCCGGCCATCGGCTTTTCGCAATTTCCCCTGTGCAAGACCGCCTCCGATGCGCCGCCTTTGACCGGTGCGCCGCGCAAGCTGAAGCTGTCGTGGAATGCGAACGCCACATGCCTCGCGGCGATACCGGTCGCGATCGATCACGGTTTCTTCCAGAAGCAGAATCTCGACGTCGAACTCGACAACTTCGCCGGTTCGACCGATCAGTTGCTGGAGGCGATCGCAACCGGCAAGACCGAAGCAGGGCTCGGCATGGCGCTGCGCTGGCTGAAGCCGCTGGAGCAGGGCTTTGATGTCAAGATCGCCTCGGGACTGCACGGCGGTTGCTTGCGCGCGCTGACGCGCGCCGATTCCGGGGTGAGCAAGCTCGCCGACCTCAAGGGCAAGAGCGTAGCGGTTGCCGACATGGGCGGTCCCGACAAGAATTTCTTCTCGATCCAGCTCGCCAAGCTGGGCATCGATCCCGTCAAGGACGTCGACTGGCGGGTTTATCCCGGCAATCTCGTCAATACGGCAGTCGACAAGGGCGAAGCGCAGGCCTTTCTCGCCTCCGATCCGCTCGCCTATCTCTGGCTGAAGGACCCGGCCTACAAGGAAATCGGATCCAATCTCGACGGCCAATACCGCGACATGACCTGCTGCATCCTGGGCTTGCGCGGCAGCCTGCTCCGTAACGAGCCGCAGGTCGCGCGTGCCGTTACGCAGGCGCTGCTCGATGCTGCGATGTTCGCCTCGCAGAACCCGCAACTGGCGGCGCAGTCGTTCCAGCCCTACGCGCCGAAGGCGGCAACGCTGGCCGATCTCGAAGGCATGGCACGCTACCACACGCATCATCACCATCCCGTCGGCGACGCGCTCAAGCGCGAGCTCAAGGCCTATGCCGATGACCTGAAGGCGATCTCGGTCTTCAAGCCGACAACCGACACTGCCAAATTCGCGGAGCGCATCTATGTCGACGTATTCGCTGTCTGATACCGCCGATCTCGGCGCGGGCAGGGCATCGGCCTCGCAGGCGTTGCGGGAGTTCCTGCGCAGCTCGGGTCCGGGCATTGCCGCAAGCGGCGCATGGGTCGCTTTCGGCCTGTCCTGCCTCTTGTGGGAGGATCTCGGCGACTGGTCGCGCACCCATTCGCTCGGCATCGGGGGCTTCGTGGTGGCTTCCGTGGCGCTGCTGGGGACGCTGGCGGCCGATTACCTCGGCCGCGCCGGTGCGGCCTTGCGCACCCGCGCGCCGTGGTTGATGGTCCTCGGAGTCTTCTTTACCTTGTGGGAAGGAGCCACCGCGAAATTTGCCTGGCTTCCATTGCCGTTCTTCCCGCCGCCGCAGGCGATCATCGAGGTCTATACCGACGACCTGCCGAAACTGCTTGACAGCGTCTTCGCCTCGGTCGAGCTGCAACTCGGTGGCTACCTGATCGGCGCTGCGCTCGGCTTCATCACCGGCGTTTCCATCGGCTGGTCGCGCGCCATCGGCTATTGGGTGCATCCGATGTTGCGCTTCATCGGGCCGCTGCCGGCGACGGCGTGGCTGCCGATCGCCTTTTTCACCTTCCCCTCGAGCTGGAGCGCCTCGACCTTCCTGATTGCGCTCGCCACCGGTTTCCCTGTCGCCGTGCTGACGTGGTCCGGCGTGGCGGGCGTCAGCAACGCCTATTACGACGTCGCGCGCACGCTCGGCGCCAAGCCCTTCTTTCTGGTTCTGAAAGTGGCGATCCCCGCGGCGCTCCCGCATGTCTTCGTCGGCCTGTTCATGGGTCTCGGCTCGTCCTTCGCGGTGCTGGTCGTGGCGGAAATGATCGGCGTCAAGGCGGGGCTTGGCTGGTACCTGCAATGGGCTCAGGGCTGGGCGGCCTACGCCAACATGTACGCCGCGCTGATCGTGATGTCGCTGCTCTGCTCCGGCGCCATCACGTTGTTGTTCCGCACCCGCGACCGCCTGCTGGTCTGGCAGAAGGGGACAGTCAAATGGTAGCCCACGCCGTTGCCGAGCCCATCGCTTATCCCGCCGTCGGGGCTGCGCTCGACGTCGAGAATGTCAACCACGCCTTCGACATCGACGGCGCCGTGCTGCCGGTGCTGCAGGACATTACTCTTGCCATCGAGCCCGGCGAATTCGTCGCCCTGCTCGGGCCTTCCGGCTGCGGCAAATCCACGCTGCTGCGACTGGTGGCCGGACTCGAGCCGCCGCGATCAGGCTTCCTGCGTGAGGACGGCACGTGCATCAGGGGGCCGCATCCCTCGCGGGTGGTCGTGTTCCAGGACCCGACCCTGTTTCCATGGCGCACGGTCTGGGACAATGTGGCGCTCGGCCTGGAAGCGCAGGGCATCCTGAAGCATCATCGGCAAAGGGTCGATGACGCGCTCGACCTCGTCGGCCTGGCCGGGTTTCGCAATGCCTATCCGCATCAACTCTCCGGCGGCATGGCGCAGCGCGCGGCGCTGGCGCGGGCGCTGGTCAACGATCCCAAGATTCTCGTTCTCGACGAGCCGCTCGGCAAGCTCGATTCGCTGACCCGCATCACCATGCAGGCGGAGATCGTCGCGCTCTGGCAGCGCAAGGGATTCACCACGCTGCTGGTCACCCATGATGCGGAGGAAGCGCTGGTGCTTGCCAATCGCGTCATCGTGTTCAGCGAGCGGCCGGCGCGCATCAAGGCCGACATTGCCGTGGAGCGGCCTTATCCGCGCCATCGCGGCGATCCGTATCTGGCGGACTTGCGCCGGCAAATCCTCAACCTTCTCGGATTGGACGCGACATGGTGAGGGGCCTTGGCGCTGCAACCACGAGCGAACGCGCCCGGCCGCGCGAGCCCGATCCTGTCGGGCACGCCTCGCGGCTCGCAGCGCGCTTTGCGGAGCGGGCCGCCCTCCATGATCGCGAGGCGAGCTTTCCGTTCGAGAATTTCACGGAGCTCGCCGAAGCGGGGCTGTTGGCCCTGACGGTCCCTGCCGCGCTCGGCGGGCTGGGAGCGGGGGCCCGGGATGCGGCGCGCATTCTCAACATCTTCGGCAAGGCCGATCCGTCGACCGCGCTGGTGCTGTCGATGCATTACATCCAGCATCTGGTGATGGCGAAAAGCACGCGCTGGCCGGCGCGGCTTGCGCGCAAGCTCGCCAGGGAGACGGTCGAAGGCGTCGCGCTGATCAATGCGCTTCGCGTCGAACCGGAATTGGGCTCGCCCGCGCGCGGCGGGCTTCCCGCGACCATCGCGCGGCGCACCGAAACGGCATGGCGGTTGACGGGACGCAAAATCTATTCGACCGGTGCGCCGATCCTGAAATGGTACGCTGTCTGGGCAAAGACCGACGAGGCGGATACCCGCGTCGGGCTGTTCCTGGTACCTGCCGGCCTGGCCGGGACACGGATCGTCGAAACCTGGGATCATCTCGGGCTTCGCGCCTCGGGCAGCCACGACGTGATCTTCGAAGACGTGGCCTTTCCGCTCGACTACGAGATCGACGTGCGCAAGCCCGAAGCCTGGAGCGCGCCGGATTTTACGCAGGCGACCGTGCACGCGATCTTCATCGCGGCGATCTATGACGGCATTGCGCGCGCCGCGCGCGACTGGCTGGTCACTTTCCTGAAGGAGCGCAGGCCGGCCAATCTCGGTGCGCCGCTCGCGACGCTGCCGCGTGTGCAGGAAATCCTGGGCGCGATCGACGCACGGCTGACCGTCAACGCGCGCCTGATCGACGGCTTTGCCGGCGATTTCGATGACGGCGTTCTGCTGGATGCAGCGGGAGCCAATGTGATCAAGCTGACCGTGACCAACAACGCGGTGGCGGTCGTCGAAGACGCGCTATCCCTGACCAGCAACCATGGCCTGAGCCGCGTCAATCCGCTGGAACGGCATTACCGCGACGTCCTGTGCGGGCGCGTTCACACGCCGCAGGACGACGCGACGCGCGTGAGTCTCGGCCGCGCTGCACTGGGACTCTAACATCAACCGAGCGTCAAGACGGAAGGTCAACATGGCAATCGAATTCATCGGCTTCATCAGTAACAACAATTCGTCCGAGACGATCGTCCGCAAAGGTCCGGTGCTGGACCCGATCTATATCGAAACCGTGGCGAAGGCCCATGAAAATGCCGGGTTCGATCGCGCGCTGCTTGCGTTTCATTCGACTACGCCCGACAGCCTGCAGGTCGCCCAGCATGTTCTCGGCGTGACCGAGCGGCTCAACGTGCTGATCGCGCAACGGCCGGGGTTCACGGCGCCGACTCTGCTGGCTCGGCAATTCGCCGTTCTCGATCAGTTTTCGAAGGGGCGCGTTGCCTTGCACGTCATCACCGGTGGCAATGCCAAGGAGCTGAGGCAGGACGGCAACACACTCGACGACAAGGAGGAGCGCTATGCTCGCACCAGCGAGTTCCTCGACGTCGTGCGCGCCGAATGGACCAGCGACAAGCCCTTCGACTATGCGGGGAAATATTACCAGGTCGAGAACGGCTTCTCGCGAGTGAAACCCTATCGCCCCGAGGGCATCAGGATCTATTTCGGGGGCGCATCCGATGCCGCGATCGATGTCGCGGGCAAGCACGCCGACACTTTCGCGCTGTGGGGCGAATCCTATGCGCAGGTGCACGAGCAGACCGCACGCGTCCGCGCCGCGGCGGCAAAGCATGGGCGGCCGGCGCCGCGGTTCAGCCTCTCGGTGCGGCCCATCCTTGCCGACACCGAGGAGAAAGCCTGGGCCAGGGCCGAGGCCATTCTCGAACGCGCCAGCGCGCTGCAGGACCAGACCGGTTACCGCAAGCCCGCGGACGGCCATGCCACCGCCGGCGCCCGCCGCCTGCTTGCGCTTGCCGATCAGGGCAAGCGGGTCGACAAGCGGCTATGGACCGAGATCGCCAAACTGACCGGCGCCAACAGCAACACCACCGCGCTGGTGGGAACGCCCGAGCAGGTCGCGGAGGTGTTCGGAGACTATTACGACCTCGGCATCAGCCATTTCCTGATCCGCGGGTTCGATCCGCTGATCGATGCCATCGACTATGGCCGCGAGCTGATCCCGCTGACCCGCAAGCTGATCGCCGAGCGCCAGGCGGCGAAGGGGCTGGCCGCGGAATGATCCGGCTTGTTCTCGCCGCCGCGCTGTTGATCGGCGCAACGGAGATCGCCGCCGCGCAAGCCGTTTTGCGCGTCGGCGATCAGAAGGGCAACGCGCAGGCCGTGATGGAAGCGGCGGGCGCGCTGAAGGATGTTCCCTACAAGGTAGAGTGGAAGGAGTTTGCCGCCGCAGCGCCACTGCTCGAAGCGCTTGGTGCCGGCGCGCTCGATGCCGGCCTCGTGGGCGATGCGCCTTTCACCTTCGCGGCCGCGGCCAACGTCCCGGTGAAGGCGATCGCCGCGATCAGGCAGTCGGGGGACGGGCTTGCCATCCTCGTGCCGGAGAAGTCGGCGATCCAAAGCTTTGACGACCTCAAGGGCAAGAAGATCGCGACCGGCCGCGGCTCGATCGGCCACCAGCTCATCCTCGCCGCGCTCGAAGCGAAGGGATGGACGGCGGGCGATGTGCAGATCGTCTTCCTCGCGCCGTCCGACGCCAAGGTCGCGTATTCGCAAGGTGCGGTCGATGCCTGGTCGACCTGGGAGCCCTATGTCAGCCAGGAAGAGGTGCTGTTCAAATCCCGCCACGTGATCACGTCCGAGGGCCTGACGCCGGGTTTGAGCTTCGTGATCGCAACGCCTGAGGCCATCCGCGACAAGCGAGCCGCGCTGGAGGATTTTGTGAGGCGCCAGACGGCGGCGCGCGCGTGGGCGCTCGGCCATGTCGACGGCTTCGCCGAGACCTGGGGCAAGCTGATGAACATCCCGCCCGTGGTCGCGGTGAACTGGCTCAAGCGGGCGCATATCCGGATCGCGCCGGTCGACGATAGGGTCGTGGCGGACGAGCAGAAGACGATTGACCTCTACTTCCGGACCGGGTTGATCAAGCAGAAGCTGGATGCGGCCGCCATCGTTGACCGCTCGTTTTCGGACGCGATCGCAAAGGGAGCGGGGCCGTAATCCCGCTCCGCCTCACGCGGTGAGCGCCGCAAGCAGCTCGTCCGGGCGCTCGGCCATCATCATGTGGCCGGCGCCGGGCAACACCACGGTGCGGGCATGCGGAATCGCTGCCGCGAGCGACTTGCCGGCTTTCGCTGGCGTCATCATGTCCCGCTCGCCGAGGATCAGGGTGACCGGCGCGGTGATTTTCGCCGCCGCCGCGAGCGCGTCCTGATACGAATTGCAGGCGGAAAGATCGGAGAACAGCACGCCGGGCGCGCAATGCTGCAGCACTCGCTGCGCGCCGCCGTGCATCCATAATCCCGGCGCGAGGCTCCCGCCGAGCTCAGCGTTGAAACCCAGGCCCCAAATCGAGACCATGTCGATCGCGGCCTGGTCATTGGCCTCGGCCGCTTTCAGAAGGTCGGGGCCGACGGTCATAGCCGCCGCGGTCCCGATCAGGCTGAGCGCCGACACTTTCTCCGGACGCCGCGCGGCGGTCTCCAGCGCGATCAGCGAACCCATGGAATGGCCGATCAGATGCGCAGCTCCCGCGCTTGCTGCGTCGAGCAGTGCGGCGGTCCAATCGGCCATCTCGGCGATCGTGCGCAGCGCGGGCCCCGCTGAGCGGCCATGGCCGGGCAGGTCGGGCACCAATACGGAAAAGCCGTGGTGCGCGAACCACCGGCTGTGCAGCGCCCAGGCGGAATGATCGAAGCCCGCACCGTGGATCAGCACGACGGTAGGCAGGCGAGGATCGAATTTCCGGCCGCCGGTTGCGGCGAAGGCATCAAGGCCGTTGACCGACAAGTTCATGGCTCAAACCTTCTGCGAGGCGCGGAGCGCGAATGAAAGATCATCGATGATGTCCTGCGCGGCTTCGATGCCGACCGAGAGCCGCACCAGCTCCTCGCCGATGCCGGCTGCTTTCAGCTGTTCGGCATCCATCTGCTGATGTGTCGTGCTGGCGGGATGAATCACCAGCGTCTTTGCGTCGCCGACATTGGCGAGATGGCTGATCATCCGCAGCGACTCGATGAACTTGCGGCCCGCCGCACGGCCGCCCTTGATGCCGAAGCTGACGATCGAACCCGCGCCGCGCGGCAACAGGCGTTTGGCCAACTGGTAATCCGGATGGTCTTCCAGGGACGGGTGGAGCACCCATTCCACCGCCTTGTTGCTCTTGAGCGCCTCCAGCACGGCGTGGGTGTTCTGGATGTGGCGATCCATGCGGACCGGCAGCGTCTCGATCCCTTGCAGCAATTGAAACGCATTCGTCGGCGACAGGCAGGCGCCGAAATCGCGCAGGCCTTCGGTGCGGGCGCGCATGATGAAGGCGGCGGGGCCGAACTGTTCGTCGAAGATGATGCCGTGATAGCCGGCATAGGGCTCGGTCAGGACCGCAAACTTGGCCGAAGCGCGCCAGTCGAAATTGCCGCCATCGATGATGGCGCCGCCGATCGCGATGCCATGGCCGCCCAGCCATTTGGTCGCCGAATGCATGACGATGTCGGCGCCGTGCTCGATCGGCCGGCTCAGATAGGGCGTGGCGAAGGTGTTGTCGATCAGGAGCGGGATCTTCGCCTCATGCGCCAGGCCCGCGACCGCCGGGATGTCCAGCACCTCGAGGCCGGGATTGCCGATGGTCTCGGCGATCACGAGGCGGGTGTTCGGCTTGATGGCGGCGCGGAAGGCGTCGAGATCGCGCGGCTTCACGAATGTCGTGGTGATGCCGAACCGCGGCAGCGTATGCGCGAGCAGGTTGATCGTGCCGCCATAGAGTGATGCGGAGGCGACGATGTGGTCGCCGGCATTGAGCAGCGTCGCGATGGCCAGATGCATCGCCGCCATCCCGCTCGCGGTGCAGACGGAGCCGACGCCGCCTTCCAGCGCGGCCAGCCGCTCCTCGAGCACCGCCGTGGTCGGGTTGGAGATGCGGGTATAGATGTGGCCGGCGCGCTCCAGGTTGAACAGCGCCGCGGCGTGCTCCGAATCTTGGAACACGTATGAAGTCGTTTGATAGATCGGCACCGCACGGGCGCCGGTGACGGGATCCGGATGCTGGCCTGCGTGCAGGCTCAGCGTTTCAAACGCAGGTGGTTTTGGCGCGGGCATGTTGAGCTCACTGATCGGCCAGGGACAGCAGGTGTTCTGCCACAAAGAGCGGTGGGACGTCAGCCTGTTTCATAGCGTGCGTCTCCCCAAATCGATCGACCAACACCGTCATTCCGGGGCGATGCGTCGGCATCGAACCCGGAATCTCGAGATTGACAGCGGAGAAAAGCCAAAAAAGAAACTTCTATCAGCGGGTGTGCATTCGCCGACACGTTCATTCTCCCGCCTTTACGAAGAAAGAAATTCTGTAAGATTGTCAGTTCCGCCGGGCGTGATTTCATAGACGCCATCGATTTTTCGGTGCTTTTACGCGCCGTTTTGCCCGGGGATGACGATGTCGGACATTGCAGTGAAGTCGGCCGCAACGGCCGCCTCGAAAGAAAACCTGAACGAAGACTGGCTTGCGGTGGTCATCGGCCTCCTGGTCTTTGCGCTCGCGCTGTTCGGTCTCAGCGGTACGGACCTGCTGGGCTGGGCGGTGACCACCTCGGTCTATACCGACATCACCACGGCACTCGCGCCGGTCGCCAAGTCCTATGCCTGGCTCGGCGGCGTGGGGGCGCTGCTTGCGACCTATGCCTCGCTTCTGATCGTGTTGAGCGCGGGCGTTGCCGCGCTTGGCGCGGATGTGAAGAAATTTGCGGCGGCCTTCACCATCGTGTTTGCGATCGCCTATGCGAGCTGGGTCATTGGCAGCTATGCCCATGTCGCCGCGGTCACGCCGGCCGAACAGCAGAAGTTCGGCATTTCCTGGTCGCTCAGGCTCACCAATGAAGGCGGCTTCGTCGTGGCGCTGCTCTCGGGACTCGTGATCGCGAACTTCTTTCCGCGCTTTGCAGCGTGGCTCAAGGAAGCGATCCGGCCCGAGCTCTACATCAAGATCGCGATCGTGATCCTGGGCGCCACGGTTGCGGTCACCGCCGCCGGCCGTCTCAACCTGGCCTCTTCGATCCTCTTGCGCGGCGTTGCCGCGATCATCGAGGCCTATTTGATCTATTGGTCGGTGGTCTATTTCGTCGCGCGCAAATGGTTCGGCTTCAGCCGCGAATGGTCGGTGCCGCTCGCGTCCGGCATTTCGATCTGCGGCGTTGCCGCGGCGATTGCGACCGGAGGCGCCATCCGCGCCCGGCCCGCAGTGCCGGTGCTGGTGTCCTCGCTGGTCGTGGTGTTCGCGGTGGTGGAGGTCCTGATCCTGCCGTTCCTGGCGCAGGCCTTCCTGTGGCAGGAGCCGCTGGTCGCCGGCGCCTGGATGGGGCTTGCGGTCAAGACCGACGGCGCGGCCGTGGCGGGCGGCGGCATCACCGAATCGCTCATCCTCGCCAAGGCGGCTGCCGAAGGAATCAAGTATCAGCCCGGCTGGATCCTGGCGACGACGGCCACCGTGAAGGTGTTCATCGATATCTTCATCGGGGTCTGGGCCTTCATCCTCGGCTATATCTGGACCAATCACATCGACAAGCGCACGGACACGGCGAAGGCCGGCGAGATCTGGGAGCGCTTCCCGAAATTCATTCTCGGTTTCCTGCTGGTGTTCGCGATCTCGCTCTGGCTCGCGCTCGGCACCACGCCCGAGATCGCCAAGGCGCTGCCGTCCGCCGCAGGCGAGGCGAACGTGTTCCGCGTGATCTTCTTCATCCTGACCTTCTTCTCGATCGGCGTGCTGTCGGACTTCCGCAAGCTCTGGCAGGACGGCTTCGGCAAGCTCGCCGCCGTCTATGTCGTAAGCCTGTTCGGCTTCGTGATCTGGGTCGGGCTTCTGATCTCGTGGCTGTTCTTCGCCGGCTTCAAGCCGCCGCTCGTCAGCTAGATTCGTGGGAGGTTTTGATGTCGTCGTCGGATTTGAACGCTAAAGCAGAGCGCAACGCTCCCGAGCCGCTCCTGCCGATCGAGAAGAAATTGATCGGCTACTCTCTTGGTCTGGGAATCGTGCTGTTGATCATCCTGGTCGGGCTCAATCACCTGTTCCCGGTGAAGCTTTGAAGTCGTATCGCCTTAATGCGATCTCTTGAGTCGTCCCGGCACTCTGAGGCTCGCTCCGGTCGCTCCAGTTCGCAAGAGAAAGCCCGCCGCTGCGCCTGGAGAACGCGCGAGCGGCGGGCTCTTGTCGCCAGAGCGCGATGGCGGGGGGAGTCATCGCGCTCTGGTTTTCCTGACCTCTGCCGGATTAAGCGACCGGCACGGCGACGAAGTGTGTGTTGTCGGCGGTCTTCACCCGCATCAGGACGTCGTGCTTGCCCGAGCTCTTGGCATCCGCCAGCGCCTTGCGCAGCTCGGAGACCGAGGAAACGCTCTTGCCGCCGACCTCGAGGATCACGTCGCCGGACTTGAAGCCGTGCTCGGCGGCTGGCCCGTCCGGATCGACGTTGGTGACCACCACGCCCGCGTTGCCGGCACCGGCAACTTCGGCTGCGGGTGCAACCGACAGCCCGAGATGGGGCACGCCGGGGGCGGACGATTCTTCGCGGCCGCCTGCATTTGCCTCTTTCTGGTTCGGCATGGTCGCAAGCGTGACGTCGATCGTCTTGGCTTCACCGTTGCGCAACACGTCGAGCTTCACCGAAGAGTTCGGCGCCATGACCGAGATCTGGCGTGCGAGCTCGCGCGAGTCCTTCACCGAGGCGCCGTTGACCGCGGTGATGACGTCACCCGACTTGATGCCCGCCTTGGCCGCGGGCGTGTCCGGCTGGGCCTCATCGACCAGCGCACCCTCGGCTTTCTTCAGGCCGAGGCTTTCGGCAATGGACGGTGTCACCGGCTGAACCTGGACGCCGATATAGCTGCGCGTCACCGCGCCCTTGTCCTTCAGCTGTGCGATGACGGCCTTCGCGGTCGTCGCCGGAATGTCGAAGCCGATGCCGACCGATCCGCCCGACGGCGAGAAGATCGCGGTGTTCACGCCGATCACGTTACCGTTGGCGTCGAAGGTCGGGCCGCCGGAATTGCCCTTGTTGATGGGCGCGTCGATCTGGATGTAGTCGTCGTAGGGACCCGAGCCGATGTCGCGGCCCTTGGCCGAGACGATGCCGGCGGTCACGGTGCCGCCCAGGCCATACGGATTGCCGACGGCGACGACCCAATCGCCGATGCGCGGCGCCTGGTTCGACAGATTGGCGTAGGCGAAGTCCGTCTTGCCGTCGACTTTGATCAGCGCGAGATCGGTCTTCGGATCGGTGCCGATGACCTTCGCGGTGTAGATGCTGCCGTCATCGGTCGTGACCTGCACCGACGTCGCGTGGTCGACAACGTGGTTGTTGGTCACCGCATAGCCGTCGGCCGAAATGAAGAAGCCGGAACCGACTCCCGTCACTTCGTGGTGAGGCATCCGCATCCGTCCCTGCGGCCCGTTCTCGCCAAACTGATGGAAGAATTTCTCGAACGGCGTGCCCTCGAACGGCGAGGCGCCTTCGTCGTTGCCCGGACCCTCCACCGTGGCGGAGCTCTGCTCCATCTTGACGCGCACCGAGATCACCGCAGGCTTCACCTTGGCGACGAGGTCAGCGAAACCGACGGGGCCCTGCTGCGCAGTCTGCGCGTCGGCGAAAGCGGGCTCCGCCAGCCGGACCGGACCGTGAGGTCCGCCAAGCGCCAGCGCAGAGCCGATTACCGCGGCCGAGCCGAGCAGCGCCAGCCGCCGCACGGATAGAATCTTGTAAATAGGATGTCCGCTATCTGTCATTTCCTGGAATCTCCCGAAAGGTAAAGCTCTAGCCCCTTAGGCCTCCACCTTCAGTTAGCGCGCCTGGCCTTACGGCGTCCTGTCGGGCGGATTAATTTGCGCTTGCGGTGGGATTAATTCGCAGTAATGCGTCTTGTGTCGTGGATTGTTCCGCGGGTGAAGAAATCTTCTTCATCTCTCCGCAGGCACGATGAGGGGAAGGCGTTTGCGGCATGTAGTTTAAACGAACAAGTTGCGCTCACGCGCCGCCGTTATGCGCCGTCACTACCGCGATCAGCTCGGTGCCATAGTGCTCGAGCTTCTTGTCGCCGATCCCGGCGATGCCGCGCAGCTCGGCAAGTGTGGCGGGGCGCACGGCGGCAATGCCGTCAAGGGTCGAGTCGTGCAGCACCACGTAAGCCGGTACGCCGCGTTTGCGCGCAGTTTCGGAGCGCCAGGCCTTCAGTGCGGCATGCAGCGCGGGATCGGCACCTCCGTTCCGGCCAGGCAAGACGGCTGCGAGATCGCCTCGCCGCGCCTTGGTCCGGATGGCGCGGTTGCGCGCACCTTCCTGCTCTTCGCGCAGCCACACCTCGGTCTCGCCGCGCAGGACGCCACGCGCCGACTCCGTGAGCTTCAGCGCGCCATAGGCTTCGTGATCGGCACGCAGATGGCCGAGTGCCAGGAGCTGTCGCAGCACGATTCGCCATTGCTTTTCATTGAGCTCGCGTCCCACCC